>NZ_CP011025.1:1280278-1600347 GCF_000238395.3 Pseudoalteromonas arctica A 37-1-2
TTTGCATTGTGTTTATTTTTTGTTACTTTAACTTATTGTAACTAAAGGCATTTTTTTAGTTAGCCAAGTGTTGACCTTTTGGTTGGGTTGGGACTACTATTCAAATCGAAACAGGTACTGTGATTAATTACAGGCCGTTTTGAAAACAAAATAATTAAAATAGTATTCTAGGGAGAATCCAATGTTAAATAATCAAGTTTCAAAAGCTGTTCGCTTAGCGATTGCTTTTGGTGCAGCATCTACAGCTGTATTTTCTGCAAACTCGATAGCTGCTGACGAAGGCGTTGAAAAAGTAGAGCGTATTCAAGTTACCGGTTCACGAATTCGTTCAACCGACCTTGAGACTGCACAACCGATTCAGACAATTAGCCGTGAAGATATCGCAAATCAAGGTTTCACTTCAGTTATTGACCTTCTTGAAAATATGTCAGCGGCAGGTTCGCCGCCAATAAGTCGCTCAGAACCTCTTTCTTCTGGTGAGAATGTTGGTGGTAACTATGTGAATCTACGTAATTTAGGTACGGGTCGAACATTAGTACTTATCAATGGTAAGCGCCTAGGTATTACTACCTCTGGTTATCAAGATTTATCAGCTATTCCTATGGGAATGGTTGAGCGTATTGACGTATTAAAAGACGGTGCATCAGCTATGTATGGCTCTGATGCTATGGCCGGTGTTGTAAATATAATCACTCGAAAAAATTTCGAAGGGCTTGAGTTTACCGTTTACGGTGGTGAGTACGACGAAGGCGATGGTGAAAAGAAAAATATTAGTATGGTTACCGGCATAACAGGTGCTCGTGGCTCTATAACTTTAGGCGCTGAGTGGCGTGATGAGGGTGATGTTTGGGCTAAAGATCGCCCATTCTCTGAGGTTTCATACCCAGGCTACGATATCACAAATAACCGTACTTTAGTTGGTCAATATGGCCGTTTTAACTATGATGATCAATGGTTTGTTGCCAAGCGTCCTGGTGATGCTTCTTCTATTGATGATTTCGAGCCTCAGACATATGAAAACGGTTCAAGTGTTGCACAACAACAGATGCATTTAGAAACTCCTATTAGCGCGCGCTCTATTTACATTAGTTCAAACTACGCACTAACCGATGATATTAACTTTAGTAGTGATATTGGTTACAGTGAACGTGAAGCCACTAGACAAATTGCAGGTTACCCATACCAGTCAGCTGCTGATGGTATTGTACTTAGTGGAGATAGCCATTTTAACCCTGTTGGTGAAGATGTTTCATTTACTCGCCGTGGTTGGGAGGTCCCTCGTGTAACAGATAGTAACCAAGATACTTTACGTTTTACCGCTGCTCTTGAAGGTTCATTTGAAATAGCTGATCGTTATTTCGATTGGGATATAGGCGGAGTTTATAGTAAAAGTTCATCGCTTCAAGTTAGTAATGGTGATTTTTATAAGCCAGCAATTGAAGCCGCGACAGGTCCATCGTTTTTAAATTCATCAGGTCAAGTACAATGTGGCACTGAAGCGAACCCTATCTCAACTGCAGAATGTACAGCTTGGAACCCATTAGCAGGCTTTGGTGCTGGGTCGGTAGAAAATTCATTAGCGGATCCTAATGTACAAGCCTTTTTGTACCCAACACTTCACTATCGCGGTGAAACTAAAACAACAATGTATTTTGCTAACATCAGTGGTTTGATTGCTGAGTTACCTGCAGGTGGTTTAACTTTCGCTTTAGGTGCTGAGCACCGTGAAGAAACGGGGCAGTATACCCCTGATGCTCTTGCTCAATTAGGCGAAAGTACAACGCTTGCTTCAGGTCCAACAGGCGGTGAATATGATGTAACAGAAGCGTATGGTGAATTAAATATACCAATTCTATCAGATGTGGCAGGCGCAAAGTCGTTAAGCATCAATTTAGCAACTCGTTATTCTGACTACAGTACTTTTGGTGATACAACCAATAGTAAGGTGGGTATCGAGTGGCGACCAATTGATGACTTATTAGTTCGTAGTACTTGGTCAGAAGGCTTTCGTGCTCCTACAATAAATGATTTATATGGTGGTAGTTCTCAAACGTTTACCACAGGGTTTATAGATCCGTGTGATTCTGTTTATGGTACTGCTGCAGGTTCTGCACGCTGTTTACAAGATGTCCCAGCAAATTACCGTCAATTAGAACAAGGGTTTGTACCAACAACAGGTCCGGCTGCGCAAACACCTGTTCCGTTTAATAGTGGTTCAAATGAGTTCTTACAACCAGAAGAATCAGTTAGTAAAACAATTGGTTTTGTATACAACCCAAGCTACATTGAAAACTTAGATATCATTCTTGATTGGTGGAGTATTAAGATAACTGACACTGTTGTGTCTGACACTCCTAATGATATTTTAAAAGATTGTTACATTGGTGGAGACGAGTCACGTTGTGCTATGTTCTCCCGTGATGCAAACAACTCTATTGTAAATGATTTAACTTATGGTACCCGTAATGCAGGTTTTACTGAAACATCAGGTATTGACCTTGCTTTAGCTTATGCATTTGAAACTGAATTTGGTGATTTTAGAACTACAATGGATAGTACTTATTTACTTAAGTATGATTCAAAATCATCAAATGAGGCAAGTGCGAAAGTAGAGTCAGCTGTTGGGCATGAAGATGTCTTCAGAATTCGTTCTAGTGTAGGACTGAATTGGTCATATGGTGACTTTAGTGCTAACTGGGGTATACGTTACTTCTCATCAATGCGTGAAGATTGTTACTTTGACGACAGATGTAGTAATCCAGATTTCCAACGTGAGTGGACTAATGGCGCTGTTACACCGAAGAACAAGGTTGGTTCAACTACGTTTAATGACCTACAAGTGAGTTATAATACACCGTGGGAATCAACATTATCAGTTGGTGCAAACAATGTATTTGATAAGCAGGGTCCTATAATGTATTCAGGCCCTAGTTCGGCTTATTCTTATTATGGTGGTTTTGATATTGGCCGCTTATTGTACTTCCGTTATACTCAGAGTTTTTAACTCTAAGTACTAAATTTGAGGCTTAAAAAGCCCGTTAGTACTTTAATAATGCCACTTGTATAAAATCAAGTGGCATTTTTTATGTCTGTTACTGAATCATATTCTTTAGGCCGTATTGTGCTATACCTAGGACTCTTTAGGATCTCTTCTAAAGCCGTTAGTGGTATTTTAACTTAGAAGCCTACACTTCAATGATACAGCTAATTATAGCCTGTAAAGGAAATTACTTTTCGGAAATAAAGCTGGGGAAATAAATTTACAGTACTTACTTGGATGAAGCATGTTGTAATTAAATGAAGCTAGATAGAAGCTATTTCATTTATGGGCTTATAAAAAGTTTAATTAGCTAGATTTTATACAAAGATAGGTTTCTTTTACTCTTTATTTTTAGGTGAATAGTTTTCTTCGTAAAATACCCTTATACTTAAAATGAATATTTAAATAAATCCAATCATATAATTTAGCGAGATATAGATGAAAGAAGTCCGATCTTTTATTAAAACAGCATCATTAACGGATCTTGAAAAAGCTCAACAGCTTATCAATGATGCAATTTCAAAATATACCCAGCAGCAAAAAGCGAAACAGGAAGTTTTGGATCTTTTAAAAGAAAAAGGACTTACGCTAGAAGATTTACAAGATGGAGCATCTGACAAACGTACTAAAGTTAAGCCTAAGTACCGTATGGAACTTAATGGTGAGACTATTGAGTGGACTGGCCGTGGCCGTCGTCCTAAAGCATTTGAAGGTGTTGAACTTGAAAAGTTTTTAGCTTAAAGCTAAATATAAGAGAAGCCTCGGCTTCTCTTTTTTATTTACCCCTCAATAAAATATAATTAAGTCTAAATGTCATAGCAGTAATTTGCTCAAATCCCTTTATTAAAATCTATTTTTCCCCATTAGCTATAAACTTAGACCTTACCAGCAAAAAGCCGTAGAACGCATTGCTTTACAATTCAGAACGACAAGTAAAACGGCTGTTAGAATCACCTCCCTCCTGGCGCAAATAAAAGTACTGTAATGAGTGGCCAACTAAATTTGGCTAGACTTTTATAGTCTGTGTATAGCTCTAACTCAAAATAAATTTAAGGCAATGAATGAAATGCTTATTATTTACTTTTTGAGTATTAAAAACATAGAAAACAAACGGAATGTAAACATTTGTAAATAGAAGTTGTTTTATATGTTTAAGATTTGTTGACCTAATGGTCGAAATAGGATTATTATTCAAAAAGAAGCGGGTGCTACATAGAAAAAGTAGCTCTCGTTGTAAAAAACAAAACAATAAAATAGTGTTCTAGGGAGAATCAAATGTTAAACAATAAAATCTCAAAGGCGGTTCGCTTAGCGATTGCTTTTGGTGCAGCATCAACAGCTGTTTTTTCTGTAAACGCAATGGCTGCTGATGAAGAAGCTGAAAAAGTAGAACGTATTCAAGTAACTGGTTCACGCATAAGTAAAGCCAGTCTTTCTCAACCTGCTCCGATTGTTACTATTTCAGCAGAAGATATTGCAAAAGCAGGTACTCCTGATTTAGGAAGCATCTTAGCGGAATTACCTGCAATTGGTTCTACCGACACATTAGTTGGAAATAATGATAGTAACGAAGCTGCTGGCGTAAGCTCTGCAGATTTAAGGCGTTTAGGAGCAGCAAGAACATTGGTTCTTGTTAATGGTAAACGCCATGTAGCTGGAGCACCTGGTTCGTCACAAGTAGATTTAAATGCAATTCCTACAGCCTTGATTGAGAGAATTGAAATCATTACAGGTGGTGCTTCTGCTATCTATGGTTCAGACGCTGTTTCAGGTGTTGTGAATGTTATTTTAAAAGAGAGTTTTGATGGTCTTCAATTCAATGCATCTATTGGTAATTCAACAGAAGGTGTAGGAACGCAAAACCATAGCTTTAGTATTGTTGCCGGTACTGAAATTGCTGGTGGGAAAGGTAATATTACATTCTTTGCTGGTAAAGATAGAGTTAGACAGGTTCTAGGTACTGATTTACGTCAAGCTAATGCCTATGGCACAGTTGATAATCCATTAGATACAGGTGAAAATGACGGTATTCCAGACCGTATAACAGTTCCAAATGTATTGTCAGAGAGAATTAGTGATAATGGTGTTATCAATCCATTTGGAGCGGATGGAAGTATCTATACATTTAATGATATGGGTATTGCTGAGCTTATGCCTGCTAGAGAGGCTAGTGGTAGTTTTGCTTTTGGTAATTTTCCTGATGGTTGTGAATTCTGTGCGAATACCCAAGAATATGAGAATTTATTACCTGAACTAGAAAAAATTACAATTGGTTCTACCCTAAACTTTAATATTACAGATGATCACGCATTTTATAGCGATTTTAAGTTTATTCGTTCTGACATTGAACAGCAATTTCAACCTTCTTTCCGATTTGGCAACATTAATATAAATGTTGAAGATAATCCTTATTTAGACAGAGACCTACGCCAGCAATTACTAGATGAAGGCACTAGCAATATCTCTATGGCTAAATTCTTTGGCGAGCTTGGAAATCGAAGCGCAGATAACAAACGTGAATTATTCCGAATTGTTACAGGGTTTAAAGGGTTGTTTACTTTAAGCGAAACTGATTTTGACTATGATTTTTATTATGTTTATGGTCAAACCGATAACCGCCGTAAAACACTTAACGATCTTATTCCTAGTAACTTAACAGCTGCACTTGACGCTGTAATAGACCCTGCTACCGGTGAAGTTGCATGTAGAAGTCAGGTTGAAAGTTTGCAAGGAGAGGGCTATACAGACCCTGCAGGTGTAAACCCTAGTGCTTGTACGCCATACAATGCATTTGGTTTCGGTCAAGCATCCGATGCGGCAAAAGATTATGTCTCAGCGGACGTTACTCGTACAGATAAAATCACACAAGAATTTATTGGTGGTAGTGTAACTTTTGATACAGGTGAATTTTTTGAGCTACAAGGTGGTGCAGTTGGTTTTGCAGCAGGTTTTGAGTACAGAGAAGAAACTTCTGAAAGTATAACAGATGAGTTTACTAAGGCAGGCTTTTTAACAAGTGCCGCCACTCCGGATGCATATGGTGAGTTTGATGTAACAGAAGGGTTTATTGAAGTAAACTTACCTTTGTTAACCGATGTCGACTTTGCAAAAGAGCTTAGTCTTGACGCTGCTTATAGAACAGCCGATTACTCTCATGCCGGCAATGCTGATGCTTGGAAAGTAGGTCTTTTATATCGCCCTATCGATGACGTTCGTATACGTGGTACATATGGTCAAGCAGTGAGAGCACCAAATATTACAGAAGCCTTTGATCCACAATCACCTGGCTTTGGTCGTGTTGCTGATCCTTGTGATGCAGACAATATTGATGATAACCCAAATCGTGCTTCTAACTGTGCTGCACTAGGTATTCCAGCTGATTTCCAAGCAAATGATAACGTTAGCGTAGACGTTATTAGTGGTGGTAATCCAGACTTAGAGTCAGAAACATCAACTTCACTTACGGCGGGTGTTGTATGGACTCCTAGTTTCTTTGAAAATTTCTCTGTTACAGTTGATTATTATGATATTGAAATAGAAGATGCGATTTCATTCATTGCAACACAAAGTATTGCAGATAACTGTGTTGATGCTGCAGGTGGACCAGACCAGTCATTTTGTTCTCAGATAGACCGTGATCCTACAACAAACGATGTCACTTTGGTTCGCTCTGGTTACTTAAACGCCGCAGCGACAACTACTCGTGGTATTGAAGCTGATTTTGATTACAACATGAATTTGGCTGATTATTCTTTAGAGGGTGACTTAAAACTTAATCTTTTCGTAAATCATCTTATTGAGCTTGAAGATTTCGAATTTCAAAATCGCCCAGATAAAGTTAATGTAGAAAATGGTGAAGTGGGTGATCCAGAGTGGCAAGCTAGGTTCTCTGCAGTTTACAAGTACAATGATTTAGTTGTTAACTGGACTTCACGTTATATAGACCGTTCTGCTAGGTTTGATTTATCACCAGAAGGCGATATTGAAGAAGATCTTAAACCAGGTTATGTAGGTTCAATCATAACGCATGATATTTCTGCAAATTATCATATATTTGATAACACACGTGTAGGTTTTGGTATTCGTAACCTTATGGATAAATTACCGCCAGCTTATATTTCAGCTAGCGGTGGAGATGAAGCGATTTATGATGCTGTAGGTAGACGCTTCTTCGCTAACCTAAGCGTTGAATTTTAATTAATGAGTTAACTTAATTCTTAAAAAATAAACCCTATAAATAATTTTTATAGGGTTTTTTTCCATCAAACGCCTATTTAAATAAAATTAAAGTTTAAAACTTCTATCCATTGTTTGCTAAAATCCCCTTATTAAAATCTATTTGTTTTCCCATGAGCTATAAACTAAGACCTTACCAGCAAGAAGCCGTAGAACGCACTGTTTTACACTTTAGAAAGAGTAATGATCCTGCCGTTATTGTACTACCAACCGGCGCAGGTAAAAGCCTTGTTATTGCTGAACTTGCCCGTATTGCTAAGCAAAAAATATTAGTACTTGCTCATGTCAAAGAGTTGGTAGAGCAAAATTCGCAAAAATATAAAAGTTTTGGTTTAGAGGCGAGTATATTTTCAGCAGGTTTAAAAGAAAAGTCATTAAACCATCAAGTAACCTTTGCCAGTGTGCAATCACTTTCTCGTAATTTAAATAAATTAAATGAGCATTATTCGTTACTTATTATTGATGAATGCCACAGGGTAAATGGGGATAAAAAAAGTCAGTACGGTAAAGTAATAAACAGTTTAAAAGAGTATAACCCTCAGTTAAAAGTATTGGGTTTAACAGCAACACCTTATCGGTTAGGAATGGGGTGGATATACCACCACCATTATCATGGTTTTGTTAAGGGTACTCAAGAAAGCCCGTTTAAAAGTTGTATTTTTGAATTACCACTCAGGTATATGATCAAACATAATTATTTAACGCCGCCAAACGAAGTTGATGCAGCGATTAGCCATTATGATTTTTCGTCTTTAGATAGCAATGCATTTGGGCAATATACGACTGATGATATGAATGCGCTTTTAAAAAACAGTGAGCGCGCAACGAAAGCTATATTACAGCAAGTAATTCAATACAGTGAAGAGCGTGAAGGTGTTATGGTTTTTGCAGCCACGGTAATGCATGCTCAGGAAATATTAAGCTATTTGCCAGCTCAACAAAGTGCACTTATAACAGGTGATACGCCAAACACTGAGCGCGATAAAATCATTAAGCAATTTAAAGCTAAGCAATTAAAGTATCTAGTTAATATATCGGTACTAACAACCGGCTTTGATGCGCCACATGTCGACTTTATAGCTATTTTAAGACCTACAGAATCAGTTAGTTTATATCAACAAATTGTGGGGCGAGGCTTGAGGCTATCTGAATCAAAAACGGATTGCTTAGTAATAGATTATGCTGGCAATGGTTTTAATTTATTTCACCCAGAAGTAGGCGATAAAAAAGGCGATAGTGATAATGAACCTGTGCAGGTACTTTGTCCTGGCTGTGGTTTTGCGAATATATTTTGGGGTAAAACTGATTCCGCAGGAAAAGTAATAGAGCACTTTGGCAGGCGCTGTAAAGGGCTGT
The DNA here is from genome assembly GCF_000238395.3 of Pseudoalteromonas arctica A 37-1-2. Classification (GTDB taxonomy): domain Bacteria; phylum Pseudomonadota; class Gammaproteobacteria; order Enterobacterales; family Alteromonadaceae; genus Pseudoalteromonas; species Pseudoalteromonas arctica. The sequence continues at coordinate 1,288,911 of NZ_CP011025.1, forward strand.
TAGAAGATGATGATGGGCATAAAGAGCAGTGCGATTATCGTTTTAGGTTTAAAGAGTGTGAGCAGTGCGGTGCCCAAAATGATATTGCTGCACGTAAATGCCATGATTGTGGCGCGGTAATGGCCGACCCTGATGATAAGTTACGTAATGCATTAAACTTAAAAGACGCACTTGTGCTTCGATGTAGTGGGTTATCGGTAACTCAAATTAAAGATGAACTTATTAAAATAACGTATTTTGATGAAGATGGTGCAAGTTGCGATGAAATATATAACCTCGCAAATAAAGGCGGGCAATTTATATTTAATAAGCAATTTGGTCTACGAGTAGGACTTGGACAAACACCCATTAATTTTAAAACTGCAGAGCAAGTAGTAAACGCACAATTTGAATTAGTACCACCGGATTTTGTTATTGCACGAAAAAGCAAAAAGTATGGTTGGAAAGTGGCTGATAAGCTATTTGACTATAAAGGGGGTTTTAGAAAGGCAAATCAGTTAAGCCGCTAAGCTTAACTGATAGAGTACATTGGACTAATACAATTAAAAGGCAACTAAGCCTCGTCACCGTCCATTAATCCCCAGCCATCACCGTATCCATTAAAGCTATTAGCAATACTTTCAATGTATTGCTCAGCTTGGCCTAAAAGGGTGTGCTCTGGCACCATTTGTACTTGAGTGATAACTTCCCAAACGCCAGTATCTTTACATTTTTCAAGCTCAGCATTTTGAACTAATGCATCAGAGACTATTTCTTTAGCAAATTTTTCAGCATCGGCTTCTTGTTCAAATAAAATAAAAAAATCGACTTGGTGCATTTTATTTAAATCAATGCCAGCAGCGGCTATTTCGGCTAAAAGTTGGCCGTTATCATCATCAGGGAATTGCATTAAAAACTCATTTAAAATTAATTTTTTATTCGTAGGCACTATTGTAACTAAAATATTGTCTTAACGCGTACTAATTTTAATTATGCTGATATTTATTCAAAGTTAAATTTACGCGTTAGATTGTTATTAAGTTAATGTGTTGCTCATTATGGCTATGCTAATATGCGGGTAATTAACTAGTTTTTGTAAGATATTAAAAGTAAGGATATTTACTTGTTTATTAAGTTTTTACGTTGCATGTGTGTTGTGAGCGCTTTAATTGCGACAAATAGCTATGCGGCAGAAAAAGTCATAGAAGATTACGAAATTGAAGGGTTAAGTGGCGATTTAGAAAATAACGTAGCTCTTTACCTCAAGCAGTTAATTGGCGAGAAGCCAACCCGTACACTTCGCCGTTATGCTCAAAAACAAGTACAAAATAGCATCAAAGCTCTTGGCTATTATAGCCCGACCGTCGAGGTTATTTATGATAAAGACGACAGCGAGCTAATTGTTAAAGTTGAACGGGGGCCTGCAACTCGCATAGAAGCAATTAATATTACGCTAAACGGTGATGGTCAAAGTGATACTCAATTACAGGCATTGATTAAAAGCAATCACTTAAAGCAAGGTGATGTTTTAAATCATGGTAAATATGACTCTGCTCATAAAAAAATAGAATCTATGCTACTAGAGCTAGGTTATTTTGATGCTAAGTGGCCAGCGCGCAAATTAGAAGTATCGCTTAAAAAAAATAGTGCTGTTATTACTTTCATAATTGATACCGGAGTTAGGTATGAGTTTGGCGATATACAAATTGCCAGTAGTACACCCGCTGAAAAATACATACGCTCTATAGCGCCTTTCTCGCAGGGCCAACCTTATAAATCAACGCATATTGCTGACTATAACTTGGATTTATCAAGTACCCCTTATTTTGCCAGTGTACGTGTTTATGCTGACATTGCAGCGCGCAAAAACAGCCAAGTACCGATTAAAGTTGAAGTATTACCCAAGCCAGCTAACAGCTATGAAATTGGCGGTGGTTTTAGTACTGACTTAGGGCCCAAGGTGCGTTTTAAATGGAGTAAACCGTGGATCACAGAAGACGGCCATTACCTCGAAACTAATTTAAATGTGGCACAAAAGCAGCAAGATATTTCCATGGCTTATACAATTCCGGTTGATGATCCTAATGATGATTTATGGCGATTCTCTGTCGGTTATAAGCTAGAAGATGAGCTCACAAACGACACTTACAGTGAAATATTAACAGGGCAAGTTCAGCGCCAATGGTTGACTGAAAATAAGTGGGTGCGTACTGCATTTTTACGCCGCGACCAAGAAACCTACCGTATTGGTGATGAAGACGAAGAAAGTACCGAAATGCTAATGCCTGGCATTAGCTACGCGCGCAAAAAATCAAAAGGCGGCACGACTCCCTATTGGGGAGAGCAGTGGCTTATATCTGCTGAGTTTGGCTTAGATGATGTGCTTTCGAGTACTAATCTGATTAGGGTGCAAATGCAACATGCATGGCTACGCACTTATTTTGACCGTCACTTGGTATTTTTAAAAGCGAATGTGGGAGCAATGCTTGTTGATGATATTAACAACGTGCCATTTTCACTTCGTTTTTACGCAGGTGGCGATCAAAGCGTTCGTGGTTTTGCGTACCAATCAATTTCGCCTGAGAACGATGACGGCGAGCTAATAGGTGGTAAGTATTTACTATCGGGCACGATGGAATATAACTACCAGTTTGCTAAAAATTGGCGAGCAGCTTTATTTGTTGATGGTGGTACTGCGACTAATGATTTTTCTGATGATTTTGAAGTAGGTGCTGGTTTTGGTTTTCGCTATTTAACACCCGTTGGCCCTGTGCGTATAGACCACGCTTGGGGATTAACAAAAGAAAGTAAAAGCACACGTTTAAGTATTACCATAGGGCCAGAAATTTAATGTCAGTATTAAAAAAGATAACAGCCGCCGTAAGTGCTATTTTTGTCACGTTAGTTGTTGCACTATTTTGTTTGTTATTTACCGCACCCGGTAATCAATTTATTGCTTATAGTGCAAACAAAGCGGTAGATGGACTACATATTGAAATTAAAGATGGCCGTTTTATTTATAATGATGCCTTTAATGTACGCTTTGCTAGCAACGGATTGGACTTTAATGCACAACAATTGAAAATTGATTTGTTTTGGTGGCAGTGCGATGGAATTTGTATAGATAACTTAAGTGCTAAATCTATAAATTTAACATTACCAAAAACTGCAGATTCACAAGAAAAAGCCGCGGCAGAGCCGCTTGAAAAAATCAGCTTACCTTTTAATATTGCTGTAAAAAACATTGCGATCAATAAATTTACTCTAGAGCATCCAAGTGCAAACGTAAGCGTTAATAACTTTAAACTCTCAGCAAAAGCAGAGGGTTCAAAGCTGACGGTTAAAAGCCTGAATATTCCCACCATACTTGTTGCCTTAAAAGAGCAAGAACAAGATGCGAAAACACAAACGGCGCAAAATACTCAAGCGCCTTTAACGCACCTACCCGCGTTGCCTAATATAGAATTTACTTCGCCACTTGATTTAGTTGTTGAAGACTTTGAAATAGCTAAAATTACGATTGAGCAAAACGAAGCCCAACATGTTATTGAAAACATCTCGCTGCAATTAAGTGTGGAAGATGCGGTTATTAATTTAGAGTCATTCTCAGCAAAGTATGAACAGTGGCAGCTTAATACGCATCTTAATGCTGAGCTTGCAGGGAATTTGCCCGTGAAAGGGGATGTTGTTTTACAAAGTGACGAGCACCAAGCCAATTTGCAGTTGAATGGCGACTTATCAAATCTAAACTTAAATTTAGAAACACAGGGGCAATATCCGCTTAGTTTAACGGCAACGGCAAATTTAAAGCAAAAAAACTATCCGTTTGAGTTAAATGGCAAAATTAAGCAGTGGCTTATTGATGCACAAAGTAATGAGCTTAAAGTGCGAAATGTAAGCCTTAACGCACAAGGTAATGCTGACGACTATCAGCTTAGCCTTCAGGCGAATAGCCAATTAGGTGCGTACCCAGCTGTTGACTTAAATACCCAATTGAAAGGCAGTCTCACCAAAGCAACTTTACAAGCGCTAAGCATTAAAGCGAACGAAAGCAGTGCAACTATAAAAGCCAATGTTGATTGGCAAAAGGGCATACAGGCTAACTTTAATGGCACGCTTGCTAACTTAAAAGCGCAGTATTTAACTGATGCCGCTACCAGTGATATTTCAGGACAGTTTAAAGGCTCGTTTAATGCAGCTGACGATAAGTGGCAGCTACAAATGAATAATACAAAGTTAAGCGGATTACTTAACGACGTGCCACTAGAATTTGCCTCAAACTTTAAGCTAGACAACACGTTAAAAGCTAATATTGATAGCTTTTATTTAAGTAGCGGCACCAATAAATTAGCACTAAGCGGGCAAGTTGATGATACTTGGCAGGTTGATGGCAAAGTAACGCTAAAAAGTGATGAAAAAGCTAATATTCCATTTACTGCCGACGGCAACGCAAATTTAAAAGTGAGAGGGGAAAGATTAACGCCCTCTGTTGATTTAGCACTAATACTAGATCGCTTTATTTTTGATGAAATAAACATTAATAAATTATCAGTAAAAGGGCAGTTAGATACCGCAGCCGATTGGCAAACCGATGTTTCGGTAAGTGTTGGTTCGGCGCTGGTGGCCGAACAGCAAATTAATAGCGTTAAAATTGATATTAGCGGCGACAAAACAGATCATCAACTTACGGCATCTGTAGATGCCGAGCAAGGCAGTATAGAGCTTGAAGTTAATGGCAAAGTTAATAATACCACTTGGAATGGCGAGCTTAGTAATGTAACGCTTAGCGATAAAAAGCTTAGTTTTAGTAATACTAAAAATATTGCCATTATGGTTAATACACAAAGTGGCGACTTTGATGTAAGTGCACATTGTTGGGCATCTGAGCAAAGTAAATTATGCATAGACACCTTAGCGCAGTCAAAAAATCTCGGTCAGCTAAATGCTAAACTAAGCAATTTAGCACTTGAGGAGCTTAAGCACTTTTTACCTAATAGCATTCGTACTCGCGGTAATATAGCTGGCGATGTAGCACTTAATTGGCAAAGCGGCGCGCTTAAAACATTACGCGCAAATATCGATTCTAGCGACTTAGAAGCAGTGCTAACCTCGGAAGAAGATCGTTTTAAATTACCAATCGAAACATTAAGTATTAGTGCGTTTTCGGATTCTCAAATTGGCAAGCTTGAAGCTAATTTAGAATCAAGTGTATTAGGCAAAATTAATACACAAATTAATATCGACGATATACAAAATACGCAAGCGCTTAATGGCACCATTAATATTGATAAAATACTCCTTTCAGACTTACAACCTTTTCTTGAAACCCTCGAGCAGTTAAAAGGTGATATTAGCGGTAAAGTCGCGTTAGCAGGTACGTTAAAAGATCCTTTATTAAATGGGGAGCTTAATGTTAGCGATATTAGTTTAGAGGGCGAGCAATTACCTATAGCGCTGCAAAACTCAAATATAAACGTATTGTTTGATAAAACAACAGCCACAATAAAAGGCAACTTAAACGACAATCAAGGCGGTAAAATAAATCTAACCGGTGACGTTGATTGGCAAGGTGCGCAGCCTGCTGTAAATGTTGCGGTAGTTGGCGAGCAGTTTTATGTACGTGCGCAGCAAGGGGTCACTTTTAAAGTATCGCCGGATTTAAAAATAGGCTTGGCTAATAATGCACTCAAGCTTGCTGGTGAGGTAGTTGTGCCTTACGGTCGTATAATGATTGAAGAGCTTCCTGAGGGCGCGGTGCAAGTTAGCGATGATGAAATTATTGTTGATCAAAAAACTGAGGCCACAGAAACAGTTCCGTTTGATTACGACATAGATTTAAAAGTGATTGTTAAAAACGATGTAAAAGTAGAGTCGTTTGGCTTGGAATCAAAAGTTGCGGGTGATTTAGCAATAAAAATGAGTCAAGGTGCGCCAATCATAGCCACAGGTGAGCTTAACTTAATTGAAGGTACTTACTTAGCCTTTGGACAAGATTTAATAATCAGCACCGGGCAAGTAGGTTTTAGCGGTTCAATTGAACAACCATTTTTAAATATTAAAGCAATACGTAATCCCGATACGACTGCAAATGGTGTCATTGCAGGGGTTACGCTCACGGGTAATGTTGAACAACCAACGCTTAAAATATTTTCTGAGCCTGCGATGGATCAAGCTCAAGCACTCGCATATTTACTTAATGGTCAACCTTTAGGCGATGGAGAAAGTTCGTCAAGCGATGCGATGCTCACACAGTTATTACTCTCTCAAGGTGTTAGCCGCAGCGAAGGGGTTGTTTCTAAGGTAGGTGAAACCTTTGGGCTGTCGGATGTAAGTTTAAGCTCATCAGGTAGTGGTGATAGCACCAAAGTAGAAATATCAGGTTACGTAGCACCCAGTTTGCAAGTTAAATATAGCGTGGGTGTATTTGATTCGCTCAGTGAAGTGGCTGTGCGATATCAGTTACTTTCACAGTTATACATAGAGATAACAAGCGGCCTATACCAAAATGTTGATGTGCTATATAAGTTTGATTGGGAATAACCAAAACTATAATAATTATAAGGATATAAGCGATGAAAAAAGTTATATTGCCAGCTCTGCTTAGTGTTTTTTTGAGCGGTTGTGCTCAACAACTCGGTGATGATGTTGCTAATCAAGAGCTACCTTTATTGAGCGCGAGTGAAGTAATTGCTAGTGCAACAGATAATGACTGGCGAGTAGTGGACGCTCAAAATACTTTAAAGATAACGCTGCCAACGGGCGATGCGTACATTGAACTTAATGAACTGCTTGCCCCAAAGCACGTTCAAAACATTAAAAAGTTAGCGCGAGAAGGGTTTTATAAAAATACTAGCGTTTATCGGTTTGTTGAAGGTTTTGTAGCGCAAGGCGGGGACAGCTCGGGTAAAAAGTTAATTAAAACGGCAGATAAAACAGTCCCTGCTGAGTTTTATTTAACAACAAACAAACCACTTTTAATTACTGAGCTAAATGGCGACGGATATGCACCAGTTACTGGCTTTTTAAACGGCTTTGCAGTTGCTCAAAACTCAGCACATACGCAAACATGGCAAGTGCATTGTAGTGGTGTGTTTGCAATGGCGCGCGATAACGATATAAATAGTGCGAGTACGGAGTTTTTTGTAACGATAGGGCAAGGCCCGCGCTACCTTGATAAAAACATTACGGTGTTTGGTCGAGTGCTCGAAGGTATAGAGCATTTTAATCGTTTAGCGCGTACACCAACTGAAGGAAAAGCATTTAACCCAATTACCAATATACAAGTGCTTGGCGATGTACAAAGCGATAAAAGTATATTTAAAGTGATGAAAACAAACTCATCTGTGTTTAAAAACTTAATCAGTGCTCGTAAAAACCGTGTTGAGCCATGGTTTGTTAAAGCACATAATTACGTTGATGTGTGTGGTATGCCCATACCCACTAAGCGCGAAGTTAATTAAAAAATGTAAAAAGGAGCCTAGGCTCCTTTTTTAATACCCATATTTCAGTTTAAAATAAACTACTGACGATTAATTTTAACTGCAAATGGCGTGTCGTTATAATGCGTAGAGCGATACGGGTTTATATCAAGCCCGCCGCGACGAGTATAACGCGCGTAAACCTCTAATTCTTTAATATTAAGTTGTGTTGTTAAATCGCTATAAATACGTTCAACACACTGCTCATGAAATTCGTTATGTGTTCTGAACGAAATTAAATAACGCAGTAACGATTCGCGACATATTTGCTCGCCTGTGTATCGTATAATCACACTTGCCCAGTCAGGCTGGGAGGTAATTAAACAGTTCGACTTAAGTAAATGGCTGTAGAGCGTTTCAGTAACTACGTTATCACTTTTTGCTTTAAGTGAATTAGCATCAATATCGTAATTATTAATCTCAATATCTAAGTCATCAATACATTCACCTGGCAGCGCCGTACACGGTAAGCAATTGTAATCATCAGGATTATATAAAGTCACTTTGACAGTGCTGTTAACCGCGTTTGATAAATCATCAATTAAATGCTGTTTTACTATATCAATGCTTTCAAATCGGGTTTGGTTAAAGCTATTCAAGTAAAGCTTAAACGACTTTGACTCAATAATATGGCTGCTTTGGCACTCAAAGGTAAATAAGGCTACGGCAACTTGCGGTTTACCTTTATTGTTTAGCCATGAAAGCTCGTAACCTGTCCAAATATCTTGGCCTTTAAATGGAAGCTCTGCTTCGTCAATATTTAAAGCATCACGATTTAGTTTGCGCGCAATAGGGAAAAGCAAGCTTGGCGTGTACACATCTACATACTCAGTAGATTGGCCTAATACGCTACCTTTAAGGTCTGGAGAATTGCTGTAATCTGTCATGTTTGCTCTTAAATAGTTACAATAGGGACATTATATCTAATTTAAATGAGTTTCACAGTATGTCTGTTGCATTGCTTATAGAACAACTTCATCAAACATTTAGCGAAAATACCCTGAAAAATACCGCAAAGTACCCACTTATTGTGCACGACGAGCAATGGCCAAGCCTATGTGAAGTTGGTGAGGTTGACGAGCAAGGAAACATTCAATGGCAGGGCGCGCGTCAGCAACCTGCAGGTTCGCTTAATGATTTAGCCAGTGCACTTGAGCTTGAGTTTCCAAAAGAGCTTAGCGAGCTATATGGGCATATGTACGGTGGAAGCATTTCAGCAAGTATTGATGGGCATCAGGTTGAATTACTACAAGCATGGAACGAAGAAGACTTTAATTTGTTACAGCAAAATATAACGGGTCACGTTTTAATGAAACGCAAGCTCAAGCAGCCAGAAACGGTATTTATTGGTTTAACAGATCAAGATGATTTACTAGTGAGTGTATTGGTGCACACTGGTGAAGTATGTTTAGAGCACGTAGGCAAAAAAACACACCATGTACTTGCACCTAACATTAATGCTTTTTTAAAGGCATTAGAGGTTTAAAACGTGTTTAATAAATCAGCTTAGCGTTATCACTAAGCTGATTATAAGCGCTCACTAAAGTTGTTACTGAAAATCCCACGATATATTAGACACTAAGCCACACGGCTCACATCTAAAATCGAATAACCCAAACCACGACTCAGGTAATTTCCAGTCGCCATGACAGCTAGGGCATTTCCGTTCAAGTTCAGACGCTTTATCTACGCCGCCTACACGGTATAAATAATAATAGGTTGGCTTTTTAGTTAAAAAACTAATTCGCTTTGTTATGTCTTTTCCGCGTCTGTATAAGTCGCTTTGGATACTCGATATTTCTTCAAGTGCCGGAAACTCACAACGGGTTGCGCCATTAATTTGAATTTGATCGCAGGCTTGCCAATCTTCTTGCCATTTTATAAGCGTTTTATAGTCACCATTAGCAATTGCCGGAATACGAAATAACGGCACAGGCAAAAAGTCATCACCACAATAAAGCGGGCTACACGTATGCACATAGGTTGTGTATAAAATATAACTTGATGGTTCTTTACAGCAGTCAGCGCCGTTGGAGTGAATATCTTGTCCAATCACTTTTACTTTTGGCGCAAGTAGCCCCGCACTATGTAACTTTTCGATACTGTGCTTAACAAATGGGCTGTTATTTAGCGGGTGCATTGCATCTTCAGTAGGGCACATTACACGGGTAATAAAAAATCCATCTTTTAAAACGGTTGGAAATTCTTCCCCCATTATTTGACCATTAAAACGCAGTGCATTTACTAAGCGATTTATTGCTTGTTCGGCTTGTTCTAGGGTGGTGTCTTGGTAGCAATCAAAAGTTAAATCAACAACGAACATTTATAGTCTCAAATTATTTTTGTTCTAGCAGTGCAAGAAGTTTATCGAGTTTTTGCTCAATTCTATCTAATTGACTTGTTTTAAGCTCAGTACTATCTGACTGCTGTGGGTTTCTCATGAAGTTATTTATTGAATCAGGATTGTTTTTATATTGGCTTACTGCTGCAATAATCATCGGCATAGGAACCGGTTGCGCCAAACGGCTTTTAGTTAGTGCTACAGTAGGGGTTTTGCCTTCATCAAGAAGGGCTTTAATTGCATCAAATACAACTGAATTCATTAGATATATAACTCTTTAATAAAATAAATACGCAGCATATAAATGCTGCGCAGATGCTATGTTAGCAATAAATAAGGGAGGGTACATTAAATAAAATTACTTACTTTGACGAATGCGTACATCTAACTCGTCAATTACTTCACTCCAATCACCGTCTTGTGCAAGCGATTCAGCTAAAAAGTGCTGTTGTGCCTCATCCCAAAAAGAAGCTTCTTGGAGTAGTGTTGTGTCTTCTAATTCATGTGAGGCAATAAATGCATCTATTTGTTCATCAGAATTAGGTAATCCAAGCTGTGCAAATAGTGTATTGATGTCGTGTTTAGTCGTATCCATGATATTGCTCCTTTAAACGAATGAAAACTTATTCTAAGGATTAACTCTACTCCTAGCTAGTTAAACTCTCGCTGAATTTACGGTTAATAATTTTAGGTATATAGTTAGGTATAAAGTTAAACAGTCTACAGCTAAAATAATAAAGGAAATGCAATGAGTGTAACCACGCCAGCTGATACGTTCAGCGTACAGTATTTAGCCGCAGAAGATATTAGCACTGCAGCAAGCCTAATTTATCAGGCTTATCATGACGATCCTGTATTACAAAACATGCTTAGCTACAATGACGAAAATAAATCAGTATACGAAAAAAAATTACGATCATTAATTCGCGAAGAACTCAGTAGTTTTTGGCAAGAAAAGCAGCCATTAATTGGTTTATACCGCAACGATAAATTAAAAGCAGTAGCGTGTGTATTTGAATCTAATAGCCAATTACAAGCGCAGCGTTATTGGCACTGGCGTTTAAAGTTAATGCTGAGTGCGGGCTACTTACAAACAAATCAATTAATAGATAAAGAACAAACAATTAGAGATGCCCTTAAAGAGAAAGGCAATTACTACTTTTTAGCTTTTATTGCCGTAGATCCACATTTTCATGGGCAAGGGTTTGGTCGTTACTTACTACGAGGGCTTGATGATTTAGTTAAATGTAACGCTGAGTCAACGGGGATGGCTGTATTTGTAACGCGTAAAGAACACACTGAATTTTTTAAAACCGAAAAGTTTGAAGCATTTAAACACCTTACTTTTAACCAAGTAGAGGGCGAGTTACTGTTTAAATCAATAATTGAGCCAACTATTTAAAATTATGATGTAAGCCAATGCGCCCAAACGGACATAAGGCCGTGAGATATATCTCACATTATCGTGAGCATTGTCAGTTAAAGGCTATTAATAAGTAGCCTTTTTCAACTCAAGCTATTGTTATTTAAAGTTTATTTTTATTTTTCATTTTTGTGACGTTTATTTATTTAATGTTAAGTCCTATTTCTCCCCCCTGATTGCTTTAAACTTCTCTTCGTCAAGACGACATAGCTCAATGATTGAGTTACTGCCAAGGATACGGAATAGGCAACATAGCGGACGCTAGCAGGAAGCATAAAGGACAAGCTAAAACGGATACAAGGAAGAATAAGGAAGTGCATGAAGCACTTAGTAGCTAGGAGTTACTTTAGGATAATCACGGATGACGCTACAGGAAGTAGCAGGAGCGTTAGTTTACGTAGGACGGCCAAGATGGCAAGTGGACATTGCAGGATGCAAAAGTGGCAGGAGCTACTTTAAAGGATTACCAGGGATGATGCTACGGGATGTAGCTAAACGATAGATTTCGTGGGTTTGCCAAGATGGCTATGGATATTGCAGGATGCAAAAAGTGGCAGGAGCTACTTAAAAGGATTACCAGGGATGATGCTACAGTATGTAGCCAAACGATAGATTTCGTGGGTTTGCCAAGGTGGCTATGGATATTGCAGGATGCAATGTGAGGGTAAACAAGGTTGTTTACTCGTTCAGGGGATGATAATACGGATTTAAGATAATGGATATCTAGCAGGATGCAGTCCAATTGGGGCGTAACTTTAGTTACGCCTTAGTTTTTTGTGTTGAATTAAGTTTATCAACTTAAGACAAATACTCTTAAAGTATATTCAGTTTTATATTTTATGCGGTGGAACAACCACACTTTTCAAAAACTCATTTTCCATAATTAACACACCTTGATAAGCATTTTCACCATCGCTTGAAAATTCAAATATAAATTCACTTTTGATGCCTGGCTTGCCGTTCTTTAAAAAACCAAAGCGGCGTTTTGTGCATGCAACACTCATCAACTGCACCTGCAATTGCTCACTTTGACGTTTAGCATGAACGTTCGCCGCTTCAGCAACCTTTCGGTTAAGCCAAAATAAGTAAATTACACTACCAATAAGTATGAACGTCCATAAACTTGCCATTTAAGAGAATAACCTTCCAATTGCACGCGCGAGGGTTTCGCTACGATTTTCTTTACGTAATAAGCCTAATAAATGCGGGCGAATAGTCGGTATTGCAACTAAGTCAGCAAAAATACTTGGAAACAATTCTTCAATTTTTTGATGATGTGCGCAATTATCCATAAATACATGTAAGCGTTCAGGGTTCTCTAATTGCTTAAAACACCGCCCAGCTATTGTTAGTAACACGTCAGAGTCGTGCCTCACTGGTGAGCTTAGTACAGTATCAACTAATTGAGCGCATAACCCTTGAGCTTGACCTTTTGAAACAGATCTTAGTGCTGCTGTTATAGCTACTGTATCGTTATTACTAATTGCGGCCTGCGTGTAATCAACAAGTAACTCACTCATTGATGTTGGTATTTCAACGTGTTCAAGCATGGCACTGAGTGGTTGCAGTACTTCAATAGGTAAATGCGCCCATGCTTTTTGCAGATTACTTAAGTTTGTATCGCTGTCTAAGCGTAGTGCAAAATCGGCAATACCCTGCAGTGCAACACTTTGCCAATTATCAAAACCAATTTTACCGCTAAAGTATAACTGTGCATGCTCGTAATACTGTGACGCAGGCTGTTTTAATAGTACTTTTACTTGGGCGTTAAATGCCGCTAATTTATTTGCGTTTGGTGTAAAAACATAAGGGTTATTATCAAGTTTCCCATCGGCTTGCTCACCTGTAATTTCAGTGCCTAGCGCTTGAATAACCATATCAGCAAAGTGATCGCGACTAGCACTTACAAGCATACTTTGCTCATCAAGTGGAAACTTTAAAAACCATACATACGGTTCTTTACTGGCTTTAGTATCCCAAAATTGAATAGCGAGCCAAGCATGACCAGCAAGAGGATAAGGGTAAGGCACTTGAGCTTGTTCAATAGCTAAAAATTGTTTTTTATCAAGCTTAGTAATGTGCCTGCCAATATCAAAAGCACGCCACTGAGTACCCGCACCATCTAAAAGCTGACCTAATGTAGCTATTTGATCACTCATTGTTTTCTCAACTGTTTTTACTGCAAAATTACGTTAATTATACGTCATAGCCGCCTATGAGGGAACAGGGTATAATTGCATTACATATATAAAAGAGGGTGGTTATGTACCAGCAAACCCAAACTTATTTAGTGCAGCTAACGGCACTTTTACAAAAACACGCGCTTTGGCAAAGTGAGCCAATAGACGCTGATGCACTGCTTTCAAATACTCCTTTTTGTCACGATACAATGGCGTTTGAGCAGTGGTTACAATTTGTATTTATTAATAAAATACAGCAATTAATAACACATAAACAACCACTGCCTCGTAACTTTGCTATTGCTCCTATGGCGCAAATGACACTTGTGAGTAAAGCAGGGAGCGATGAAATAATTGAATTACTAACAGCCCTTGATACCTTTTTAGGAGAACCAAATGAGTGAGCGTCCAGCGCCTGTTGAATATGGCGAGCTGACTATTTTGTATCAAGATGAAAACTATGTGGCTATAAATAAGCCTTCAGGTTTATTAGTGCATCGCTCGTTTTTAGATAAACACGAAACCCAGTTTGCCATGCAAATGCTGCGCGACCAACTAGGGCAGCATGTATTTCCAGTACATAGGCTCGATAGACCTACGTCGGGCGTATTGCTGTTTGCACTGAGCTCTGAAGCAGCTCGCGATATGAACCAGCTATTTATTGAAGGTACTATTGCTAAACGCTATTTAGCCTTAGTGCGCGGCTTTGCGCCAGAGTCAGTATTTTTAGATAAACCGCTTAAAGAAGAACTTGATAAAATAGCCGATAAGTTTGCAGATCAAGACAAAGCACCGCAAGAAGCGCAAACCCAGTTTAATTGCTTGCGCCAAGTTGCATTGCCAATTCCTATTGGTAAGTACCCAACAGTGCGTTACTCGTTAGTTGAGTGTTTTCCAAAAACAGGGCGCAAGCATCAAATTCGCAGACACTTAAAGCACTTATCACTGCCTATTATTGGTGATGTAAATCACGGTGATAATCAGCATAATCAATTTTTTAGAGATCATTTTGAGCTAAGACGCTTAATGTTATTTGCAACAGAGCTTAGTTTTGTGCACCCTTATAGTAATGAATCAATAACAATTAAAGCGCCACTAGGTGAAGACATGCTTGAAATATGTAAGCAGCTAGGTTGGCCAAAGCAAGAAAAGGATTATTAATGGCACATATTAGTATTTTTGTAGGCAGCGTTAATGGCGGTGCAGAGCGTTTAAGCGATGAAGTTGCAGCCACAATAGAGCAAGCGGGTCATACTGCAACAGTAATTACTGAAGCATCACTTGATGATATAAAAAATGCATCGCATATTTTAATTGTTACCTCCACAACAGGCCAAGGTGATGTACCGAGTAATTTGGCAGGGTTATACTTTGCAATGAATAGCACTTTCCCAATGCTTACCGATAAACCGTTTGGTGTAATTGCAATGGGTGACAGATGTTACGGCGATACATTTTGTGGCGCAGGGCGTAGCTTTGACGAGTTACTACGCGATTTACAAGCAAAGCCTGTGGGCAACCGCCTAGAAATAGATGCATGTGAAGATTTTGAACCATGGCCAGTAACCGAGCCTTGGTTAAAAGTATGGCTAGAAAAACTACCTGCTTAATTTCTATTACCCTGTCTGAGTATAGGGGAAATAATTGAATAAAAACGTCTGAAATAATTTATTAGGCGTTTTTATTTTAGGAGCAAGTCTTCTTTTTGCATAGAAAAACCACTGACTCCAAACAATTTTTCACTCCATCTCTATTTTTATTTAAAACACACTTATGTGAAGTAGCATATTATCGAGTTTTCAAATAACGCTTAATCAGTTCTATCTTTAAGCTTACTAAATCTTCGATTATACAATTTCCAGACTTCGGTTTACGTGTCACTCAGATATAGGCCAATGTAGTATTAGCTAATGATGGATATTTATTAAATGCTTTTGGTATCAAGCTTTTGCTCAACGACCTCTATACATTTATACATGGCCAAATTTAGTTGACCACCACACAAGGCAATTAGGGACATTAAAATGAAAGTGAATATTTAATTGGGGATTACTTGATTAGTCGATTTAATGAAGCAGCAATACAGCGGCAATGTCTTGTGATACTGCCGCCAGTAATCATTATTGAGATAGTATTAAGCGAATACTTTACTTATTAACCTTACCCTTAAGAACATAAATTTCACCATCGAAACTGCCTTGAATCGTCAGTCCCTGGCTCGCCAACTCTTGCAAGTATTCGATATGGTCATCAGTGATATGCTGGCCCGGTACTAAAAGTGGGATACCTGGTGGATATGGAGTAACTAAACCTGCACAAATGCGGTTGTTGCTTTTACTGATAGGCACAGATTCGCGGTCGCCATAAAAGGCATCACTTGGAATACACGCCAAGTCTATGGCTGGTAAATTTTCAGGTAAGCGGGCTCTACGTGTCGATTTCGACAGTTTTACCTTACCGCTGTCTAGCTTTTTCAACGCATTGTACAAACGAATGATCTTTGAACGCGTGCCGCCAAGCGTGAGTAAAACCAAGATGGTGCTGTGTGTGTATTTTTCTATCTCTAGTCCAATCTCATCCAGTAGATATTTATGAATATCTTTTAATGAGTAAGGTAGCTCACTAATATCAATAAGGATTTTTAATGGGTCGTGACCCATGTTATCACCACTAAAGTGCGGGAATATTTCCATAAAGTCTTGCTTAGCTAACACTTTAATTTGCTTAAGCGAGGCCATCTGTTGTTTAAACTCTTCAACATGATTGAGCAGCGCATTGAGCAGCTTATAGCCTTCCATCTCTAATTGCTTTTGGCACACGTCAAGCGATGCAATAAGCTGATATTTGGGGGATGTACTCGCGTAGATACTATAAATCTCTCGAAAGAAATCGGCATCAAAATCGGGGTCGTTAATATGAATATAAGACGCTTGAGAAAACGCCGATACTACTTTATGCGCCGAATGCGTAATGTAGTCAGCCCCAGCATGTATTGCAGAATAATGACGAAAGCTAGGATGAAACAAAGAGTATGCGAACCAGGCTTCATCTATAAATACCTTGATACCATATTGATGAGCATAATCTACGACTTGTTTCAGGTCGCTAAGTAGGCCATCGTAAGTACACCCGGTAAGCACTAGTAATTTAGCATCAGTATTGTTTTCAATTGCTAATTTGATGTCGGCCAACGACGGTGGCGCGAAAATGCCATATTTTGGATTTAAGATACTCGCCAAATAAATGGGGTAACTAGCTGATTGCAAGATGCCATAGTGTACTGACTTATGGCAATTACGGTCGACAATTACTTTATCTCCCTTGCGCAGGAGTGTCTGCAAGATGATTTTATTTGAGGTAGATGAACCATTTGTAACAAAATAGGTGTGCTTAACTTCAAACGTCGCCGCGGCTGATTCTTGAGCGCGACCAATAGTATTGGTGCTGTCTGACAATGAACCTAGCGAGTCTACCGAAACCGACAGGTCGCCAACAAATACATTGCGGCCGTAAAACTGATAAAAATCTTTAATGTAAGGTGAGTTTCTAAAGCTAGAACCCCCACTATGACCCGGTGTATGCCAAGAGTCGTTTGCTTCACCAACGTAACGACGATACGCCGTCCAAAATGGCGTTTCAGAGCGGTCGTCAAAATCGTTGATCATATAACCTAAAATCGCTTCTGGGTCAGAAATCACCTCATCTTTAAAAAAGAAGGATTCGATTTCTTCTGATTCGTTTACGATCTCCAGCCCTTTGGTGTCGTCGCCAATAACATAAACCGGTAACTCAAGACGAATTGCTTTTAAATCCTCGATAAAGCGACTATACATTCGCTCACCCACTTTATTGTGCATATCCCAGCTTAGAACTACGGCTTGAATATCACCATCTTCCTCTACACATTCCAGCGCGTGTTTAAGCTCGAGGCATTCAATAATATCGATATGAATATCGTCTCGCTCAAAGTTAGGAATGGTTTTTGACAGATTAGTTGAAAGCCCTTGTAAGGTGGCTGGGTCTTGTTCAATTATCAAGATACGAAGTAGAGGTAGCATAGAGGGTTTCGCAATATAATTTTATAATGCTCACTAGCATAACCAAAGGACTGAGACTTGTGAAATTAATACTTTGAAAATGTTCTATTAATTGTTCTATTTCACTAACATGCCTTCACGTATAAAAATGTTTTATCTAGATGGATTGATAGGCGCGGCTTTATGTCGCACTTTTGGGGTTTTGGGGCTTGTGCTTTATTGCGCGAGGTAAACTCGCGACTACAGGGTTGGCGTTGTATTTGTAGGCGTGGCTTTCTGCCGCGCTTTTGGGATTTTGGGGCTTGTGCTTTATTGCGCGAGGTAAACTCGCGACTACAGGGTTGGCGTTGTATTTGTAGGCGTGGCTTTCTGCCGCGCTTTTGGGATTTTGGGGCTTGTGCTTTATTGCGCGAGGTAAGCTCGCGACTACAGGGTTGGCGTTGTATTTGTAGGCGTGGATTTATGCCGCGCTCTTAGGATTTTGGGGCTTGTGCTTTATTGCGCGAGGTAAGCTCGCGACTACAGGATTGGCGTTGTATTTGTAGGCGCGGCTTTATGCCGCGCTTTTGTGGTTTATGCTTTATTGCGCGAGGTAAACTCGCGACTACTTGCCGCGCTTTTGGAGCTAATCAGTTTTTTCTTTAAACTCACACAAGTCTTCAATAATACAGCTGCCACACTTTGGTTTACGCGCTACGCAGGTGTAACGCCCGTGCAGTATTAACCAATGGTGAACGTCTACTTTAAATTCTTTTGGTACAACTTTTTCAAGCTTTTGTTCTACAGCAACTACGTCTTTACCCATGGCAAGCTTGGTACGGTTAGATACACGAAATATATGTGTATCTACGGCTATTACAGGCCAGCCAAAGGCGGTATTGAGTACAACATTAGCGGTTTTACGGCCAACGCCTGGTAGGGCTTCTAGGGCTTCACGATTTTCTGGCACGATGCTGTTATGTTCATCCACCAAAATTTGGCACATTTTGTACACGTTGGCAGCTTTAGAATTAAATAAGCCGATGGTTTTTATATAATCACGCAGTGTATCGTGACCTAAGTCTAAAATGGCTTGTGGCGTATTAGCAACAGGGAACAACTTTCGAGTGGCTTTATTAACGCCTACATCGGTTGCTTGCGCTGAGAGTGTTACTGCTACTAGTAACTCAAACGGGCTTGAATATTCAAGCTCAGTAACTGGGTGCGGATTATCGTCGCGCAGGCGCGACAGTATTTGGTGACGTTTTTCTTTATTCATGCAACTTAAAACGTATTAGTGCTAATTGTTGCTCTAATACGTTTTCCCCTTAAGTTAAGCTGGTAACACGTGCTCGAGGGCCTTTTTCAGCCTCTGGCGGTGCAATTTGCTTTGATTTTATTTGTGCGTCAATTACGTTTTTTGCAGCAATAAGCAGCCCAAGTCCTAAAAAGGCACCCGGTGGTAAAATTGCGAGTAAAAATTGGTTATCAAAGTTAAATACTTCTATGCGCAAGCTCTGTGCCCATGGGCCAAGTAATAAGTCGGCACCGTCAAACAGCGTACCTTGGCCGATTAGTTCGCGCATAGTACCTAATACTAACAGTACAGCCATAAAGCCTAAGCCCATCATTAAGCCGTCAAATGCTGATAAATGAACAGGGTTTTTAGAGGCATATGCTTCGGCGCGGCCAATAATGGCGCAGTTAGTTACAATCAACGGAATAAAAATTCCCAATGATTGATATAAACCAAAGGTATAAGCGTTCATAAGTAATTGAACTATGGTTACAAAGCCCGCGATGATCATTACAAATACAGGTATACGAATATCTTTTGGCACCCAGTTACGCACAATTGATACGGTAACATTAGAGCCTATTAGTACGAGTAAAGTTGCTAAGCCTAAACCTAAGGCATTTGTTACAGTTGAGGTAACGGCAAGCAGTGGACATAAACCTAAAAGCTGCACAAGGGCAGGGTTATTTACCCACACACCTTCTTTGTATAATGTTTTTAACTCACTCATTTAGCTACCTCCATACATTCGGCATTAGGTGCTGCAAAAATATCATCAAAATTAGTTTGTGCGAACAATACGGCATTTTTAACAGAGCCCACAACAGCACGTGGCGTTATGGTCGCGCCTGTAAATTGATCAAACTGGCCGCCATCTTTTTTAACAGCCCAGCGAGCGTCTTTTTCGCCTTCAACCGTTAAGCTTTTAAATGTTGTGATCCAAAGTGATTTTTTAACTTCTACTTTGTCGCCTAAACCAGGGGTTTCTTCGTGTTTAGTCGTACGCACGCCAGCAATAGTGCCATCGCTCAATACAGCTGTTAATAAGTTAATATCGCCACTGTAGCCGTTTGGCGTAACATGCCTAATAACAACAGCGACTGGTTTATTGTTTTTACGAGCACGGTAAATTACTTGGTTTGCGTGTGGGCCTAGCTTTTCGTCAGTAATAATTACGCAATCTTGCGATAATTGATTGTCGTACGATTTTGGGTCGAGCACTTCTTGTAGCTGCGCAGTAAGTTGCAGTTGTTCTTGCTCTGCAATTTTATCGGCAGTAAGCGCGTTGATAGAGGCAACTAAGCCCGTTGTTGCTAACGCAAACGCAGTTAAAATAGCACCATTTTTAGCCATTGACGAAATGATCATTTTACTGCTCCATGGCCATAAGTACGTGGCTGTGTGTAGTAGTCTATTAGCGGCACTGCAATATTAATCAATAATACGCTAAATGCGATGGCATCAGGAAAACCACCAAAGGTACGAATTAAATAAATTAGTAAGCCAATTAGAGCGCCATAAATTAAGCGCCCTTTGTTAGTTGTTGCTGCAGATACCGGATCGGTTGCTATAAAAAAGGCCCCCATCATAGTGGCACCACTTAATAAGTGAAATAGGGTGCCCGGCTCTGTACCAGGTGATGCGATATAACCAATAGCACTACATACAGCTAAACTTGCGATAAAACTGACAGGAATATGCCAGTTAATTATTTTTGCTTTTAATAAGTATAAACCACCCACTAAAAAGCCTAAGTTAACCCACACCCAACCAAGGCCAGCCCATTCGTTAAATAATGGCTTTTGCATGCTTTCGGTAACGGTTAAACCGTGTGCTATGTCTGTTTTAACAGTATCCAGCGGTGTTGCCATTGTTAGGCCATCAACCCCTGCACGTACTTGATCTAGGCTAAACCCAGAGGCCGTAAAATCGGTAAATATTAGCCTTAGCTGATCAGCAAAGCCTATTGGCGTATTTATTAAATCGGTAACAGGCAACCATGCGGTCATTTGTACCGGAAACGAAACTAAAAGCAGTACATAAGCCGCCATTGCTGGATTGAATAAGTTAAACCCAAGGCCGCCATAAAGCTGTTTAACTATAACAATAGAAAATAAACAGCCAATAACGATTATCCACCAAGGGGCAAGTGGTGGAATACTCAGTGCCAATAACACGGCAGTAAGCCACGCACTGCCATCACTTAATGCAGGCCAAACAGGGCGCTTTCGTATTAGCATTATTGCAGCTTCAAATACGCTTACAGCAACAAGCGCTAGTACCAGTTGAATAAGTACACCTGTTCCAAAAAAGAAAACTTGAGCAATTAGCCCAGGAATACACGCAGCAATAACGCTAAGCATTAATCGCGTTAACGATTTATGGCTGTGATTATGCGGCGAACTGGCCATGGTTAATTTCATGACTGATTATTTCCTTCTTTTTGTAACTTTTTAGCTTTTGCTCTCGCAATTGCAGCAGCCACGGCGGCTTTTTTCTTATCGTCGGCTGATTTAGGTTTATCTGCGTTAATAAGATCTGATGAGTCATCGGTGTTACTTTCTGCACTCTTAGGTGCTGCGCTATCAACTTGTAGCTCTTGGGGCTGAGTTTGTTCGGTATCTTCTAGTGCTTTAGCCGCTTTTTTAGCTTTAGCACGAGCTATGGCTGCAGCTACCGCTGCTTTTTTATCATCAACGGGTGCCGCGCTTTGTGGCTCTTCACTCACGGTTTGCTCGGTTTCTTCTAATGCTTTAGCTGCTTTTTTGTCATCAACAGGGGCATCAGTTTGTGGCTCTTCACTCACGGACTGCTCAGCGTCTTCTAATGCTTTAGCCGCTTTTTTGGCTTTAGCGCGAGCAATGGCCGCCGCTACCGCTGCTTTTTTATCATCAACAGGGGCATCAGTTTGTGGCTCTTCACTTACTGTTTGTTCACCGTTATCTAATGCTTGTGCTGCCTTTTTGGCTTTAGCGCGAGCAATGGCCGCCGCTACCGCTGCTTTTTTATCATCAACAGGGGCATCAGTTTGTGGCTCTTCACTCACGGACTGCTCAGCGTCTTCTAATGCTTTAGCCGCTTTTTTGGCTTTTGCGCGAGCAATGGCCGCCGCTACGGCTGCTTTTTTGTCATCAACAGGGGCATCAGTTTGTGGCTCTTCACTTACTGTTTGTTCAGCGTAATCTAATGCTTGTGCTGCTTTTTTGGCTTTAGCACTAGCAATGGCCGCAGCTACCGCTGCTTTTTTATCATCAACAGGGGCATCGCTTTGTGGCTCTTCATTTGTTGCTTGTTCAGCGTTATCTAATGCTTGTGCTGCCTTTTTGGCTTTAGCACGAGCAATGGCCGCAGCTACCGCTGACTTTTTATCATCAACAGGGGCATCGTTTTGTGGCTCTTCACTTGCTGCTTGTGCTGCCTTTTTAGCTTTAGCGCGAGCAATGGCTGCAGCGACTGCTGATTTTTTATCATCAACGGGTGCAGTCTCGGCCGATTCATCTGTTTGAGATTTTTGCTCTTTATATTTACGCGCTTGTTCTTTACGTAGTGCGCGCTCTTTTGCTACTTCGCTGTTGTCAGGTTCTAATTCAGCAGATTGATCGCCTAGCTTTTTAGCTTTAGCGCGTGCAATAGCAGCTGCAACAGCTGATTTTTCATCGCCATTATCTGATTTATTTTTAACGCGGGCTAGTGCCTCTGCTACTTTTTGTTTTTCGTCAGCAGATTTAGCGGCAGGTTTGCGTTTATGGCGGTTTTGACGTTCTTCTTGCTCGCGATCTAAACGCTCTTTTCGTGCATCAAAACGCTCTTTTGCTCTGTCGGCTTTAATTTTGTCAGCTTGTTGTTCTTTAATTTCAACTTTGGCTATACGGTAGTACTGCACAAGAGGGATTTCACTTGGGCACACATATGCACAAGCACCACATTCAATACAGTCAAATAAATTGTGCTCTTGTAGTTTGTCGTACTCTTTTGATTTAGCAAACCACTGCAATTGCTGTGGTAATAAAGAAGCAGGGCAGACATCAGCACAGGCGCTACAACGTATACAGGCTTTTTCAGGGCCGGGCTCCGCAAGCTCTTTATGATCAGGCGCTAAAATACAGTTAGTTGTTTTAACTATGCCAATACGTACTGTGGGTAGCGTAAAGCCCATCATTGGGCCGCCCATCACAACACTTTGCTGCGGTACAGGCGAGAAACCTTGGCAATCAAGTAAATGCTTTATTTCAGTGCCAAGTAGTGCCCATACATTCCCAGGCTTATGAATAGTGTTACCTGTTACCGTAACTATACGTTCAATGAGTGGTTTACCTTCATAAACGGCTTGTTGTACGGCAAACAAAGTCCCGGTGTTATGCACTAAAATACCAATATCGGCAGGAATACCAATGCTAGGAACTTCACGGTTAGTAAGTAATTTAATTAATTGCTTTTCACCGCCAGATGGATAGATAGTTGGCACCGTTTGAATAATGATTTTTGAGTTATGCTCAGCTGCTTGCTTCATTGCTGCAATAGCTTCAGGCTTATTATCTTCTATACCCACAATGCACAGTGTTGGGTTTAAAAGTTGCTGCATTATTTCAATGCCTTGGATAACTTCTTTAGCGTGTTCGCGCATTAAAACGTCATCGGCAGTAATATAAGGTTCGCACTCAACAGCATTTACAATCAAAAATTCGATAGGTTGCTTGGTATCCGCTTTTACATAAGTAGGAAAACCAGCACCACCCATACCGCTAATACCGGCTTGGTGAATAATATTTATCAGCTCATCATGACTAAGCTCAGCAGGATTTTTATTTTTATTTAGAGCTACCCATTCGTCTTTGCCGTCTGGTTCAATAATAACACTTAGTTCAGGTAGGGCCGATGGATGTGCTGATGGCATAGGTGCAATATCAGTAACCACACCAGAGCTTGGCGCATGCACAGGTACCGACCAGTTAGCAGCAGGCGCTGTAAGTGGTTGGCCTTTTAAGACGTGTTGGCCTTTTTCTACAAGTAACTTACCGTTTGCGCCTATGTGTTGCTTAAGCGCAACAATGAGTTTGTCGGGCAAAGGTAGGCGAGTGATACTCGCACTATTAGAGAGTGATTTTTGTTGTGGTGGGTGTATGCCGCCAGGAAATGCCCACACGGTGCCTTTTTTTATTTGTTCAAGTAACTTGTCCACTCAAACCTCTAATCTATTTGTGTAACAGGAATAGCATCTAGCTGCCATTTCCAGTTTTGTTTAGTTTCGGCTACAGGTAGCATATCAATGCAATCTACAGGGCAAGGCTCAACACATAAATCACAGCCAGTACATTCATCAATTAACACAGTGTGCATTTGACGAGTTGCGCCCAAAATGGCGTCAACCGGGCAGGCTTGAATACATTTGGTACAGCCAATACATTCATCTTCGCGAATATAAGCCACTGTTTTTATAGGTTCTGCTTGCTCGCCACCGGCAAGTGGTTTTTCATCAACACCCATTAAGCCGGCAAGCTTTTTCATGGTTGATTCGCCGCCCGGTGGGCATTTATTTATTTCATCGCCATTGGCTATGGCTTCGGCGTAAGGGCGACAACCCGGGTAGCCACATTGTCCGCATTGAGTTTGCGGCAAAATAGTATCAATTTGCTCAACAATAGGGTTACCTTCAACGCGAAAGCGAATTGCTGCAAACCCTAAAATAAGTCCAAAAATGAGTGCTAGCGAACCAATCGCTATCAAGGCATAAAACAAGGTCATATTAAAACTTCACTAATCCAGTAAAACCCATAAACGCCATCGACATTAAGCCTGCAGTGATCATTGCAATAGAGGCGCCTTTAAAAGGCGTAGGAACGTCAGCAGCTGCTAAACGTTCTCGTAGTGCTGCAAACAATACAAGCACTAAAGAAAAACCAACCGCAGCACCAAAACCATACACTGCAGATTGTAAAAACGAATGATCTTCTTTGATATTTAATAAAGCCACACCTAATACCGCACAGTTAGTGGTGATCAGCGGTAAAAATATGCCTAATAAACGATATAGAGTAGGGCTTGTTTTACGCACAACCATTTCGGTAAATTGCACTACAACGGCAATCACTAAAATAAAGCTCATGGTGCGTAAAAAGGCGATATCCAGAGGGATTAAAATATATTGATTAACTAAATAGCTAGTTACAGAGGCAAGGGTAAGCACAAACGTGGTTGCCAAAGACATACCAATCGCCGTATCAAGCTTACCTGATACGCCCATAAACGGACATAAGCCTAAAAATTGTACTAATACAAAGTTATTAACCAGAACGGTTCCAATCAATAACAAGACATATTCTGTCATGTGTGCCTCACGCTATTAAACTCCTACGTATTATCCTTTTTTCTGCCCCGATAAACAACATTTGCGAGTCGTTATCAGTTAAATAAACGCAAGGAAGATTATATTGATCATAAGGCTGTAAAATTAATGTGATCTTGATGTAAGGAATTAATCAAATAACAGAAACAAAAAAGAGCAACGAATGCTCTTTTTTGTATTAATTGAAAACTAATTAAATGTCTTTAGGTTTTTCTATGTAATAACCTTGAACGCCATCTAAGCATAAAGTTTCTATAATATGTTTTTCTTCTTGGCTCTCAACACCTTCAGCAAATACGCTAACACCAATACGGTGGGCTAAATCGACCATTAAGCGCATAAAGTACTGATTGTTTTTATCGTCTTCTAGGCCGCGAGTGTAACTTGCATCCATTTTAATAAAATCAGGTTTTAAATCGCGGAAAAACTTAAATGAGGTTAAACCAACACCAAAACGTTCAACTGTTACGCGGGCACCTACGCGGTGCACCATATCAATAAAGCGCTTACTGGCTTTAATATTTTGTTGTAAGCCAAATTCGCTTACTTCAAATACTAGTTTAGATGCAATATGCGTGTCTTTTAATAAGCGGCGTTCTAGCCAAATAACAAACTGATCGTTGTGCGCACTTGAGGCAGTAACATTTAACCCAAAAAACTTTTCAGATAAATTACGGCTTTTCACTTTTTCAAGGGAGGAGTCAATTATCAGGCGATCAATTTCTATTGCCATACCAAGCTTTTCGGCCATAGCTAGAAAGGAAGCGGTAGGCAATACTTGATTGTCTTCTGTTTTAAATCGCACTTGTATTTCAGCATAGGCTTTAATACTTTTACCAAGCGGCATAATGTTTTGCATTACTAAATGTACACGCTTAGATTCAATAACCTCGTTAATAACTTTACGCCAGTTTTGATTACCAAAACCTGCACTAACGTTATTGACTAAATCGGTCTCGCGTTGCACGTGCCATGCGTTTACTTGTTTTGATTGAGCCATACTCATCGCGTTATCAACAACAGAAAGTAGCTCACCTAAAGGCTTACCTTTTTCGTAACCTACAATACCCGTGTTAGCAACAGAGCTTAGCTCTTGGTTTTGTTGATACTGAGTAAAACGCGATTGTAGATTCTCACCAAAACGTTCTGCTTCTTTTAAAGGGGTGTGGGGCAGTACTACAGCAAAGTCAGAGCTATTTAATCTAAATACCTGACTATCAGTGTATGTACCACTTATATGCTTAATAATATCGGCAACGCCTTTAACGTACTCATCACCTTTTTGATAACCACGGCTTTGGTTTATAGCTTGTAGTTCGCTACAACGAACCATAGCTAAAGAACCAAATGTACTTTGCTCAGTGTTTTCAATATTTTTTTCGTAATACTCAACAAACATATTACGGTTACCAAGCGAAGTTATTACATCTTTATATGCTTCATGTTTAATGCTTAATGCAGCGCTTTGTATATCTTCACTTTTACTTTTCAAAAAGTGAGATAAACGATTAAAGCTAGGAACTAAATCTTTACCTAGTTTTTTTAATCGGGTGCTATCTAATGCTGTTTCTAAATCATTATCAACTTGGTTTTGGTTGATATAAATATCGATAATGTCAGCTACCGTCGTACTTATGTTTTTATTTA
Organism: Pseudoalteromonas arctica A 37-1-2; assembly: GCF_000238395.3. Lineage (GTDB taxonomy): Bacteria > Pseudomonadota > Gammaproteobacteria > Enterobacterales > Alteromonadaceae > Pseudoalteromonas > Pseudoalteromonas arctica. The sequence continues at coordinate 1,315,615 of NZ_CP011025.1, forward strand.
AACGGTAAAAAATAGATTGCATTAGAATTATTGGAATAATAACTAAAATGGCAGAAATCAAAATAACAATAAAAAGGGACGTTTGTAGCTGCGACGCTAAATGCTCAATGTTAAGTACAAATTCAACTTTTATATCTGAGGCGTCATTTACAGCAAACTGAGGGCGCACTGAGTTAAAGTTAGAGAGTACAAAATCAGCAAACATTGGTAATTGGGTAGGGGGGTTAATGCTAAATATTTCAGCCCCTTGGTAATCTCTTAGAGTAAAGCTTGAAAACGTATTACCATCTGCAATTGATTGTTTTAAATTTTGAGCAGAAATATCGTCTAAAGAAAGGTCATTTATATACTTAGTAACAGTAATTTGCGCACTTTTTTGTGCATCACTTACCGCAGTATCAAAGCTTATAGATATGAAGTAGCTTCCTGCTGCAACACACAATAACCAAGAGATAATTTGTATAAAAATAAGTTTTTTAAATCCAGCCATGTTTTCAGTCTTTTAATAATTCAAAAGGGAAGGAATCAAGTCCTTGATTGATAAACTAAGTACAGCGCATTAAGGAATAAACTAATGCTTTAGTTATATAAGGAAGAGTAGTGGAATTAGCTTGAGATGTCTATGAAATTCTTAGAATTGGCTCCCCCTCCCCGACTCGAACGGGGGACCTGCGGATTAACAGTCCGTCGCTCTAACCAACTGAGCTAAGGGGGAACTAAAGTAGTGATATTATTATGATGATTTGGCTCCCCCTCCCCGACTCGAACGGGGGACCTGCGGATTAACAGTCCGTCGCTCTAACCAACTGAGCTAAGGGGGAACTACATCATAAACATAAACTTGGCTCCCCCTCCCCGACTCGAACGGGGGACCTGCGGATTAACAGTCCGTCGCTCTAACCAACTGAGCTAAGGGGGAACTACATCATAAACATAAACTTGGCTCCCCCTCCCCGACTCGAACGGGGGACCTGCGGATTAACAGTCCGTCGCTCTAACCAACTGAGCTAAGGGGGAACTACATCATAAACATAAACTTGGCTCCCCCTCCCCGACTCGAACGGGGGACCTGCGGATTAACAGTCCGTCGCTCTAACCAACTGAGCTAAGGGGGAACTACATCATAAACATAAACTTGGCTCCCCCTCCCCGACTCGAACGGGGGACCTGCGGATTAACAGTCCGTCGCTCTAACCAACTGAGCTAAGGGGGAATCGTTTATGGTTGAAAAACTTGGCTCCCCCTCCCCGACTCGAACGGGGGACCTGCGGATTAACAGTCCGTCGCTCTAACCAACTGAGCTAAGGGGGAAGCGTCTTGCCTTTCAACGGGGCGAAATATTAATGACCGCGCCGCAAAGTGTCAACATATAAAAGTCATAAATTGAAAAAAGAGGTTTATTCGTTGTTTTTGTGTTCGATCTGCGTGTTTTATAGCTCTATTAAAGTTACTTTTTTAAAAATTTAAGAATAACAATGTGACTTTTATTATTGCTGAGTCTTCAAATTGGTTAAATTAAACACGGTATTAAAGTGGCTTGTTATTAAAAAACAACTCAAAAACATAAAAACTCATTTTTTACTTAGCGATATTTTTCGTATTTAATTCGTTTTTTGTTTTAATTTTCTAAAAATATACCTATGCGTATATTCACAGAAATATTTTTTGATCTAAATTGTGATCTAATCACTATGTATAAGATGAGTATTTGTTTTATCCGTTCAAAAATAGAGCAATCAATAACTTAACTTTGTATTAAACGTTTTTTTATACCTAACGTACAACTATGTTAAGAAGAAAAATTGGTGAGCTACAGTTTTTAGCGTGAGTTTATAAAAATGCCACAATTAACAAATGGTCAATTGGTTGGATATCACCGAAAATGGAGGCTCTCTCAAAGCCTTTATAAATGCGGGTTTGAATGAGTTATCCACGGTTTCTGTGGATAACTCTGTTTATGAAACTTTAAGAACATCATCGGCACCAATGGTTTAGGGTGCTACAACGATTTCAAGCTTTTAAATCACTATTTTTAATTCAATATAAAACAATGGGTTATGATTTGATGCTGAATGGATGCAACTCGATGAGGGAATTTTTTCGTAACGATAAACCAAGCAGTACCTTTGTGTAAAAAAGCATCATATATCACTGGGTGTTTGTAATAAAAGTTATAAAAATGTGTTTTAATTGGTTTTTGGTGTGTTTAGGCTCTATTTTAACAAAAAGATGCAAAAACTAAGTTTTACTATTTTTTCGAATCTTTACTTCTTTAATTACTTCAATTGTAGTGATAAATCCGTGGCTTGAACTGCCTTGATGCTTTAAAATGATTCGTTCAGTAAAAGAGGCCTATTTATTTCATGCGCGCAATTTCAAAATCCCAGACTCGCCCAGATTTACTAAACGATCCCATTTTGCCCACATTAAAGACGATGACCATCCCGATGATATTCGGCATGATCACGCTAATGATGTTCAATATTGTCGATACATTTTTTATAAGCTTACTAGGCACTGAGCCGCTTGCAGCGGTGAGCTTTACATTTCCGGTTACCTTTACCGTTATTAGCTTAGCAATAGGGTTGGGGATCGGTACATCGGCAGTAATAGCAAAAGCGCTCGGTAGTAATAAAATAGATGAAGCGCGTTTTGACGCCAGTATTTCTTTAATGGTTGGTGTGGTTCTGGTTATTGTGTTGTCATCTGTTGGGTATTTACTGATTGACCCCATATTTACTTTGCTAGGAGCGGGCGCACAAGTATTGCCGTTAATACACGAATACATGAATATATGGTTTATTGGTAGTGTATTTTTAATAACCCCAATGATTGGTAACTCGGTACTGCGCGCCAGTGGCGATACAAAAACGCCAAGTATAGTAATGGGTGGAGCAGGGCTGATAAACGCCGTACTCGACCCTATACTGATATTTGGTTTTGGGCCAGTACCAGCGTTAGGTATTCAAGGCGCGGCCATAGCAAGCGTTATTGCATGGTCTGTTGCTGTGGTTATTATTTTATATATATTAGCGGTTAAAAAACGCTTGTTGAGCCTAAAAGCAGGCAAGCAAACAGTGACGGGCGCTATTCGTAAAATATTAAAAATTGGTTTGCCTGCTGCCGGCGCAAACATGCTTACACCCGTTGCGATGGCCGTAATGACCGCTATGGTTGCGCATCACGGGCCAGAAGCCGTAGCCGCATTTGGGGTAGGAAGTCGAATAGAATCTATTGCAAGTATATTAGTGCTTGCGCTATCGATGACATTACCGCCATTTGTTAGCCAAAACTTTGGCGCTGGCAAATTATGCCGCGTTAAAGAAGCGTATACCGGCACACTAAAATTTGTGATGGTATGGCAATTTGCCATTTACGTATTACTCATTGCATTTTCAGGTGTTATAAGCCAATTATTTGGTAAAGAACAAGCTGTAATAGATGTAATTAAACTCTTTATTTATACCATCCCGCTAAGTTATGGCTTACAAGGGGTGATCATATTATCAAATTCATCGTTTAATGCTTTACACAAACCAATGTACGCATTGGTATTAAGTGTCATTCGGTTATTCATATTTTATGTACCATTTGCTTATGTAGGCAACGAAATAGCCGGATTATTAGGGCTATTTATTGGCGCTGCTTTAGGTAACTTATTTACAGCAATAGTGGCATACAAATGGTTTATGAAAAAACTAGAAGCGCTGAGCGGCGAATCGTTACAGGAGTGCAATAATTGAGCGACCATTTTCAGTTAAAATCACATTTTAAACCAGCAGGCGATCAGCCCACAGCGATTAAGCAGCTATGTGAAGGATTAGAAGCAGGCCTTGCACACCAAACTTTATTAGGTGCCACCGGTACAGGTAAAACCTTTACCATGGCTAATATTATTAACGATTTAAACCGTCCAACAATAATAATGGCGCACAATAAAACGCTTGCCGCGCAGCTATACGGGGAAATGAAAGAGTTTTTCCCTAAAAATGCGGTTGAGTATTTTGTATCGTATTACGATTACTACCAGCCAGAAGCCTATGTTGTATCTAGCGACACATTTATTGAAAAAGACGCCTCAATAAACGAGCATATAGAACAAATGCGTTTAAGTGCGACCAAAGCACTGCTTGAGCGTCGCGACACCATTATTGTGGCGTCGGTATCGGCTATTTATGGTTTGGGCGACCCTAAATCATACATGAAAATGATGCTACTTTTAAAAGTGGGCGAAAAAGTAGACCAACGCGACATGCTACGTCGCCTAGCTGAAATACAATACACCCGCAACGATATAGATTTTAGCCGTGGTACATATCGTGTACGTGGTGAAGTGGTTGATATATTTCCTGCAGAATCTAGCACCTTCGCAATTCGCGTAGAAATGTTTGATGACGAAATAGAGCGTTTAAGTATTTTTGACCCGCTTACTGGCGCCGTCGAAAAGCATATAATACGTACCACTATCTATCCAAAAACACACTATGTTACCCCGCGTGAAAAAATACTCGGTGCTATCGATAAAATACAAGAAGAACTAAAAGATCGAAGAGCCCAGTTACTCAGTGCAAATAAATTAGTAGAAGAGCAACGCGTAACACAGCGTACGCAATACGATATAGAAATGATGCGGGAGCTAGGTTATTGCTCTGGTATAGAAAACTACAGCCGCTATTTATCGGGCCGTACGCCGGGCGATCCGCCACCCACATTACTTGATTACCTCCCAGACGACGCATTGATGATTATTGATGAATCGCACGTAACCGTATCGCAAATTGGCGCAATGTATAAAGGCGACAGAAGCCGTAAAGAAAACTTAGTTGAGTATGGCTTCAGAATGCCCTCAGCAATGGATAATAGGCCGCTGCGCTTTGAAGAATTTGAAGCTATTTCACCACAAACAATTTATGTATCGGCAACCCCAGGCGACTTTGAGTTAGACCGTTGTGTGGGCGCAATAGCAGAGCAAGTAATTCGTCCAACTGGGCTGCTTGACCCACTTATTGAAGTGCGCCCGGTGGGCGATCAGGTTGATGACTTACTTTCAGAAATTTATAAAAGTGTAGAGAAGGGCGAACGCGTACTTGTAACCACTTTGACCAAACGTATGTCTGAGGATTTAACCGATTACTTAAGTGAGCACGACGTAAAAGTGCGTTACTTACATTCAGACATAGACACGGTTGAACGGGTTGAAATTATTCGTGATTTACGTGCGGGCGTGTTTGATGTGTTAGTGGGTATTAACTTACTTCGAGAAGGCCTAGATATGCCAGAAGTGGCGCTAGTAGCCATACTTGATGCCGATAAAGAAGGCTTTTTACGCTCAGCGCGTTCAATTATTCAAACCATTGGTCGTGCTGCACGTCACTTAGATGGCCGCGCTATTTTATACGGCGATAAAATTACAAAATCGATGGCTAAGGCCATGGACGAAACAGCGCGCAGACGCGAAATTCAGCATGCTTATAATATTGAACACGGTATTGAACCGCATTCACTAGCCAAAAAGATTCTTGATGCGATGGATGTAGGCGAAGAAGCCGGTCCTAAAGATAACCTTAGACTTGTTCGTAAAGACTCTAAAAAGGTACTTAGTGCGAAAGAAATTACAGTGCAAATTAAGCAGCTTGAAACCAAAATGCATGCATACGCAAGCGATCTAGAATTTGAAAAAGCGGGCTCTGTTCGCGATGAAATACATGAACTACAACAACAGTTGATTAATTAAAAATGACAGCAAACTTTACTCCTCTTATTACTGCGCTTGAAGATGCGCCAATTTTAAAAAATGAACTGTGCCGTGTTTTTCATGGCCGTGGCCATAGTGTTGAGGCGTTAAGTCATATTAATTTAGACTTTTATCCGCCAAGTTTGTTTTTGGTTTCGTACGACGAAATTGACGAGCAAACACTAACCGAGCTTACCGACGTTGTGTGGCAGTGGGTGCAAAAAAACCAGCCAGAGCTTATTAGCTCACTTGTGTATCAGCAACGCGCTGGCGTGCAAAGCCAAAACACCGTGGTTTATGGGCAATTACCTAACCCGCATGTTGTAACCGAAAACGGCATTCGTTTTTTGGTTGATTTACAGAGCCGTCAAAATACCGGAATATTTCCCGATATGCGCAGCGGCCGTGAGTTTGTAATGGCTAATAGTAAGCATGGCAAAGTGCTTAATTTATTTTCGTACACGTGTGGGTTTTCGCTTGCAGCAATGCAAGGCGGAGCAGATCATGTAATGAATATGGATATGAGCAAAGGTGTACTTAAAGTCGGCAAGCAAAACCATCAATTAAATGGTTTTGAGCGTGGCGTAAGTTTTTTACCTCACGATATTTTAAAGTCGTTTGGAAAACTAAAAAAAGCAGCCCCGTTTGACTTAATAATAGTTGATCCGCCAAGCTTTCAAAAAGGCAGCTTTATATTAACTAAAGACTATCAAAAAGTGCTGCGCAGGTTGCCAGAGCTACTTTGTGATACCACACAATTGTTATTGTGCGCTAATAGCCCAGAGCTTAGCGAAGAGGCGTTTAAGGCGTTAATAAACGAGCACACCCAAGGCGCAATTGAATTTGTTGAGCGCCTAGCCCCTACCGAGCGTTTTATTGAAGTAGACAGCGACAGAAGCTTAAAAGCACTTATCTACAAAACGTCACAATCTGCTGATTAAATGAAGCTCAGCAAACGCCTAACTGCCATTGATACATTAATTTCGCAGCATCACGATATTATTTGGGATTGCTGCTGCGACCATGGTTATTTAGGCATGGCGCTATTAAAACGCGCAGCTGCAAACCAGGTTATTTTTGTAGATATAGTCGCCACTTTAATGAACGACCTAGAAGCGCAATTATCATCTATTAATAAATTACAAAAAACCTGTAATAAAAATCCGCAGTGGCAGGTCTTATGTCAGGATGTAGGCAAAATTGAAATTGCTCAAAGTAAAAGCCAAGTAGTTGTAATAGCAGGTGTTGGCGGTGAGCTGTTGTTAAGTTTAATACAACAAATTATTGCTAATAATGCAGTGGAGCATTTAAATAATGTTCGGTTTATTTTATGCCCAGTGCATCACACTTATAAGTTGCGAGTGGGTTTAAAGCAATTAGGTTTAGGGCTTGTAAGTGAGCAAATAGTTTACGACAACAAACGTTTTTATGAAGTGATTGAAGTGAGCTTTAGTAGCAATAATGAGATTAGTCACACCGGTAATAAAATGTGGGATTTTAGTAGTGCAGAGCACGCTATGTACCAGCGGCAACTCATAAATCATTATAATAAAATGCTCAATAAAGATAAGCCATACTATCAAAAAGTTATAACAGACTATCAAGAACTCACCGATAGTTAAAAAAGCCCGAAAGTAGGGCGTACATGTGATCTAATTACGACATTGACGACGTAATGTGTTCATAGTTTATATCGCACAACGCGAGTTTATTTGGTTTATTTATGTCAGATAACAAGAGTCACATTAATCATTTGCTTAGCAATGAGCAAAAATGGCAACACAGCTACGAGCAACCTATTTCTTATGCACCCCTTGTGCAATTGGCTAATAGCAGCTGGGTGGTGCCACAACATTTTTTACGTTACAAGCACACGCTTGAAAGCGTAAACGAAGTGCTTGAGAGTATTGAGTTTTCGGCTCACTTTAGAGTGCTTGCTGCACAAAAAGGTGGAGAAATTTACCTGCAAGTAGCAGTGCTGAGCCCAGATAACTATCAAAAAAGTGCATCTGCAAATGAAGGCAAAGCCAAAAAGCTATTATTTGGCAGACGCTGGATAGTAGAGGAAAACTTACCTACTTCAGAACTTATCCAAACTGCATTTTTAGCGTTAAAAGTAGCGCGTGAACATGAAGTAAGAGAGCTTTTTCAGTTAATGCAAAGCGGCGCAACAAGTACGCCATTTAATAACCATCACGACTTACCGGTAATGGCGCAAAACCCTGAGCTTGTTAAAAGTGAAAGTGCTGAAAGCCGTGTTGATGAAGTGCTTAAACGTATTGTATTTGCAGGAAAAAGTATTGAGCTTAAGAGCCAGCAGCAAATAGCCGAGCAACATTTATATACTGTTGAGCTGTTGTGTGAAGATTGCCAACTTAGCGAGTTTAATAAAAAAACAATCGCGTTTTTAACAGCAGATCCATCCGCTAATAGCTTTTTACACGCCTTAATTACAGCATTAGTAGCCACAAGCAATGACTACGTAAACGAGCAATTTAAGTACAAAGGTTTTGCCCGCTTTAGTAAACACGTTGTGGTTGAGCAAATAGGTAACTTAAGTATCGCTATGCGCTCGCCAAGTACTGTAGGGCTTTGCTCTATGGGTAAGCAACATGCTAACCAGTTAAATTTTGAGATAGACAGCGGGCGAGCACCACAGGGCTGCGGGCAAGCTATTGGTGGGTTTTTAGCTGCTCATGGCATTGAGCAGCCAGAAAATGCACATTTATATCCAAATTACTTATAACAATTTAAAGCTTATTAATTTCATCTTTAACGTTAAAGCTTGAATCAGTAACAATAGCCTCAAGTGTTTGTACACGCTCTTTTAATGCAAGCACTTGTGCATTTGTTTCAGCTAATTGTTTATGGGCATCGCTGTTGTTGTTTTGCATTTTATGCTTAAACTCAAGATGCTTTTTATACATATCGTAAACCACTCCTGAGCCAACCGAAATTAGCACAATAAGTACAATCATCGTAGTTCCAGACATAATCTCATTCCTTATCATTTTATTATTCGTTTATGGTTAAAGTATAACCTTTAAGCGCTTTTGATAAAGCTGACAATTGTAACTTAATTTGTATACTTTACTTAAGCTCAGGTTTGAGCGTGTTCATCATTTATACACTTCAGATATTGTTTAATGGCTGCATAGCCACCATATAATAAACATACTTTAGCCAATACAGTGAGTTGCCATGTTAAATAATAAAATACCTCCCGTTATTGTTGTGCTGTTTTTTGCAGGCATAATGGCGCTTATTGCGCATTACAGTGTTATTGATTTCACCGCATTTATTACCTACTTAGCAGCAAGTTTGGTCATTATAGGGTGTGTTTTTTGTATTGCAGGGGTGGTGAGTTTTAAAATAGCAAACACCACTGTAAACCCTAATAAACCTGAGCAAGCGTCAAAACTTATTACTAGCGGTATTTATCGGATTTCGCGTAACCCAATGTACGTAGGTTTTGCATTTATTTTAGCAGGGTGGGGTATTTGGTTAAGTTCCTTGTGGGCACTTTTATGTATTATAGGGTTTATTGCGTATTTAACGTTTTTTCAAATAATACCCGAGGAGCGTGCGCTCACTAAATTATTTGGCGAAGAGTTTACCGCCTATAAAGCGCGCGTAAAACGTTGGTTGTAATCTCTACGTTAAAATTAAACAAACAAAAAAGGCTATCGATGATAGCCTTTTTTTGTTTACAGCAATTGTATTACTAATTAATTGGTGCTTATTCGTATTCTAACGGGTCTGTAATGTTATTTAGTGCAAATGCTTCAAGGCGTTCTTGGCACGCGCCACATTTACCACAGGCCTTTTCACGGCCGTTATAACAAGTCCACGTTTGGCTGTAATCTAAACCCATTTCAATACCGTCGGTTAAAATACCAATTTTAGTATTGTTTAAGTATGGGCTAAAAATTTCTACAGCGTCGTAATTTGCAATACGACATACATCATCCATTTTTTGCACAAATTCAGGACGGCAGTCAGGGTAAATAGCATGATCCCCAGAGTGAGCGCCGTAATAAACTTGGCCAGCTTTAAGTGATACCGCGTAACCAACAGCAAGCGAGAGCAAAATCATATTACGATTAGGTACAATCGTACTTTTCATGCTTTCTTCTTCGTAATGGCCTTCAGGCACATCAATGTCATCAGTAAGTGATGAGCCACCAATAAGTTGGTTAATCGCCGAAATATCAACAATTTTGTGTGGAACGTTTAATTTTTCACACACACTTGCCGCCACTTTAAGCTCTTTTACATGACGCTGACCATAGTCAAATGATAGGGCATATACATCATGGCCTTGTTGCAGGGCTTTATTTAATACGGTAAATGAGTCCATACCGCCGGAATAAATAACAACTACTTTTTGCGTCATATCTGTTTTGCTCTTAGTTTTAATAGAGGTTTATATCAGGGCGCGATATACTACACGGCCGCAGCTTAAATAACAATTTTTGCACAGCGCTTTTTGGTTTTTTAATAGTAGCAATTTGGCTGCTAGGTAGTAAGTGAGATCTCTTTTGTACAAAATTAATGAAGTGTTTGAAACCATTCAAGGTGAAGCTAGCTTTACTGGCACACCCTCAATATTTTTACGTCTGCAAGGCTGCCCAGTAGGCTGCTCTTGGTGCGACACTAAGCAAACGTGGGATGTTGATAATGTATATAAAGTATCACTGGACGAAACCGTAGAAAAAAAAGCCGACTCAGATCATTGGGCTAACGCCAGTGCAGAGCAAATTTTAGCGTTGTTTCAATCACGTGGTTATACCGCAAAGCACGTAGTTATTACTGGTGGCGAGCCATGCATGTTTGATTTAAACCCAGTATGTAACTTATTACACGAACACGGCTTTAGTACACAAATAGAAACCAGCGGCACGTTTGAAATACTCGCCCCAGAGCAAACATGGGTAACGGTATCACCAAAAATCAATATGCGCGGCGGTTATGAAGTACTTACCAGCACAATGAAGCGTGCAAACGAAATTAAACACCCCGTTGCTATGCAAAAGCACGTAGAAGAGTTAGAAGAGTTATTTGCTAAAACAGGCGTTAACCCAAAGCTTGTTTATTTACAGCCAATTAGTCAAAAAGTATCAGCAACTAAATTAGCAATCGACACCTGCATTGCCAAAAACTGGCGCCTATCAATACAAGTACATAAGTATTTAGGAATTAGTTAAAGCCAGCTTAAAGTTATAGTACGTAGATACCATCTCTTCTAACCAGCCTCAAGCTTTCTTTAAATAGCTTGGGGCTGATATTCAGTTTGATTCTTCACAACACCAAAACAGATATGTGTCAGCTTTCTCATTGCAGCACCAATTGCCTGCATTTTTGTTTTACCTTGCTCCACTAATCGCTTATTTTGGGCTTTTATATCTGGATTATGTTGTACAGCTACTACAGCAGCCATATACAATTTAGCCCTTATATACCCAGGCCCTTCTTTGCTTAAAGTTGTTTTTCCAGCCCGTTTGCCTGACTCATTAAGCTTAGGTATTAAGCCTAAGTAACAAGCTAATTGCTTGGCATTTTTAAACTGTTTACATGCCATCAAGGACACCATCATACGTGATATTACCTCTCCAACACCTTTGATACTTTGAAGCAATTGGCGGTTCTTTTTTAATTGTGGGTGTCTATCAATATGCTCATCAATGTCATTTTTTAGCTTGCCTATCTCAGTTTTTAGTACAGCTATCATATCTTCAATTGACTGAGTAACTCGAGTAGATGCACCTGAGAAACCAACAGCTTCATAACGATTTTCTTCGCGACGTAAGTCTTGCTCAAGTGCTTCAAGTCTACGCGTCATTACTTTTAACTCTCTCGCTTCAACAGGCTCAGGCTGCCAACTTAAAAGTGAGTGCTGTTGGTCATGACCATAACGAGCAAGCATTGTGGCGTCTGACTTGTCTGTCTTATGGACAAGCCCTAATGAACTTGCGTACTGTTTTGCTTTACCAGGATTTACATGTAATAAAATAAATCCTTGCTCATATAGGAAATACATCAGCGGCTCGCTATAAACACCTGTGGGCTCTGTTGTAATAACAATATCTTGTGCTTCTAAATTTGTATTCTTTATCAACCAGGCAACTAACTCTTGATAGCCCTGCGGGTTATTTTTAAAAATCTTCGTTTTCTTTTTACTTTTGACTACATCGCGTAGCCAGGAAATATCTAACTTGTCTTTACCCACATCAATGCCAATAAAAGCTTTCATCTCTATCTACTCCCCTTGTACATGCAGCGTCACCCTTAGTTGGGGCGCTAGGATACCATTCAGTTTAATGGAGGTTAGGAAGTCAGGGCTCAATCTACGTCACAGCATTTTCACACTCTGGTTGGGTACGAGCTCACTGTCTTCCCGATGTGACAAGTGCTAGCTAAACACTCATCAAGAAGAGATACAAGGTTGGGTAGAGCGTAGCGAAACCCAACAAATCTCCAATTTCACACCGTTTTATAACAACGCTCTATAATATTTAAATACACAGGCCGTATAAGCAAAGCGCCATCCGACAACCCTGTACTTTATAGACTGAACTTTATAACCTAAGATTACATCTACCCTAAAGCTCATATCTTCTTCGTTAATTGTGCTAATTAGTTTACTATGCGCGACTTAAAAATATTCTACTACTTACCACTAGGCTTATATGTCCGCAAATGCACTTTACACCGACCTTTCTGATTACTACGACTTAATGTGCGCAGATATAGATTATCAAGCCCAAAGCAATTCTATTCACAGGCTGCACCAAATTTTTGGTAATGGCGCAAATACCCACCTCGATTTAGCATGTGGCACCGGCCCGCATGTACGCCACTTTATTGATTACGGCTATAAAAGTAGTGGGCTTGATTTAAACCAGCCAATGCTAGATAAAGCACAAATTCGTTGCCCAGAAGCGCAATTTTCATTGCAAAATATGAGTGAGTTTAAAGTAACCGAGCAATTGGATTTAATTACCTGCTTTTTGTATTCAATCCACTACTGCGACGGTATTAATAAGTTAAAAGAATGCCTTGCCAGCGTACACAGCGCATTAAATGTAGGTGGGATATTTTGTTTTAACACGGTTGATAAAAACAAAATCGACAGCGATTCATTTGTAGAGCACACAGCAACAAGCGAAAATAGCTCGTTCACATTTCGCTCTGGTTGGCACTACAGTGGCACTGGCAGTAAACAGTTATTAAAACTCAGCATAGAAAAAACCACCGCAGATAAAACACTCGTATGGCACGACGAGCACCCAATGGTTGCTTTTAGTTATACTGAGCTTAAAGAAGCCCTAAAGCTGTACTTCGAAATTCACATATTTGAACATGACTACGACAAAATAACCCCATGGGCAGAGCGCTCAGGCAACGCCATTTTTGTCTGCGTAAAAATTTAAGTTAAACACTCATCAAGAAGAGATACAAGGTTGGGTAGAGCGTAGCGAAACCCAACGAACCTCCAATACCTATGCCCCAATAACCCCGCATTATATATTTGAAAACGTAGGTCGGATAAGCGAAGCGCCATCCGACAATGTAACTTATTTGAGTTCCTGCGAATATAAACAGCTAATTTTTATTTTTATTATTTACGTTTAAATCAAGCTATTATGGTATTTTTGATAGTTGAAAAGGATAGGCAACTTAATTGCACAAGCAAAGCTACTCTATCTATTTATCTCGGTACTTTGTATTGTAAAATGTTTAAAAATATCAAAAGTAAGCGTTAATTAATCATGATGTATGAAGTCAAGGTTTGACCCCTCTGGTCTCGCTGTGAAATACGATGGAGGAAAAAAGGTTAAAAATTGGTGTGAATGAATCATTCCATAGAGCAAAATACGTCGGTTATTATTTAAGACTGAATATATAAGGAAATATAATGAAATCTATTAAGTTCAATAGCAGTATTTTTACCTACCCAATATTTTTGGGGTTTGTTGGAGTTCCTATCATAGTAGCCACTTTACTAATGTGGCTCATAGCTTGTAGCTCTAATTTAAGCTTTGCGTTTATCACTAAAGAGTCTCTAGAGCTCTTTGTTGAGTATCAAAAAATTCCATTATTTATTTTAAGTCTAGCCCTGCCATTAGGTACAGTTGCCGCAGCAAATTTCAGAGCATTGCAATTTAATTCAAATCTAGAACGACAGGAGTATGAGCATCAATTAGATCTCTTCTATAAAGGCGCAGAACAGTTTGAAAAAAAAATGTATGGGGTTATCAAAGCTGGAAATTATAAGTATTTTGATCCTATTTTCAGCTCACTTGTTTACTCCCGCCTCTATAAGAAGCCTAGCAAGGGAGAATTGTATGATACTAACCCAATGAAAAAAAGGCTTGATAAAGTTTGTGATACTTTTAATGATATCACCGAAACTTTAGATAGATTATCTTGTTATTCAGATGAAGATCCTTCGGAGTATAAGGACGAATTATTACTTCATTACACTGATTTAAATGGGTTACAAAAACATGCAAGTATGGCAACGCTATGTTGTGATATGAAATTAATCCTACTAATTAAAAGTATTGATGATGCTAAGGATGACTTATCCAATGCTATCGGTATACTAACTTTTAGAGTAAGTGTAAGTATCTTTAAATATACTGATAGCATTTTTGAAATGAGTCTGGTTATCAAAAGCATAGCTGGCTTGCAGTTAAAAGCTCGAGAAGATAATTTCGATATGAGTATGTTCCAAAAAACTGTAGAAAAGTGGTTGGATTACTCATACCGAGACAACGATACGATAACACTTTCTGAGTTAGAGAAAACATATAATCTAACACCTAGATAATTTAAAAAAGATCAAATACCTACATATTTGGCTCTATACAAAATTAGATCATTTTTTAGAGAGAGTTTAATTGAATATCTATAAAGCTTACTCTAAACGACAAGCTAGATTTCATTTGAACCTCTCTGTATAGTCAAATTTTCTTTTTATAATCATGCTTGAAGTTGCTGCAATTAGAGCACTTTCTTTACCATTAACGGACGCTTACAACTTCTTTAAATCTAAATCTAGTAAATTTGCAAAAATTAAGATGTTTAATGTTGAGGAGGTGTATTTAAAAGCTTCTCAAGTAGAAAATGTAAAAACTATTTGGCAGGTCGACAAAAGTGTAAATTTAAACGAGTTTTATTACCCATCTCGATTAAGAAACCATAGGGGTCAAATCTTGATTTCATACATCAAAATTATTGATTGCCTATTTATCCCTCGAGCATGCTCTTATAAATCTAAGGTTTAATAACTAGCATAAAAAAAGCGTTGCCCTTGAGCAACGCTTTTCTGTATTTGTCTAATAGCTGGTAGCTAACTTACTGTGCCGCTAGCTATACTGCTGCGAGATTACTCTGCCGCAAGATAATCCAACACTACTTGATGGTGATCTTTAGTTTTAAACTTATCAAATAAGTGTTTAATTTTACCGTCTTGGCCTACTAAAAACGTTAGGCGGTGAATACCATCGTACTCTTTACCCATAAACTTTTTGTAGCCCCATACACCAAATGCTTCAGCAATGGCGTGATCTTCGTCGGCTAATAAATCAAAATTAAGCTCTTTTTTAGTTTCAAAGTTTTTAAGGCGCTTAATTGGATCTGGGCTAATACCTACAACGCGGGTGTTAAATTTAGCAAGCTGTGCTTGCTCATCGCGTAGGTTTTCGGCTTGTACAGTACAGCCCGGCGTTGACGCTTTAGGGTAAAAGTACACAAGCACTTGTTGCTCTTTTAACAGCTCGCTTAATGTTACTGTTTCGTCGTTTTGGTTTTGTAGGCTAAAAGCGGGTGCAGTATCGCCAGCTTGTAATGGACTAATTGTGTTCATGTTTAGCATCCTTAACGAATTCGTTTAAAAATATAATCTACGTTTAGCGTGTGAGAAAGGCTCTCAAAACTAATTTTAAATTGATCTATATCTACATCAACAGGTATGTTGAATTCAAGTTCACAACGCATTTTAATGTTGTCTTCTTGAGAATAAGTGTCTGACTTAAGTGAGCAAATACTAATATTATTGTCGGCAAAAAAGCGCGTTACTTTGCTCAATGTGCCTGGGGTGTCTATGCCTGTATATTCTAGTGTGTAACCTGCACAAAATTCGCTAGGAGTATGGCTCGCTGTACGCTTCATCATGGTTAGCAGGCCAAGTTCCATGGCTTTAGTTGGTAGTACGTGCTCTATGCGGCTTATTGCCGACATGTCGCCGCTAAGTAGCATTATGAAGGTGAATTCGCAGCCTAAAATAGCAATACGGCTGTCAATAATGTTGCAGTGGCAATCGCTAACCAGTTGGGTTAGTTCACTTACAATACCGGGTCTGTCTTCGCCAATCGCTGTTAAAACAATTTGATGATTTGAAAATGCAGTCATGAGTTCAAATACCTTGTTACTTGGATTATATCAACCGAGTTGGCAACACCAAAAATACACACGAGAAGTTGCACGGCGGCGAAGTTTAACACAAAAAGGGCTCTAAACTACAGCACACGCTAATTAAGCGCTTTTAAAGTGCGGTGTTTCTTGTTTTTACTGGCACGGGAAAGTACCATAGCTAAAATTTGCTTATTTGCGCTTAGTTTTATTGCTAAGTTGAAGTGCTGAACTTTATTGCATTTAGGCAGCCAAATAATAAATGTAAAGTTAATATTGATTTTACACTGAACCAAATCGGCATTACCCACTCATATATTTGTTAAAACAATTAAAGGGTATGCTAAGGAGAAATATCTGTGCAGTATTGGATCCCAAAAGCACTTGCAGTAAGTGTATTGGTAAGTTTATCAGGGTGTAGTGTATTTATTAATAAGGCACATGACGAACGTAACTATCGTACGCATGAGCCTATAAAAGCACCAACGTCGTTATCTCAACCAGCTCAAGACCCAGTTTATAAAATGGATGTAGGTCAATACGACAACAATCCTGAAGCTACAAATTACCGCCCACCGGCACAAGTATTAACAATTGCTAAAGGCAGTTGGGTAGAAGAGACAGATAAACAAGCGCGTATTTATTTTGATAAAAACGATGGCATTGCTGATTTAGATGAATTTCTTTGGGACACGATTCAATCAGTCCTCGCTGATAACAATGCAGGAACCACAAAAGAAGACAAGCTACTAGGTACTATTGAAACTGATTGGTACTCAATCATTAAAACCGAAGAAGGTTTTTGGTGGTGGGGCGATGAAGTTAACGATGACTTAGAAAAATTTAGATTCACTATTGAAGAAAAGTCACATCAGCGTACTGCGTCTTTACGTGTAGAGCTGATTGATTTTAAAGGCGACCATACGCTAACTGATTTGTTAAAGCAGCAGTTAGAAGTACGTGCGCTTAACCAAGTAGTGAGCGAGTTTGATTACCGTTACCGTCAACTTGAAGTTGATATGCGTAAACGCCAAGGTATTATTTCTCTTGAAATGGGCTTTGATAACAAAGGTAATGCAGCACTTGTAACTGAGCAATCTTACGAAGCTGTGTTTGACCGTTTCTCTGGATTTTTAGAGCGCTTGTCGTTCACTATTGTTGAAATTAACCCAGATACGGGCTTAATTACTGCTGATTACACTAAACCAGAAACAAGTGTTTGGGATTCAATTTGGGGTGATGACGTAGCTCAACTACCTATTGATGAAGGCCAATACCAAATTTTAGTAAGTAAAACTAAAGAAGGCGGTACTAGCTTAACGTGGATGGATGATAAAGGCGAAACGCTTGAGCCAGGTACTATGAATGGTTTACAACAAGCATTAGAAGCAGCACTCATTCAGCGCGGCATTAAAATTTAAATAATAATAAGTTTTACCACAAAAAGAGCGCTATGCTCTTTTTGTGGTTTTTATAGGTTAAACAATATGTCTCAGCTACCTCATCGTTCACACTACACGTGGCGCACTTGGTTTACTTTTTTGGTTCCTTCGTTAATTGGTGTGTTTTTATTTATGACACCCATTAGTACCTCGCAAGGGATGACCATTCCTATTGCCGTTATGGCAAAAGCGGTTCAAGCAATGATGCTTGGCTCTGCTCAAGCAATTATTACTCTCATTATTTGTATTACAGGGGTTATTTCTGTAATTACTAAAGTGTTTAAACCCGCCGCTATATGTAACTCACCTTTGTTAAAGCATTTATTTGATGTGAGCTGGACATGGCTGGTGGTGCGCTTATTTGGTATGGCGTTTGGTCTAATGACGTACTTAAGCCTAGGCAGCGAGATGATTACCTCGGCCAATACTGGCGCGCTGGTATTAAATGACTTATTGCCAGTGTTGTTTTCGGTATTTATTTTAGCGGGCTTATTACTGCCGCTATTAATTAACTTTGGTCTACTAGAGCTTGCTGGTACGTTAATGACTAAAGTAATGCGCCCTGTATTTGGTGTACCTGGTAGAAGCGCGGTTGACTGTACTGCATCGTGGTTAGGTGATGGTAGTGTGGGTATTTTGATGACTGCAAGGCAGTACGATCAAAAGCACTATACACAACGCGAAGCGGCTATTATTGGTACTACGTTTTCAGCGGTTTCAATTACGTTTAGTTTAGTGGTGCTTGGGCAAGTTAAACTTGAATACCTATTTGCACCGTTTTACGCAACGGTATGTTTAGCCGGTATTGTTGCCGCTATTATTGTGCCGCGATTACCGCCACTGCGCTTTAAAAAAGACTTATTGATTGATGGTACTGAGCCAGATAGAGACGCTGAAACAATTCCGGGTCATAAAACCTTATTTGGTCATTCGTTAGATGTTGCATTAGCTAAAGCAGATAACTCAACGGGTGTTAAAGGTACAATAAAAGAGGGCTTACATAACGCGCTTGATATGGTGTTTGGTGTATTGCCTGTAGTTATGGCGGTAGGTACATTTGCACTGATCATTGCTGAGCATACGCCTATATTTCAGTATTTAGGTATGCCGTTTGTGCCATTTTTAGAGTTATTACAAGTACCCGAAGCGGCAGCAGCGTCGCAAACTATTATGGTTGGTTTTGCTGATATGTTTATTCCGTCAATATTAGCAGCAGGTACAATTGAAAGTGATGTAACGCGCTTTATTATTGCCGCAATGAGTGTAACTCAGCTTATTTATATGTCTGAGGTGGGCGCACTTTTACTTGGCAGTAAAATACCGGTAAATATTTTAGAGTTATTTATTATATTTATTTTGCGAACGCTAATTACTTTACCTGTTATTGCGCTAATGGCGCATTGGTTAGTAGGCTAAATTAACGAAAATATAATTAAGCGAATTGGTATTGTTGAAAAAGCCCTGATTAATCAGGGCTTTTTTGTGTCTATTGCATTTTTAATATTGGCGTTGGGCTTTTTAAACTCCGTTTTTGCAGAGAGTTTAATCAGCGCAATATTACCAATGACAATAGCAAAAACAACGGCGACAATAATTACAATATGCCAAGTTTGCATCGCAGTATCACTTAATATTTAGTACGTTTAAGTGTGACCGTTTTACGCTATAACAGCAATTAAATTACTCAAAACACAATCAATAATTTTAAACGCAATCAATAACTTTAAACACAATCAATAACCTTAAAAACGTCTAGCTACCGAAAGCGTTAAAAAGTTAAGCCCTGGGTTTGGCTCTTTAAAGCCTGCGTTTGAATAGTGAATAACTCTAAGGGCAACATTGGTGTGGCCAAAGTCGGCAACAAGGCCTATGCGGTCTTCAAACTGGTAGTGAGTACTTATGTTTTTACCGGCAAACTGCGTTTCATCAATCAGTGATACACCAATCCCTGCTTCTACATAAAATGGGGTGTTGTTAAAACTAAAAGCAGGAAATTGCAGCACAGGTGACATAGCAAGTACTAGGTTTGATTGTGTTTCATCGCCGTGGCGGTATTCCCACATATTTACGCTGGTTTCAAAGTAAAAGCGTGCATCACCAATTATATTTTGCATGCTAGGTGCATGATACTGATACGCAAACTTAACGCCGTTTACGTTACCTTCGCCTTTGAGAAAATCAACGGCATAACCGTGGTTCGATTGAGCAAAAGCAAGTTTGCCAAAAAGTGAAACTACTAATACAAAAGAGATAATAAGTGTTTTAAGTGACGTTTTCATAGGTGCCAAATGTTTGTCTGATTCAAGTGATAACTAAATGATAAGGGCGACCTATTAACAATTACAATGAGGACAAAATGCCGGTTGTATATGAGCTGTTAACGGAGGTTTCTAACTGCTTGAATTTATTTTAGTTATTTTATTGGTGCGATTTGGGCATTAATAAGTTGCTTATTTGTGCCTTTTTTATTGCGTATAGTTCGCGTAAATTACAGCCATCTTAATCACACAGACATATACAATTATGAAACTCTTTAAACTATTCGTTTTAGCCACTGCTTTTTTTAGTAGTTCGTTATTTGCACAAACTCAGCAATCGCCAGATCAGTTACTTGAATCAGTAGCCGATAAGCTATTTGCAGACATTGGCCAAGTAAATTCAAAAGGCACAGCAAGCAAAGAAGCGATGGCTGCCATTGTTGAAAAACGTTTAATGCCACATATTGATGTTAAGTTTGTATCGTTTAAATTATTAGGTAAGCACATTAAAGGCATTGAGCGCGAACAGGCTGTTCAATTTATAGATGCAGTAGAGCATTACTTAACAGGTACATACGCTGGTGCACTAATGAAGTACACAGGTCAAAAAGTAGTATTTGAGCGTAATAACGCAAAAAGTGACTCTGAGTACGCAACAGTTAATACACAAATTATTGAGCCAAATGCGCCTACAATCGACTTAAGTTTTAAGCTTCGTTTAGGTAAAAATGATGAGTGGAAAGTATACGATATTGTTGCCGAAGGCATTTCACTATTAAGTGCTAAGCAAAAAGAGATTATTCAACGTATTTCTGAAGTGGGTTTAGATCAAGTTATTAGCGAGTTAAAAAGTAAATAGACTATTTGTCTGGCTCTGATTAAGCCCAACTCCAACCTCAAAAACGGCCAATTACTTATGTACTTGGCCGTTTTTATATTTGTAAGTAAAGGATTGTTGTTATTGCGTAATTTTGCGCTAGCAGCAAAACAAAGGTGTGCTAGAATATCGACACTTTGATTAAGCGTGGTGTCAGCTAAAAACTGATATAACTTACCACCCCCAAGCCACACTGGAGTTGTGTTGTTTTAATGGAAAATGTACTGATTTGGCCAAAGGAATACCCATTACTTATTAAAGGACTGGTAGAACAAAACGGTGCCTTTATTTTAGATGCTTTGGAAGCTTGGCCTGCTTGTCGTTCTACAAATGAAGACGATGGTGTATGCACCACCGTGTTACCGCCTATTTATTATTTGGCATGGCTAACCCCACTAGAACCATTTGAAGAATGTTACTTTCAACATATCTCTGAATATGACGAAGACGCACAAGCGTATATTAGTGCGGTTAAAAGCCATTACTACGATAATGAATACACCCCTGAAAGCTTAGTGCTTATGCTATGCCAGCGCCTTGAAAAATACGCAAGTGTGGCTGCACAAAATACCATAGATACGCCACTGTCTTTAGTCGATTTGTTTTTTAGTAAACGCTATTTCACGTTAATTGAGCATGCGCTAAATAATAAAAGTAAACTTTCGGCAAAAGATACATTAGCCCTTTGGAAAGAAGTTGATTTTAGAGAGCGCTTAAGTGCGTTTATTCCAGAGTCTATTGCTGATTTAGATACTCTTTCTGAACTTGCCAGCGAAAAAGTAGCAGCGGGTAAAGACTATTTTACGTTGCTTACACAGGTTTCTCCTGATGTTGACTCTGTTGTACTGCTAGAAAAAGCATTATTAACGCACCTGCGTAAAAAAACAGCCAAGCAAACAATGGCAATGCGTTTTATTGAGCAAGGCGCTACGGGTGTTCTTGCTGATGAAAACAATAAAACAGCTTTTATGTGGGCCGCCGAAAAAGGCTTTGTAAATGTGGTTGAAACGCTACTTGCAAAGCAAGACAAAAAAGCGGTTGATAATTTAGGTAACACAGCACTTCATTACGCTGTATTTGCTAAAAATGAATCGTTAATGGTGCTGCTTATTAAAGCGGGCTATAACTTTAGAGCGCGCAATAAAGAAGGTTTAAGTTGTTACCGTTTGGCGGTTAGTATTAAAGCTAATAACTTGGTTAAATGTTTAGAGCGTGACTTTGGTATTAAAGAGCTTTCGCCGGAAGGGCAGTTTGATCGCATTAAAAAAGTACATGTGCTGCACGCTATTGTCACTATATTGCTGCCTTTGCAGTTGTTCTTCTTTTTTGATGAAACACTCTCTATTAAAAGTGAGCTAACGCTGAGTTTAACTATGGCGGCAGTGATTTGTTTTTTCTTTGCGACCACTTTAAAACGCTGTGCGTTATATCCACATATTAAACACCCTTGGGGCTTGTTTGTGCTCAGGGGCTTTTCGTTTATTAGCTTAATAGCTCAAATAGGGCTGGCGAGCATTGTGGTGCTAGCTGCCTTAAGTGATTTAGTTTAGTCACTTTTAAACAGCTAATAAAAAACGCGCTTAAAGCAATTTAAGCGCGTTTTTTGTATTTATAACCGTTTATGGTTAAGCCTTATTTACCGTGCTCATTTGCTGCTTTTTCTTCAGCTAGTTCTTCTTTAAGCTTACGGATTTTTAAACCTTGTTCTTGTCCGCGATGTCTTGCGTAGTAAGTACAACCAATAAACATTGAAGAGGCAAACACAAGCTCTAGCAATACCCAAATTAACTCATCTGGCGCTGCCCACAGCATTGTAAGCCCGTGAATAAAATACAGCATTACAACAAAGTTAGCCCACGCATAAGTGTATGTACTGTCTTTAATTATGCCTCTTAACGGCAGTAGTAACGGAATAATAGGCAAAAATAAAGACACTAAACTCGCATTACCACTTAGAGGTGGCACAAAATACATCCACAGTGGAATAAGAACAAGTAAACCTACATAGCCAAATAGTGCGGCACGCTGAAACTTTACTGTAATCGGCTTTTTAGCTGGGTTGTCAGCTGTATTCATTTAAGTTTTCTCGCAATGTGAGTAAGGCGTTTACCAACGCTTTGGCATATTTTAATTTCGTCTTTGCTTAGCTGTGCACTATTAGCGCTGCCAGCAACGTGTGTTGCACCGTATGGTGTTCCACCTGTTTGTGTTGCAAGTAGTTCGGGTACATCGTACGGCACGCCCAGTAGCATCATACCGTGGTGTAATAGTGGCAGAGATAAGTTAAGTAAGGTTGCTTCATTACCACCATGCATACTGCTTGATGACGAAAACACACACGCTGGCTTATCTATTAACTGACCTTTTAACCATAAGTCGCTGGTGGTTTCCCAAAAGCTTTTAGCTTGAGAGGCCATCATGCCAAATCGGGTTGGAGTACCAAATGCTAAACCATCGCAATTTATTAAATCATCTTTGGTGATCACAATGTCGTGCGCATTTTTAGCCACAAAGGTACGAAGTAGTGCACTAGCACCTTGTTGCTCTATCGACTCTGCTATTTCGTGAGCCATTGCTTCAACTGAGCCATGGCTTGAGTGATAAAGCACCACTATGGTTGCACTCATTATAAAACGCTTAGTACGTTTTCTGGTGGACGACCAATCGCTGCTTTATTGTTATTCACTACAATAGGGCGTTCAATTAGTTTTGGATTTTGTACCATGGCATCTATTAATGCTGATTCACTGCTTTCATCTTTTAAATTAAGTGCTTTGTAGTCATCTTCTTTTGTGCGCATTAATTCACGTACGGATGAAAAACCAAGTTGGATTACAAGCGTTGAAATTTGCTCGTGTGTAAGAGGCGTTTTTAAATACTCTACAACACTTGGCTCTATTGCTTTACTTTGCAGTAGCGCTAGCGTTTCGCGTGATTTAGAACAACGAGGGTTGTGGTAAATAGTAACAGACATAAAATGATTCCAAAGTGTGAATTGCGTCTATTTTAGGGTAAGCGCTTGCAGACTTAAAGTCTTGCAAGCTCTTTTTGTAAAAGTCGATACTGGGTAAGTAGTGCTTTTAAACGTTGTTGCTTTACAAGTTGAGTAGGCTCTACAAAGTTTAGTGCTTTTTGTACTTCGTCTGCGGCTTTTAAATAAGCACCATATTGCGCTAATACATCGGCGTTAGCTTCGTGATAAGAGGCTAATTTATCTTGTTTTTTATACGCGTCTGCAAGGAGTTGTTTGCCTAAGTTATGATCTGGCTTTTCGAGTAAAAAACTCTTTAAAATATTTTCAGCAAGCTCATATTGCTCAGCTTCAAGTGCTGAGTTGGCATAGTTAAGTGTAATTACCTGATTATTAGGGCGATACTGATTTAAATCCGCTAAAAACTTAACGGCTTCGTCTGCCTTTTTTTGTGCAATAAGTAAATCGGTATGGGTATCTATATAAAATAAGTTTTTAGGATCGTTTTTTAAAAGCTCGTCTAATATTGGTGCTGCTTCATCAAGCTTTTTTTGATCAAGCAAGCTTATGGCTAAACCATACTTTAATGCAGTGTTGTTGTAGGTGTTTTCGCGCAGTAGCTTTCTAAATAGATCTTCTGCGTTTTCTGGTTTGTTGTCATAGCGGGCAAGCACTCGACTTTTTGCTAAATTAAACTCAAGGCTCGCATTCATAAGGCGCACAGGAAATTGCTCTGCACGCAAACGTACATCTGATACACGACTCTCTGGTAATGGGTGAGTTAGCAAAAATGCTGGTGGCTTGTATTTATAGCGAATTTGCGCTGCAAGTTTAGTTAAAAACTCACTCGATGCACGGGGATCAAATCCTGCATTATTAAGTGTTTGCATGCCTATGCGGTCAGCTTCTTGCTCAGCTGAGCGGCTATGCGTTAACTGGCTAAAAGCAGATTGTGTTTGGCTGGCAGATATAATGGCAATACCCGCGTCGGGTGCAACAACGGTTGCTAATATACCTGCAATCATACCGGCAATGGTCAGCGCGCTGTTATCTTGTTGCTGCTGTATTCTACGTGCTAAGTGGCGCTGTGTTACGTGAGCAATTTCGTGACCAAGTACCGAAGCAAACTGGCTCTCGTTATCGGCTTGAGCTATTAACCCTGTGTGTACACCTACATGCCCGCCATAAAATGCAAACGCATTTATTTCTGAGTTATTTATCCAAAAAAACGAAAACGGAAAACGTACATCGTTAGCATTAGCAACAAGTTTACGGCCAATAGTTGTGAGGTATTCATCTAGCACAGGGTCGTTTATAACTGGTGATGAGCCTCGTATTTGCATCATCATTACTTCGCCAATAGCTTGTTCTTTTTCAAGTGGCAGTGCTTGTAATGCAGATGTCCCTAAATCAGGAAGAGTAAAGTTGGTTTGCGCTTTTAAAGGTTCGCTTACTAATAAGCTAAACGTAAGCGCGGCACTGCATAAAGTGATAAATGCTGATTTTAGCTGCATTTTATTCCTTGTTAATTTGTTCGCCAATTGCAATTTTGGCTATGTCTATTTCGTCACTGCTTG
The DNA here is from genome assembly GCF_000238395.3 of Pseudoalteromonas arctica A 37-1-2. GTDB lineage: Bacteria > Pseudomonadota > Gammaproteobacteria > Enterobacterales > Alteromonadaceae > Pseudoalteromonas > Pseudoalteromonas arctica. The sequence goes on from NZ_CP011025.1 coordinate 1,340,893, forward strand.
CACGGCTGTCTTTTTCGCACAATTGGTATAGTTCTTTTATTGTGACTCCATCAAGCTTTACAACGTTCAATTCTCGCTGCAAAAAAGTAATAATTTTATGTACTACTTTATGTGCATGTAAAATAATGGCTTTATCTGCTTTGTCGCCCCGTTCAAAATAAAAGCCAATAAACTTATGTAACTGACTTATTCTGATCAGGTTTTTCATTGAATGTGGATCCCACACTCTAAACTCCATAAAGCGATTATTTTTTATGTATTGATCAACAATAACATCTTTAGCATAAGGCTGTGCCCATAGCTCAAAGCCTCTGTCGGTAAAAACTTGGTGCAGCGCAATACGTGGCTTATGTTTAGTGTGTATTACACCAAGGCTGTCTTCATGGCCTTCTAATAAATCTAAGTTCCAATTGCGTTTATCTATAAGTTGTTTAACTGCATTATCGAATCCATGATCTAAAATCCCTTCTGATTCGCTTATTGATGAGGCAACAAGGTGATAAAAAGGAGGTAGTTCGCCCCAATTAATTTGCTTTTTAAACCAATTAATCTCTTTGAGTGTTGGATTACTGGGTAGTTGCGCTTTATTATGCGTGCCAGGCATTAACTTATCCTTACTGCTAGTTATGTTATAAGGATAAACTATTGCAGGTATTGTTTTAACAAAAAGTTACAACGGTTTGGGTATATAAGTATATTGACCGTAAATATGCGACTTATTATTCATTTACTATACGGATAAAGTAGTTATGGTAGAGCGCGATTTAAAAGAGTTTAAATGCCCTCAGCAATTTGTGCAGTTTAAACTTGCGCTACGAAGTGCGCAATCTTCAAAACAACGTATCACTTTTAGTCTTAATAAAGGTGAAAGTGCGAACGATATTGAACGTTTTTTGCAAAAAAATGCTTATAGTTACAATTTTGATAAACAACGTGGGTTGTTATTAGTGGAGCCATTACATGTTTGAATACGTAAAAACATGGTACGAAAGGAAGTTCTCGGATCCTCATTCGTCTACCTTATTATTTTTATTATTAGCCTCAGTGGCCTTACTTTACTTTTTTGGCTCGTTAATTGTTCCTGTGCTTGTAGCATTGGTTATTGCTTATTTACTTGATTGGCCGGTTGTTCATTTAGAGCGCGTTGGCTTAAAACGTTTTACTGCAACGATTATTGTAATGTTGATATTTATTAGCATTATGCTCACCCTTATTTTGGTTATTGGCCCAGTGCTTTGGAAGCAGACCAGTAACTTAGTGCAAGAAACCCCGCATATGTTAGAGCAAGGGAAGTCTTATTTAATGGCTTTACCTGAACAATACCCAAGTTTAATTAACATAGATCAAGTACAAGCTATTGTTGCAACGGTAGAAGCTAAAATCATTGAGTTTGGTCAAACTGTATTGTCGTTTTCACTAACCTCATTAAAAGATGTTGTTGCATGGCTTATATATTTAGTACTTGTGCCGTTACTGGTGTTTTTTATGCTTAAAGATAAGCTGGAGCTAACGGGGAGTATTGCTAAACTGATCCCGCAGCAACGACGCTTAATTTTGCAAGTGTGGCATGAAATGAATCAACAAATTATGAATTATATTCGCGGTAAAGTGTTTGAAATTTTAATTGTTGGTGGTGTGTCTTTTATTGCATTTACTGTTTTAGATTTACGCTACGCCGCATTACTTGGAGTGCTTGTTGGCTTGTCGGTATTAATTCCATTTATTGGCGCGGCACTCGTCACTATTCCGGTAGCGGCAGTTGCGCTGTTTCAGTTTGGATTAGAAACACAGTTTTGGACCATTTTAATTATTTACGGAATTATTCAGGCGCTTGATGGCAACGTGCTTGTGCCACTATTATTTTCTGAGGCGGTTGATTTAAATCCGGTATTTATAATTGTCGCGGTATTATTTTTTGGTGGCTTATGGGGATTTTGGGGCGTATTTTTTGCCATCCCGTTGGCTTCATTAGTAAAAGCGCTAATAACAGCTTGGTCGTCAACGCATGAAGAGATAAGTAAAGAGGTCAGTGAATAGTTAAGTAAACAGACTTTTAGTCTAAAAAAGCATAGTAAACGCACCTCTAGTGCTAATTGATTATTACTCATTACCTGTAAATTTATGTACTATTGGTAATAAGATATATTTTTTAGTAATAAGGTGCGTTTTTTAATGTCTGAGTTTTTATTGCACGATGAGCCAGTAAAACAAGTTTACCTTGATGCAAACGCAACGACCCCTGTGTTGCCTTGTATTGCTGATGTTGTTTCTCATACCATGCAAATATGTTTTGGTAATCCTTCAAGCCCGCACATTACAGGTATTCAAGCCAAGCATTTATTAGAACAAACACGTCAAAAAGCACACACAGTTATTGGCGCAAGTAATGGCGATATTTTATTTACCTCTGGCGCAACAGAAGGCATTCAAACTGCGGTGGTTTCTACGTTAATTGATGCTAAAAAACACCCGATTAAAAACCCCGTATTGTTATATGGCGCTACTGAGCACAAAGCGGTGCCAAATACACTTAAGCACTGGAATAGCGTACTAGACGTTAATGCTGAAGTGCTTGCTATTCCGGTTGATAGTAACGGTATTTTAGATTTAGATTTTATAGCTAAACATATCGATAACGCTTTGATGATTTGCACCATGGCCGTTAATAACGAAACCGGTGTATATCAAGATTTACCCGCTATTGAGCAGGTGATTCGTAGCCGTAATAAAAATGTATCGTGGATGGTGGATTGCGTGCAGGCGCTCGGTAAACAAGCGCTCGCACTAAGTGACACAACAATAGATTACGCACCTTTTTCGGGGCATAAGCTTTATGCACCGAAAGGTATTGGCTTTTTATATATTCGTAGTGGCAGTGCGTATACACCTTTTATAGCGGGTGGCGGTCAAGAAAGTGGAATGCGCTCAGGCACCGAAAATCTACCCGGTATTGCAGGGTTAAATAAGCTATTTAGTATGTTGCTTGATAAATCAGACGATACATTTAAACCAATTAGCGTACTTAATTCTTATCGAAGCCAGTTACAAAGCGCGATAAAAGACACCTTTGGCGATATTACATTCAATCATGATTTTGCTTATAGCGTGCCTACCACACTTAACTTTGCTGTTAACGATTTAACGAGCAAAGAAGTGATTGATTTATTTGACGCTGCGGGCATTCGCGTAAGTGGAGGCTCGGCTTGTAGTACAGGCGCATCAACAAGTTTTGTTTTAGATGCAATGGGTGCAAGTAAGTGGCAAAGCGAAAACGCGATTAGGCTATCGTTTGGACCTGCTGCAACACAACACGATATTGATGATGCTTGTGTGCGTATTCGCGCTCTTAAAGCAATACTCCAGGCAAACTGTTTAATCGTATCTGACAGCACCACACCACAACAAGAAGTATGCGCACTGGGCCTTACTCAGTTTAGGCACCAAGGAGCATGTAGTTGGCTTTATGTAAGCGATGATAAGCACGCTGTAATTATCGATCCTATTATTGAGCTTATTCCGCGCTTTGAAAAAATAGCTAATACACAAAACTTAACTATATCGGCGGTGCTTAATACTCATCTGCATCAAGAGCGAGAGTCAGCGACTAATTTACTAACCAGCGTTCTTGCATCAAGAGTTGTAAAAGGTGAGGTTGATTCGCTAGGTTGGCCGCTAAATACAGCAAGTATTAACTTGGCAAACGACGTACTTGAAAAAGTAGTTACACCTGGGCACAGCAAAGACAGTGTAAGTTATTTATTAAAAAACAGTAATGGCGAAACGCGTTACTGTTTTTGTGGTGATTTAATACTGCCTGCAGGGCTTGGCAATACATCGCTTATAGGTGGGGATGCAAAAGCAATGGCACGCTCTATTTTAGCAATGAGCGAGCAACTTAATAGCACCAGCATTATTTGCTCAGGGCACGACTACCAACAATGTTTTGCCATGAACTGGGCTGTACAGCAAAACCAAACGCCATTACTTGATGCGTTAGTGAGCGGCAGTATTTCAGTTGATGAATTTGCAATACAAAAACAGCAGTACGACGCTTCAAAACAAGTAGATAACACGCAATTGTGTGGTTATGTAAATGCGTTACCTGAGGTTGATACACAGCAATTAAATTTTGATGACGCTAAAGTAATGTTAAACACCAGCGATACATATTTAATAGATACTCGGGAGCCGTATGAGCATGGAGCAAATAATGTTGCTCAGTTATTTAATACGCTAGATGAAAAAACATTAAATATACCACTTAGCAGAATGGCAAATGCGGTATTTGAAGGGCAATTAAACAAAAATAACAAGTACATTTTATTATGCCGTAGTGGTAACCGCTCAAAAATTGCTGCAACTAATTTAATGCAACTAGGATACAAAACGGTTTATAACCTAAGTGGCGGGTTAGCGCTTAGTAATTAAACAAAGATTGTAATTTATACAAAATCGGCTTTAGGGCCGATTTTTTTTGTTTTTAAGGTTTATTTGCTCGCAAGGTAAACAAGCCCTAGTAATTAGTGAATAACTATAAAAAGTAATTATTGTGCTGATAAAAATTCATTAATATTTCATTTTGATTGATTAAGCTATCCCGTTGCCTTTAAAATTGCGGGTAAATTAATTTATAAAATTTTTATGATACCGGTGTCAAAAGCTAAAAATTGCGTTATCATCGGCATCTAAAATTATAAAAACAGCACTTTTTTTGCATTTTTAGTTATACTATCGGCGCTTTATTTTAGCGTAAATAAACAGTGTTAAGAGTTTTGCTTTTATAAAAAACATTTTTAAATCAATTGATTGAAAAAACTAGAGGATATTTCCATGTCTAACCGAACGCAACTAGCAAGTTGGCAAGCACTAGAACAAAGTGCAGCTAAGATGAAACAAACACATCTGAAAACGTTATTTGCACAAGATGACACGCGCTTTTCTCAGTTTTCGACTCAAGTACCTGGCGTATTATTCGACTATTCTAAGCAACTTATTGATAACGATGTTTTTGCAAACTTAATGTCGCTTGCTAAAGAATGCGATATTGCATCGTGGCGCGATAAAATGTTTAGCGGTGAAAAAATCAATATCACCGAGGATCGCTCAGTACTACATACGGCACTTCGTAATCGTGCTCACACTCCATTAATAGTGGATGGCGAAAACGTAACACAAGCCGTAGACAACGAATTAGCTAAAATTAAAGTGTTTGTAGAAAAAGTTCGTAGCGGTAAGTGGTTAGGCTATACAGGTAAAGCGGTAAAAGATGTTGTAAGTATTGGCGTAGGTGGTTCTAACCTTGGCCCACAAATGGCAACTGAGGCATTAAAAGCACTTGCTGATGATACGTTAAATGTTCACTACGTATCTAATGCTGACGGTGTACAAATTTCGTCTATATTAAAAACCATTGACCCTGAAACAACATTATTTGTTATTTCGTCAAAAACATTTACTACGTCAGAAACTATGACAAACGCTAAAACGGCGGTTGACTGGTTTTTACAAACAACAAAAGATGAAAGTACAATTGCAAAGCATTTTGTTGCAGTAAGTACAAATTTAGAAAAAACGGCAGCCTTTGGTATCAGCGACGAAAACGTATTCACTATGTGGGATTGGGTTGGTGGTCGCTTTTCACTTTGGAGTGCGATAGGCTTACCAATTGCTTTATATTTAGGCTACGACGCCTTTGAAGCAATTTTAGAAGGTGCGTTTGAAATAGACGAGCACTTTAAATCTGCGCCGTTTGAGCAAAATATACCATTAATTATGGCATTGCTTAGTGTATGGAATACGAGCTTTTTAGGCTACACAGCGCAAGCTATATTACCGTACGACCAAGCACTGCATATGTTGCCTGCGTATTTACAGCAAGGCGAAATGGAAAGTAACGGTAAACACGTTAACTTTGCAGGCGAAACGGTACCTTATACTACAGTTCCAATTATTTGGGGCATGACGGGTATTAATGGTCAGCACGCGTTTTATCAGTGTTTACACCAAGGTAATGTAATTGTACCTGCAGATTTTATTGCATCTGTTAAACCACAAGTGAATGTTGATAAGCATCACGATATTTTATTATCAAACTTCTTTGCACAAACAGAAGCGATGATGAGTGGTGTAGATGCAGCGCAAGTTACTGCTGATTTAACCGCTAAGGGTAAATCGCAAGCAGAGATTGATGAGTTATTAAATCATAAAATTCATCAAGGCAATCGTCCTACAACGTCTATGCTATTAGATACAGTAGATGCTAAAACAGTGGGCCGTTTAATTGCACTGTATGAGCATAAGATATTTTGCCAAGGCATTATTTTAGAAATATGTTCGTTTGACCAATGGGGTGTAGAACTGGGTAAAGGTTTAGCATCTAAAATTGAGAGTGAACTCACTGATGAAAGCGTTAAACATGCTCATGATAGTTCTACAAACGGCTTAATGGCGTACTACAAACAAAACCGTACGCAGTAAAAAATTCGCTTACGCAAGTAAGTAAACCGAGTACCTTTGAACGGGTAGCGCTGGAGTGCTTAGGGTCTGTATTTTTGTGAGAGGAGATACAGGGCCCCTAAGGCTCATTTAATAAGCGCAATGATAAAAATAATAATAAATCATCGATACAGAACAATTCAGCAGGCTTTTATTTAAATACAGCTATAAAAGCCATCTAATCTAGCAATAAATAGGCATACCCGCGCATTTATAAAGTGTACTGGGTATCACAACGTAGAGAGTAACTATGCTTAATCCTTTTGATATTATAATTTTTGGGGGCGGTGGTGATCTTGCGTTACGCAAATTGCTACCTGCAATGTACAGAGCATATCAAGAAGGTAACTTACCTGAAGGCTCACGTATCCTACCAACAGTACGCGAAGAATCGAAACGTGCTGAATACATAGAAACAGCGCATAAAGCATTACAAGAATTTTTAAGCAAAGGTGAGTTTAACGCTAAAGATTGGAAAGCATTTTCTACTTTTTTAGTGCCAGTGGTAAGTAATGTTACAGAAGCAGACGACAACTGGGATGTGCTAAAAGGCATTTTAGATGAGCACGAAAGCACTAAGTCTCGTGTGTTTTATTTATCGCTTCCGCCTGCTGTTTACGGCACATGTTGTGAAATATTATCGACTAAAGGTTTAATTACACCTACATCACGCGTTGTTGTTGAAAAGCCTATTGGTTATTGCGGTGATTCTGCTGAAGCAATTAATGGAAAAATTGCGGAATTTTTTAATGAAGAGCAAATTTTCCGTATTGACCATTACTTAGGTAAAGAAACAGTACAAAACTTAATGGCGCTACGTTTTTCAAACTCATTGTTTGAAAATATGTGGGATGCTAAATCTATTGATAACATCCAAATTAGCTTATCAGAAACTGTTGGCCTTGAAAGCCGTGCTGGTTTCTACGATAAAGCCGGTGCACTTCGTGACATGGTTCAAAACCATTTATTACAACTACTTTGTTTAGTTGCAATGGAGTCGCCTAATAAGCTTAACGCTAACAGTATTCGTAACGAAAAATTAAAAGTATTAGAAGCACTTCGCCCGCTTGTAGATGGCGATGTTGATGAAAATATTGTTCGTGGTCAATACGTGCCAGGTGACTTAAACGGTAAAATTGTACCGGGTTACTTAGAAGAGCTAAATGAAGGTTCTAGTAAAACAGAAACGTTTGTAGCTATTCGCGCGCATATTGATAACTGGCGCTGGGCGGGTGTTCCATTTTACCTTCGTACGGGTAAACGTATGGCTAAGCGCTGTGCAGAAATTGTGGTTGAATACAAAAAAGTATCTCACAATATTTACGAAGATAACGTGGGTAATATCGAGCCAAATCGTCTTGTTATTCGTTTGCAGCCAGAGGAAACAATTCAACTAACGCTTATGTCTAAGCGTCTTGATAACCTTCAAATGCAACTTGAACCAGTAACAATGAATATTGAGCTTTCACAAGCTTACAGCAATGGTTTTCACTCAGATGCGTACAAGCGTTTAATGCTTGATGCCGCTGCAAATAACCCATCATTATTTATTCACCGTGATGAAGTTCGTCAAGCGTGGAAATGGATTGATCCAATCATTGACCGTTGGCAAGACAAAGGCAAGCCTGCACTTTACCGTGCTGGTAGCTGGGGTCCTGAGGATGCTGATGAACTATTGGCAGAAAAAAGCCACGTGTGGTTTAACACAGGCGATAAGGTATAAGTATGGCAACACTAGTTGAAAAGTTTTTTGACGATAAAGACGCGTTAACAGCTGAGCTTTCTGCAACGCTTGAGCAATCACTACGTGATGGCATTAAAAATGATGGCCGTGCTGTATTAATGGTGTCGGGTGGCTCGTCTCCTGCGCCAGCTTATAAGCATTTATCAACGCTTGATTTAGATTGGCAACATGTTGATGTTGCTATGGTTGATGAACGCTGGGTAGACCCAAGCCATGAAAAAAGTAACGAAGCATTTATTAAAAGCACGTTATTACAAAATTTTGGCAGTGCTGCAAACTTTATAACCATGAAAAACGATGCTGCAACCGCGCAGCAAGGCAGTGAAGTGTGTGAAGCTGCTTACAGTGCTTTAAAAGCGCCATACGATGTAACTATTCTAGGCATGGGCCCAGATGGTCATACAGCGTCGTTATTCCCAAATGCAGAAGGTTTAGAGCACGGTTTAACAACTGAGCAAACAGTATGTGCAATTAATGCGATACAAAGTGATGTGACGGGTAGTATTACTGAGCGCATGACACTTACGTTAAATGCCATTGCGCAGTCTAAAGTGGTTAAGCTTTTAATTAGCGGTGAAGAAAAACTCGCTGTTTATAAGCAAGCAAAAGCGGGCGGCGATGTTAATGACATGCCACTTCGCGCTGTGCTTAATCACCCAAGTATAAATATTGAAGTATATTGGGCGCCTTAATTTAGATGCTAATTTAACTTTTAAAGGCCGCTTATATAAGCGGCCTTTTTTATTTGCTCAAATTTAAGCCTAAACACTGCAAAAAAACAGCCCTGAACTGTTAACCAATGTTAATGAATAACTTTGGTTTGTATTAAAATCAACCACGAAGTGTGTTGTTTTTGAACAAAATTTATGAGTTTGAGCTGTATGTTTTTTAGCAACGTTCAGATTTAGTTAAATTTTATTTTTTCATGGTCGTTGTCATAAAAGTTTCCCTTCCTTTTTTAGCTCAAAAGCATTAGCCTAAAGGTATTAACAATGAAACATATAAATTAAAATAAACGGAGCAGTAACATGGCGGAGCAACAAGTACAGCCTTTACACAACGAAAAACATGCCAACACTAAAATTCAAAACGGCATCAATGTAGAATTCATGAAAACTCAACATTTAGTGCCAGTAGTTGCACATGAGTTTGCACGCGTAGCAAACGAGTTTCCAATGTCATTCGTTAAAAACAACGAAAGCGGCACTTTTCAAGCTGTTGCTATGTTTGGCTTAGAGCCAGGCGAAAACCTTTTTGTAGAAGATGGCAAATGGACTGCAGCATTTGCACCTATGGCATCTACTCGTTACCCACTGGGCTTAGTTAAACACCCAGATCAAGATCAATACGGTATCGTAATTGACGAAGCAAGTGCGCTTGTTGGTGAAGACGAAGGTAATGCATTATTTGAAAACGGCGAAGAAACAGATTACCTAAAACGTCGTAAAGAAGCGCTTGTATCTTTCATTGAGTTTTCTCAAGTAACTGAAGCGTTCACTAAATTCCTTGCTGATAAAGAGCTACTAATTGCGCAAACGCTTACAGTAGACATTAAAGGCGAGAAAAAAGACATCAACGGTATTTACCTTATCGATGAGAAAAAGCTAAACGAGTTAAGCGATGCTGATTTCTTAGAGCTTCGTAAACGTGGTTACTTAGCACCAATTTATTCTTTCTTAACGTCTACTCATCAAGTAGCACGTTTAGCGCGTTTAAAAGCTAAACAAGCTTAATTATACCAATTGCATTAAATTAGTGATCTATTATAGCGATAAGAAAATGGCTCAATAACAAGGCTAAAATTATGATACATAGTTGTTCTATATAAATAATTTTCAACGTAGTTAGTGAGCTATTTAATACGCTAGAATGACCATGTTTTTAATAAAATTGGTATTACAAACACGTAAAATTTTAAAAAGCGCCCTAAGGCGCTTTTTTTATGCCATTAAACTCACTTTAGTTGAAATTAAGCCCGCAACCATTCACATTAGTTTATAACTTTCCCATAAAAGAACTCATTATGAAAACACCCTTATTAGCAATTTTTGCGAGCAGCCTTTTTGCTTTAAGTAATAGCGTATTCGCTGCAGAGACTCCTTTTGCCATTGCGATTCATGGTGGGGCAGGGACAATAGAAAAAGCACGATTTACACCCGCCCAAGAAAAGCAGTACCGCGCTAAATTAACAGAGGCCGTAGAGACAGGTTATAAAGTATTGCACCAAGGCGGTGAAAGTTTAGATGCGGTAACTGCGGCAATTACAGTATTAGAGCAATCGCCTTATTTTAATGCAGGGCGTGGAGCGGTATACACTTACGATGGCGGGCATGAGCTTGATGCATCCATAATGGATGGTCGAAACCGTGAAGCAGGCGCAGTTGCGGGTGTAAAGCATATTGAGAGCCCGATTAAATTAGCGCGTTTGGTCATGGATAACTCTGTACACGTAATGCTTAGTGGGCAAGGCGCTGAGGAGTTTGCTAAAGAGCAAGGTGTTGAACTTGTCGAAAATAACTTATTTGATACCGAGCCTCGTTACAAAGCGCTTTTAAAAGCAAAACAAAAATTAGATAAAGCCAAAGCAACCAGTAAAGAGTACCAAGCTGCGCACAAAGCATTGCCTAACTCTTACAAAATGGGCACGGTTGGCGCAGTGGCGCTTGATAAAAACGGTAATTTAGCGGCAGGTACATCCACAGGTGGTATGACGGCAAAACGTTATGGCCGTGTAGGTGACGCGCCGGTAATTGGTGCTGGGACATTTGCTGAAAACGAATCGTGCGCAGTATCGGCAACAGGGCACGGTGAATATTTTATTCGCTATAACGTAGCGAGCGATATATGTGCGCGTGTTAAGTATCAAGGTAAAACCATAGCTGAAGCTGGAGATGAAGTTATAAACGGTGTGCTTAAGCCAATTGGTGGCACAGGTGGCGTTATTATTATTGATACTAAGGGGAATATTAGCTTGCCGTTTAATACCTCTGGCATGTATCGGGCAAGTAAATCGAATACGCAAGCGACCTACGTGGGCATTTTTAACGACGAATAAGACAAAGTAATTTAATTAACCTCAACTCTGGTTAAGAGATTTACTAACATATTGAACCACAATGATATTTTAATTCATTTTTTGCTAGCTAGTTATTTTCAGCGCAGTTAGCGCTGAAAATAACCGCTTGAGATAGATTTATTATTCGCAGTTTGGGTGAATCGCAGCGTTTATATAACAAACAACCCCGTGTTATGCATTTTGTAGGATTAACCCCGGCCGTTTAATTTGATACAATTATGGCTCTTTAACTAATTTTGTAAGGTATGCGGGTGGTAAACCTAGGTCAGTTGTTTGGCGAGCTAAAAACGTGCTTGAAAAAAGATCAATTCATTTTCAAAAAACGCTTACATGGCGTAAAAAAAATAACAGATGAAAACAAGCATGCCAACGCGCTTGAAAAAATAGCGGCTGATATAACCCGTAGCCAAGAATTACGCGATAAACGCTTAGCGGGCCTTCCTAAAGTGACTTACCCTGAGCAATTGCCAGTAAGTCAAAAAAAGGAAACAATTAAAGACGCCATTGCAAATAACCAAGTGATTATTATTGCAGGTGAGACGGGCTCAGGTAAAACAACTCAAATACCTAAAATGTGTTTAGAGCTTGGCCGTGGTGTTGATGGCTTAATAGGCCATACTCAACCACGCCGATTAGCAGCGCGAACGGTGGCTAACCGTATTGCTGAAGAGATGAAGTGCGAACTTGGTCAGCAAGTCGGTTTTAAAATTCGTTTTAGCGATCAGGTTTCTAATAATACGTACGTTAAACTAATGACTGACGGTATTTTACTGGCAGAAATTCAGCAAGATCGATTTTTAAACCAATACGACACCATAATTATAGATGAAGCGCACGAGCGTAGTTTAAACATCGACTTTATTTTGGGTTACTTAAAAAACCTACTTCCAAAACGTCCCGATTTAAAAATAATAATTACGTCTGCAACCATCGATCCTGAGCGCTTTTCAAAGCATTTTGATGATGCGCCCATTATAGAAGTATCGGGTCGTACTTTCCCTGTTGATGTGCGTTACAACCCAACGGCCGATATTAATAAAGAAGATATGGAAGCCGAGGGCGATCAGCTACAAGGTATTTTTGATGCTGTTGACGAACTGTGCGCGGAAGGTCCTGGCGACATACTGATATTTTTAAACGGTGAGCGTGAAATACGCGATACCGCGGATGCACTTAGCAAGCGTAATTTAAAACACACTGATGTATTGCCACTTTACTCGCGCTTATCTAACGCAGAGCAAAACCGTATATTTGCGCCACATTCTCGTCGTCATATTATTTTATCGACCAACGTAGCCGAAACGTCACTAACCGTGCCTGGTATTCGTTATGTAATAGATCCAGGTACTGCGCGTATAAGCCGCTACAGTTATCGTACAAAAGTTCAGCGCCTGCCAATAGAACCTATATCGCAAGCAAGTGCTAATCAGCGTATGGGTCGTTGTGGACGTGTTGAAGCGGGTATTTGTATTCGCTTGTACTCTGAGGATGATTTTTTATCGCGCCCAGAGTTTACCGACCCTGAAATACTGCGTACTAATCTTGCCTCAGTTATTTTGCAAATGTTGGCACTCGGGCTTGGTGATATGGCGCAATTTCCGTTTGTGCAAGCGCCAGATAGCCGTAATATAAGTGATGGTTTATCGTTATTAGAAGAACTACAAGCAGTAAAACCAGACAAACGTGATAGTAAAACGAGTTTAACCGCTTCAGGTAGAGAACTCAGCCGATTACCGGTAGACCCTCGTTTAGCTAAAATGGTGCTCACAGCTCACAAACTTGGCGCATTGCGTGAAGTGATTGTTATTGTGGCGGCGTTGTCGATTCAAGATCCACGCGAACGCCCGCAAGAAAAACGTGCTGCAGCTAACGAAAAACACGGTCGCTTTGACGACCCAGATTCAGACTTTATCGCTTTTTTGAACTTATGGAATTACTTAGAAGAGCAGCAAAGCGAGCTGACTAATGGCCAGTTTAGAAAGCTGTGTCAAAAAGATTTCCTAGCCTATATGCGCCTGCGTGAGTGGCAAGATATTGTTTATCAAATAAGTACTGTGTGTAACGAAATGGGTATGAAGGCAACCAGCCAAGCGGCTGATGGCGAACTCGTTCACAAAGCGTTATTAAGCGGAATGCTGAGCCATATTGGCTTTAAAGATGAGAAGCAAATATACAAAGGCGCACGTAATAGTCAGTTTCATATTTTTCCGGGTTCAGGTTTATTTAAAAAGAGCCCTAAATGGATTATGTCGGCAGAGCTGGTAGAAACCAGTAAATTATATGCCCGCACAAATGCAAAAATAGACATTAACTGGGTAGAACCATTAGCACAGCATTTAGTGAAACGCAGCTATACAGAGCCACACTGGGAGAAAAAGCCAGGTGCGGTAATCGCGTTTGAGCAGCAAACTTTGTATGGCTTACTTGTTGTAAATAAACGCCGCTGTGTTTATAGCAATATTGACCCTAAAGTGAGCCGAGAGCTTTTTGTGCGCACTGCATTAGTTGAGCAAGAGCTGGGCTTAAACGAGGGCTTTTTAGCATTTAACAGTGAGCTTATTGAAGATATTCAAGTTCTGGAAAATAAGTCGCGTCGTCGTGATATTTTAGTTGATGAGCAAACGTTATTTGAGTTTTACGATAAAAAAATACCCAAAGAAATTAATAACCGCGCTGCATTTTTAAAATGGTATAAAACACAAAAACAACAAAATAAGCATTACCTACACATGACTCGTGAAGAGCTAATGCAGCATGGTGCAAGTAATATCACTGAGTTTGACTACCCTGACACATGGCAGCAAGACAATATTATACTGCCGCTTGCTTATCATTTTGACCCAGGCCAAGCAGTTGATGGCGTTGCGGTACAAATACCGGTAGCACTTTTAAATCAAGTACAAGAGAGTGGTTTTGACTGGCATATACCTGCATTTAGACATGAGCTAATAAGTGGGCTTATAAAGTCATTACCTAAATCGCTTCGCCGTAATTTTGTGCCAGCACCAAATTACGCAGATGCAGTACTTGCAGCTATTGAGCCAATGCAAGGTAGCTTAATTGATGCTTTAGCTATGCGCTTATTAAGAATGACAGGTGTGAGAGTTGATGCAGAAGCGTGGGATTTAACCGCGCTTGCACCGCATTTACGATTGCAGTTTGAAGTACGTGATGAACACGATAAGTTACTTGCTCGTGGACTTGATTTAGCCAAACTTAAAGCAGAGCTGCAAGGTGAAGTAACCGAAACACTGTCTAAAGTAGCCGATAAAGGCATTGAAAAATCAGACCTAACACAATGGGACTTTGGTGAGCTGCCAGCGTCATATGTTAAAAAACAAGGTCAATACGAAATAAAAGCATACCCTGCGCTGGTGGATAAAAAATCAGCCGCTGCAGTGGAGCTTTTTGATAGTGAAGCAAAAGCGCAGCAAGCGCATCAACAAGGTTTGCGCCGTTTAGTATTGTTAAATGTGCCGTCGCCAATTAAGTACTTACAACAAAACTTACCGAATAAGGCAAAGCTGGGTTTGTACTTTAACCCATTTGGTAAAATAGCTGATTTAATTGATGACTGTATCGCCGCAGGTGTTGATAGCTTATTAGTGAAACACGGCGATATACGCGATGAAAAAGTATTTGAAACAGTAAAAGAGCAAATACGAGGTGAGCTCGGTGATGCCGTTGTATCGATTGCAACGCAAGTTGAGCAAGTATTAAGTATTGCGCACGCACTGCATAAAAAAATGAAAGGGCGCGTTGATTTAACGATGATAACCGCGCATGGCGATATAAAATCACAGCTTGAGTCACTTATATTTAAAGGTTTTGTGAGCGCGCATGGCGCAGATAAAATAACGGATTTAATTCGTTATTTAAAAGCGATTCAAAAACGTTTAGAGAAGCTGCCTGTGGATCCAAATCGTGATAGGTTATGCGTACTAGAGTTGGATAAAGTTGCTCAAGAGTACAAAAAAGTAGTTAATAAAACGCCTAAAGGCTTGCCTATTCCACAAGAAGTAACCGCTATTTTTTGGATGCAACAAGAGCTTAGAGTGTCGCTATTTGCTCAAACGCTTGGAACTCCTTACCCAATTTCGGCTAAGCGAGTACTTAATGCGATAAAAGAGATAGAATAAAACTTGCATTTTCTATTAAGCTTAGTACCTTAATAGGAGGATTTATTTTTGTTTTGAAAAGGAAGTGACATAGTTATGTCCTCATCGATTGAACATAAAACAAAGCGACTTTTAGTGGTAGACGACGAGTATTTTAATTTTGAAATGCTCAAAGCAGCACTCGCGTCGAAATTTGATGTTAGTTATGCAGATTCAGGGCAAAGCTGTCTTGCATCGGCAATTGCGAGTCCGCCAGATATAATTTTGCTTGATGTTTGTATGCCTGGTCTTGATGGTTATGATACATGCCGAATGCTAAAACACACACCTGAAACAAAAAATATTCCTGTTGTTATGGTATCGGGCCTAGAGTCTCCATCTGAAAAACAAGCAGGGTTTGACGCTGGTTGTAACGCATATGTTGTAAAGCCATTTTCAGTGGGTGCTTTGTTGGAAGAAATTAACACGGTTTTTTAGAGGTAACGTATGTTTACTGATGATAAGCGAAATTTTAGACGCATGCAGATCAATACACCTGCAAATTTAACAACGATAGAACCAATAGCGGGTTTAAGTTTTGCCGCAGAGTGCGTGGATTTAAGTGCAACAGGTTTATCAATTCATTTAGATGAATTACTTGAACCTAATACATTACTGACGGTGAACATTGATTCGACTCACCCAAGTATTGCGCCTTTAAATGCAACAGCAAAAGTAATACGTGCCAGCAAAGAAGATGATGGCACGGTAACAGCAGGTCTTGAAATCATTCAGTTTAACTAACTTGAATCCAGTTAAACTCAATAGTAGATATTAAAAAACCTTACAGATTAAGCCTTTTAAGTAAAAGCCTTCAGGGTAGCTGCCAGCAATTGGGTGATCAGCTGCCTGGTTTAATCGCTCCATTATAAGTAGGTCTTTACCTGCATCAAGTGCTGCATCGGCTACTACTTTTTGAAATAAGTTTTGTTCCATTAAACCAGAGCATGAGAACGTTAGTAATGTTCCACCTGGTTTTAGTATTTGCATGGCAATCATATTGATATCTTTATAACCACGACACGCACCGGTTAGCTGCGCTTTATTATCAGCAAACTTTGGTGGGTCCATTACGATGGTATCAAACTGTCTACCTTCGTCGCGGTATTGGCGTAGTAACTTAAATACGTCCTGCTTAACAAAACTTACTTTATTTAAATCTAAGTTATTATGTTCAACATTACGTTTTGCTGTATCTAAAGCGGGTTGAGATACATCTACGTTAGTTACATGCTCACATCCACCACGCAGGGCGTACAACGAAAATGTACCTGTATAACTAAAACAGTTAAGTACCGTTTTACCCTTTGAGAAGCGCTCAAGTGCGGCGCGGCTATCGCGCTGGTCTAAATAAAAGCCCGTTTTATGTCCATCAATTATATCGACTTCAATTTTAAAACCGTTTTCCTCAATAAGTACCGGCTGTGTTGGTTCGTTACCCCAAAGAGCGCCTTTTATTGGCTCTAAGCCTTCTTTAGTGCGTACTTCTACGTCTGAGCGCTCGTATATGCTAGAACCTGGGAAAATAGACATCAACGCGCCAACAATCTCGCCTTTATGACGCTCGGCACCCGCACTTAGTAGCTGACACACTAACACGTTATCAAACTTATCGATTGTAACGCCTGGTAAGTAATCAGATTCAGCAGCACATAATCGAAACCCTGTTAATCCGCCTTCTTCTATTACTTGGCTACGTGCTTCTAATGAGCGACGTAAACGGCGTTCAAAAAAGTTTTGGTCGATTACTTCTTTTTCGTCAAAGCTCCAAACACGTGCGCGAATTTGTGAGTGAGGGCTGTAAGCAGCAGTTGCTAAAAACTTACCTTCGCTATCGTGAATCGTTACTGTGTCGCCTAATCCAGGTTTACCTTTAATTTTTTTGATGGCTTTTGAAAATAACCAAGGGTGTTTTCTTTTTAATGATTTATCGCGACCAGCTTGTAGGTAAACGGCAGATGACATAAGGCTTCTCAGTAGTAATAAATAAGCGCTGTATTTTAGTCAAGCAAGGAGCAACATACAATGAATGTTTTGCAAGGTGGGCATAAAGCACGGTAAAGTACGGATAATTTATCGATTCATTAGCTTTTGGAACCTAATAGTGCCTGACGCCGTTTTAAGCCCCGATTTAAAAATACTTAATTCACAATGCAGAGAATTTATAACCTCTTTAGTGCATGCCGATGTTGCTCACGATATTACCCATATAGAACGCGTGGTGCGCGTTGCAATACAGTTATGTAATGCGGAGCAGGCAAACATGTCAGTTGTATTACCTGCTGCGTGGATGCACGACTGTGTGGCGGTGGCTAAAAACCACCCTGATCGTGCAAAAGCCTCTACTATGGCAGCCGATAAGGCATTGGAATTTTTAAAATCTATTAATTATGACGAGTCACTTTTTGATGAGATTCATCATGCAATTGCCGCTCATAGTTTCAGCGCAAATATAAAAATTAAAACAGTTGAAGCGCAAATAGTACAAGATGCTGACAGAATGGATGCATTGGGCGCTATTGGAGTGAGTCGATGCATGAAAGTAGGCGGATCAATTTCTCGGTTATTGTATAACCCAGAAGACCCTTTTTGTATTGAACGCGAGGCTGATGATAAAACATACACGCTTGATCACTTTTTTATAAAGTTATTACATATTGCCGATAGTATGAATACGCCATCTGCTAAAGCAGAAGCGAATAGACGTACAAGGTATATGCATGACTTTTTAGAGCAATTAAAGTCAGAAATAGGTGAGTAACGTGAATAATACAAGCATACCTAAATTATCTGGGATTGATCATAGCCATTTAAATGTTGATAACTTGATTGATGCCGTTAAGTGGTATGAGCGTGTTTTAGGTTTTA
This sequence comes from Pseudoalteromonas arctica A 37-1-2, assembly GCF_000238395.3. Lineage (GTDB taxonomy): Bacteria > Pseudomonadota > Gammaproteobacteria > Enterobacterales > Alteromonadaceae > Pseudoalteromonas > Pseudoalteromonas arctica. The sequence goes on from NZ_CP011025.1 coordinate 1,359,233, forward strand.
GTGTAGTACCCGAGCTTGCCTTTTGGGATGAGGACGGACGCGGCCCTTTAACACTTGAAGATACTAGTTCAACAACTCGTTTAGCACTTTTTGAAGGTGAGGGGCGTAGTAAAGGGATTGCATTTTTGGCCTCAGGGGATCAATTTATTCAATGGCGTAATCATCTTGAGGGTTTAAATATAAAAGTAGTTTTAGCAGATCATGGTGTAACGTTTTCTATGTACTTTAAAGATGAAAGCGGTAATAGCCATGAAATTACGTCACATGACTATCGTTATATAAAGTCTTACTATCCAAATGTTGAGCTTGGCTCTCACAGCGCTAAAAAGAATTAGCTTTCTTGATTTGAATTTTTTATAGCAAGAATATCGTCTAATTTTTTCACAAATAGTTCGATTAGAGCGGGATCAAAATGAGCTCCTGCTTGCTCTTGCATATGCAAAACTGTTTTCTCTACACTCCATGCCTCTTTATAAGGGCGTTTTGAAGTCAGAGCATCAAAAACGTCAGCAACGGCAACAATTCTACCTTCAATTGATATTTCTTCGCCTTTGATCCCGTTAGGATAGCCTGAACCATCCCATTTTTCGTGGTGTTCAATAGCAAGTTTATGAGCGAGTTGTAATAATGGCGATGAAGAATTTGCTAATATTTGTGCACCAATTATGGCGTGTTTCTTCATATGTTCAAACTCTTCAGAAGTTAACTTTCCTGGCTTGAGTAAGATAGCATCAGGGATACCTATTTTCCCAACATCGTGCATTGGGGCGGCTTGGCGTAAAAGCTCTGCACTTTGCTCATCCATACCTAGCGCTAATGCTAATACTTTGCTGTATTGGCTCATACGCACTATATGTTCGCCAGTGTCAGTATCTTTATATTCAGCAGCACGGCCTAGACGTTGTACTAAATCTACATGTGCTTGTTTTAATTGCTCAGCTTGCACTAGCGATAAGTGAGTTTTAACTCTAGCTCTTACAATAGCAGGGCTTATTGGCTTAGTAATATAATCTACGGCACCAAGTTCAAAACCTTTAAATTCATCATTTTCGTCCCCCAAAGCTGTCACAAAAATAATGGGGATATGAGACGTTTTAGGATTGTTTTTTACCCGCTGGCAGACTTCAAACCCATTCATATCTGGCATCATTATGTCGAGCAAAATTAGCTTTGGTAGTTCTTTTTCAAGTAGTGCCAATGCGGCATCACCCGATTTAGCAAACGACATACGATATTGATTACCTAACACTTCGCGCATTACTTTTAGATTTGCAGGCTCATCGTCAACAATTAATACTCGTGGCCTATCTGTTGTAAAATCCATTAATTAATACTCATTGTTTGTTAGTTTTTCAAGTAAGGTTTCTAGTATTACGTGTGCTTTATCAAAATCAAATTCATCAAAGGCCTCGGCTATAGCATCAACATCATCTTGACAGTTAGCAGGTGCGCCGCGTTGCAGCTTTGCTAATAGCTCATCATTTAGCTCTGCGTTTTGTGCATCTTGATAAAGCGTCTTACACAGTGACTTAATTTCATCAATTGATAGCGTGTCAGAACTATTATCTTCAGGCTTACTACTTGGCTTATCGCAAGTATTAGATGACAGCAGTTGTGAGATGACAAGTAGCTCGTTTTTTATATCGTCTAAAGTACTAATAACTTTAGCGTCACTTTGTTTTTGCTCTAAATCGGTTAATAACTTCATTAATGTTATTAGGCCTAAGTTACCAGCAACACCTTTAAGTGTGTGAATGGTGCTATCGACATCTTTTATATTTGATAATTTATCACTGAATAATGTTTCGAACCGTTTATTACTGTCACTAATAAATTTAGTAATCTCTGTAAGTTGCTTACATTTAGAACCCCAAAGGGCTAACCCTTTTTCAAAATCTATATGCTGCGCTTTAGGATCGCTTTGCGATATAACCATTTCTTTTGCAATACCAAGACCAAGCACTTGGGCTATTTCTTGGTTTAGCTGATTTATATCGACGGGTTTATTTGCAAAGCCATTCATGCCTGCTTTTTTAGCCGTAAGCTTATCTTGTTGTAATACACTGGCTGTGAGCGCGATAATTGGCGTGTATTTAATTTGTCTTTGATTTTCTATTGCTCTTATTTTTTGTGTTGCCTCTATGCCATCACACAATGGCATATGTATATCCATTAAAATGACATCAAAGTCTTGTTCTTCAAATACTTTAATCGCTTCAAGTCCGTTAGATGCCTTGGTAACTGCATGTTGATCGCGTGACAGGAGTAAAGAAAGTAGTTCTGTATTTTGCTCTATATCGTCAACTACTAACACCCTAAGTGCAGGCAGTTGTGTGTGTAGACCATCAAAATGATCTATTTTAGTTTCGTCACCTAAAGTAAGCGGCAATGAAAAGTAAAAGCAGGTGCCTTTACCTAGCTCACTTACTAAGTTTATTGTTCCGCCCATAAGCTCTACAAGTTGTTTGCTTATGGTAGTACCAAGACCTGTACCACCAAAACGGCGAGTAGTAGTACCATCGGCTTGTTCGAAAGGTTGAAACACTGCTTGAATACGATCTTTTGCAATACCAATACCGGTATCTTGCACTTCAAAAAACAGATGCTGATTTTGTGTTATAGCAACAGTTACGGTAACAGAGCCTTTTTCGGTAAACTTAATAGCATTACCAATTAAATTAGTAAGTACTTGCCTGAGTCGATCTGGGTCACCGTAATAAGTAGCACTTACTGATTCTTTAATATGAAGTTTAAGTTCTAAATCTTTCTTTTTAGCTTCTAACCAAAAAGTAGAAATAATACTGTCTATTACTGGCTTTAAACTAAAGTGTATTGGCTCAATAGTGAGCTTACCGCGCTCTAGTTTTGCGGAATCGAGAATTTCATTTAATAATCTAAGTAATGAACGCGCTGCATTATTTACGGTAACTAAATGCTTTTGTTGTTCTTGATCAAGTGGGGTATCCATTAATAGATCGCTAAAACCTATTATAGAATTCATTGGGGTGCGTATTTCATGGCTCATATTAGCCATAAAAGATTGCTTTGCATAAGCAGCTTCTTCAGCTTTGAATTTAGCTTGCTCTAGTTTTTCTTCATATTCTTTGCGTTCTGTAATATCAACTAAAACACCATCAATCCACTTTGCTTGGCCTTGGGTATCAAAGTCGATGCTGCCTTTATCTAAAAGCCATAAGATTTTACCGCTTCTGTGGCGAATTCTGTATTCGATTGAATACTGACGTTTCTCTTCTACGGCTTTTGTGACGGCATCTACAATAGGTTGCTGGTCTGATTTTAAAACTAGATCGTTAAATTCAATGCAATGTTCAGTAAATTCATTAGGGTTATAACCCGTTAACTCGTTGATGCTCGGGCTGATAAAAAGCATGGTCCAGTTATCATCAAATTTACACCTAAAAGCCACACCTGGCATGTTATCCATTAAAGAGCGATACTTTTGCTCTTTTTCTTCAAGGCTTTTTTGTAAAGCTCGTTGCTCTGATAAGTCTGTTATGAAGCCTACGTATAGAGGATTTTGCCCTGGCTGATTAACTTCTCCAATCCCCAAACGAATCGGGAATAAGTGGCCATTTTTATGCTTTGCAAAAATTTCACGGTTAACACCGATTACTTTACCTAAATCAATATTTTTAGCTTTAGAAAGGTAGCTATCGTGATGCATCGCGATAGCATCATCCATTAGCATTTTAATATTATGATTTTGTACTTCATTTTCGTGCCAGCCAAAAATTTTACTGGCTGATTCGTTAAAGCTCAAAATAATGCCGGTGTGATCAATCGTTACGATTCCATCAATGGCTGTGCCTAAAATTGCGTTTAAGCGAGACTCGTCGGCTGACTTTTCTTCAAGTAACATTTTATATCTGACCATGCCATTAAGTACCGCTACTACGCTTGTAATGGCAATCGTTGCAGTTGCAACCGCGATGGCTACAAAAGTGAGCCCAGCAGAAGCATTTGCGTCGTCATATAAAAGAGGGGATGTTGCAACAAAGCGTGTAGATGCCATGCCCATATAATGCATAGCAGCAACAGCAAAGCCTAATATAATAGCGCTGATGGCTCTATTTTGTAGGTATGATAATTTTGGAAAAAATTTTTCAAGATTAAAGCGGCTATATAACGCTATAAACGAAAGAGCGACGGCAACTAAAATTGAAAGGCCAAAGGTCAGTGGGTCATAGCGCAACATTGGGGAAAGCTCCATTGCAGCCATACCGCTGTAATGCATTGTACCAATACCAGCCCCAAGTAAGATGGAGCAAATGCTGAGCACTCTAAAGTTTCCATCACTATTTACAAGTATTGATACCGCATACTGGCATGCTAATAAAGCAGGAAGAAAAGAGAGTAGTGTGATTGTTGGATCGTAGCTTATATTAGTACATAGCGAAAAAGCTAACATACCTATAAAGTGCATACTCCAAATACCAGAAGAAAATACAGTTGCTGCAGTTATATTTGCTAAACGTTGATAACGAGGGAATTTAGTCTCTTTTGCTAAATCAATGAGCTTAGTAGTAAAAAAAGCAGCAAAAATGGCTATTAATACAGACATTGAGACTAGAAGAGGGTCGTAAACCCCATTAAGTATTAGGCTTGGATCTTGGTCTGTAATGAAGAAAGCTGATAGCATAACGGCTCGAAATATAATCTTTATTTTACAAGTTTAATCTAATTTACTAATAAATGAACCGTTATTTCTAATCGCGCTATAAAGTGACGAATTCTAACCAAGTTTATTTATTTTTTGTTATTGAAGTAAATAAAATATTTTAACTTTCAATTCAAATAAAACAGACGGCTCAATCTATAGCTTATTATAATAAAGTGGATTAGGAGTTAGGTGCGACTGTATGCCTAAGAGTTTAAAATTGATGGTAATATGGATTATATAAACGGATGCTATATTTAGAGTTTAAGTCGTGTTTGAATATCAACTAAAAAAGAGTACTAGACGCAAAACAGTCGCAATAAAAGTGCATAGTCAAAAGGTAACTGTGTATGCGCCACATTTTGTCGCAAAAAAACACATTGATACTTGGTTATTTGACAAACAAGAGTGGGTTGCAGAACAATTAAAAAAACAATTGTCAATTGATGACACTAAGCAGTACCCTTTTGAATCTAAAAAAATAAGTGTTTTTTCAGAAACTATTTGTTTGAAACTGGACTCAGGCCAAGATTCCAAAGTAACCCCGTATGATGACCACTTACTTATTACAATATCTCCTCGAGTTAAAAACACTTATCAAAAGTATCGACAGCTATTAGAGACTTATTTAAAAGAGCAGCTTATTGCATACATAGAGATGCGTTTAGCGTATTTCTGTACTCAAATGGGTGAAGAGTTGCCAAATGATTTAAAAATAGGTGTTTATAAACGAAAGTGGGGGAGTTGTAATAGCAAGCGAGAACTCACTTTTAATTTACATCTTATAGGTGCTCCTTACCACGCTATAGATTATGTGATTGTTCATGAGCTTGCCCATTTAAAGTATTTAAATCATAGCAAAGCTTTTTGGCTGCGAGTAGAGGCGTTTTTCCCCGATTACAAAACATCATCTAATTGGTTAAAACAAAATGGTATGAGTTTACAGTGGGTGTTTTGATGTATAGGAATATAGGAATATAGGAATATAGGAATATAGGAATATAGGAATATAGGAATATAGGAATATAGGAATATAGGAATATAGGAATATAGGAATAGTAGAGAAGTGGTGGAGGGAGCTGGATTCGAACCAGCGAAGGCTGAGCCGTCAGATTTACAGTCTGATCCCTTTGGCCGCTCGGGAACCCCTCCACACTAATTTTATTGCATTTGGCCCCACTTAACTTAGCGGTAAGAAAAGTGGTGGAGGGAGCTGGATTCGAACCAGCGAAGGCTGAGCCGTCAGATTTACAGTCTGATCCCTTTGGCCGCTCGGGAACCCCTCCAATGCAACGGCGCTGATAATAGCAAATTGCGTATTTAAGTAAAGAAAAAAGCTAAAGAAAATTGAAATAAAGCCGATAAATATCTATAAGTTACCACAATCGGCTAAAGACTATGCAAATAGATGATTTGTTAATCACAGAGAGTCAGTTAAACAGTAGACTCAATAATAGTGTGCATGAAAATCGCCGTGGCGAATTTGCACTATTATTAGCGATGCTGTCACATGACGCACTCGACTTTAGTCAATTTCATTTACCAAAAACTGAAATAGATAATTTAGTTATAGAAGAAGAGGCGTTAAGAAAGCAATTTGGCGCAGGTCCAAAGCAACTTTTAGCTCCTGATGAATATAATATGTTGGTTGGACAATTTAATGCATCATTAATATCTCAAGAAGGAGCGCGCTGTGGTATGACAAGTATTAAGTTAAGACAATGCTTAAGCCCTGAACCACTTGCGATTAGAAATGATGACAAGCATATTCCACTTAATATAATAGATAACTGTGAGCTTGCCGTCAGAAGAAGAATTAAAAGCGAACAAACCCAACTAGCTAATCCCCCTATAGATGCAGCTGCTTTTTACGACAGCCTTAATAATGATGCATTACATCAACCACTTCAGCTCATTGCGGTGTGATATATGATTGTAATAATCACCAGTTAATATATGCTTTATAACGGGTCTGCTTTATATATTTGCTAATAATTGATTTAATGAAAAAAAAGCATCCAAAAATTAAATGCAATTGCTATAATGGCGTCAAATGGTATGACATGAAATGCCATTATCATTAAACCAAGGTAATTAGGAACGTAATGAAGAAAACATTCACGCTAAATCACGAGAAAATCAAATACCCTCGTATGGTTGATGCTGCAAAGCACGAAGTGAAAAAATATTTGAAAAGAGAGCGTAATAAAACGCTACCTGAAGATGCTGACTATTGGGCATTTGACTGTAAGTTTGGTAACACAGCTGAAGATGCGCAAGTTGTGCACGTTGCTGAATTAAGTAACCAAATTGGCGAAATTGAAAAGCAAGGTTTGACCTCTTTCTATGTAGAGATTTTAGCTCGACCTGCTCAACGTCAACAGTTAGATTTAGATGATGACGAATAACACTTAATTTAATTAAGTGTTCGAAGTTTTAAAATGAGCCCAAGTGGCTCATTTTTTGTTTTTATGCATTAAAGATTCACCATAAATCATTTTTATTAGTAACTAATAAGTAGAATTTTAATTTATTAACATTTGCATAACAAAATGTAGTGATATAGGGTGTGTTTAATTAAAAAAACAAAACAGTTGTACCATGCCGATAAATTACTCTGACCACCAATTGAAATTAAGCTTAAAGAGCTCTAAGGTACTTGTCGTTGACGATCAGCTATTAAGCTTAATTGTATTAAAAAAATATTATCAGAGCATTTTAGTGTAACAACAACGAGCTGTGGTGAGGATGCGATTGAAATTTGTAAACATAATCCGCCAGATATAATACTACTCGATATTAATATGGAAGGAATGAGTGGTATTGAAACATGTCTAAAATTAAAAAATATATCTGAAACACAAGATATCCCCGTTATTTTTGTAACCTCATCTGAAAATCAAGAAGAAGAGTGCTGGGAAGCAGGGGCTGTAGATTTTATAAAGAAACCAACTAACTCGGAAACTTTATATAGAAGAGTGCGCGCCCATATTACGATGAAACTGCAACATGACTTACTCAATCAAAAAGTATTTCTAGATGATTTAACAAAGGTATTCAATCGTCGTTATTTTGATGCGCATTTTTCTAAAATGGAACGAAGCGCCTTACGAGAAAAAGTCGACTATGCACTATTACTCATCGATATAGACTACTTTAAGCAATACAACGATCTTTATGGTCATGTGCAAGGCGATACGGTTTTAAACCTTGTTGCACAGACTATTACTAATAGTTTGCAAAGGCCAACCGATTTTGTTGCGCGTTACGGCGGCGAAGAGTTTGTAGTTGTTCTACCGCATACAAGCACTGAAGGTGCGATTTGTGTTGCTGATAAAATTAAACAAAATGTGGTCGATTTAGGAATATTACACAGATATTCAGAATATGACTTTGTGACTATTAGTATTGGCGGTGCAACCCTACAACCGTACGTAAATAACAAAAACACCTTGCAGATCGCAGATGAAAAAATGTATGAGTCCAAAATGCAAGGTCGTAACCAAGTGTGTTTTTAAGTTTAGCTAGCTAATAAATCACTTTGCCACTTAAAAACACCTTGTAGGTGATAAATATTAAATAAGATTATTTATTACACGCTATGACATTTTTTGTACTTTTTATTGCTACCACATGGGCAGTCATCATTTCTGCCCACTTTAATATCTTCAACAGGATATATAGTGCCATCTAAATAACGCCATTGAGTGTTTTCTTTAATAAACTGCGATTTTTCGTGAAGCTCACAAAATAAGTTTTGATAAAAATATTGGGCTTTAAATTCTACAGTGCCGGTATCTCCATCATGGCTTGACCCAATTACATCAAGATTTATAAATCGACAGCTGTTAGCAAAATCATTGATTTCTTTAACCGGATTTTCAGCTTGTTTTTCTTTTGCGTAGGTTTGATAAACATATTCTGCATTTTTAATAACATAAGCACTGAATCGTGAGCGCATAAGTTGTTCAGGAGAGTCAGCTTGCTTAACAGATAAGTGAAGCGGCTCGCAGCAATCGGCATAATTGTGCCCACTGCTGCAAAAACATAATGTGGTATTGAGTGAAGTCATAATAATAATACAAAGTCTAAAACATTAGTTTAACAAGCTTATTGGGCGAGTGATATCTCTGTTGTTTGAGACTTTTTAGTAAAACAGTATAGTTTTGTATTCGTTTTACTTAAATCGAACGATAGATTCGTAAGTAGTTGGTTATTAACTATATCGGTCCAGGTAATTACCGCTGCAAAGTTTCCATTATGTAATGCAGAATTTAATACATACTCTAAATTTACTAGGTGCTTTTGTCTAATAACAAGTAATTTACTTGTATCAATAGAGCATGAGTCAAGTAAAGCTTTGCTAGGTACGTGATCTGGAGCAATTAGTAACGTCCATGCATTAGAGCTATTGTATTGGTGTAATACTTTTAAAAGCTCAAAGGTCGCTGAAATTTCATCTTCAATTTGAATCAAATTCACGCAATCGCTTTGCTCATCTTGTTGGTAACTTTTAACTGTTCTTACGGTAATAGGCTGTAACATAATTTCACTCACTGGGTTTTTATACAGTATTTATATACAGTAGTTTATACAGTGCTTTCGTGCAAGCCTTTTATGCTATTTATTTGTACAGTTATTCAGCTTTTGATCATTGTTTTTATTTTTTGAATTTATAATTCTTTATTAATCAGGTTGTTATAGGGTTGTTTTTGAGAAGGTATTCTAAAAATAAATTTTTGCGTAGTGTCTTCATTTTGGGGTTTTATACTGTATAGGATTATCTTTATAACCATATACAGTATTTTTTAACACTGCATACAGTACTTCTGCCATAGCTAGCTTATGTGTTTTCACTCGTGCGAGGGATCATATGAGAAAACTGGAGTTGGTGGATTTGTTCGTACAAACTTGCCGCATAACATTGAGCATCTTTAAATCGCTTAGTTTCGATATGTTTGCGTATATCTGTAACCGCTGCAGTGGCAGGGGCGTACCCTTGGCTACTTGCTAAGCTTAACCAAGCTACAGCATGAAATACACTTTGTGGCACGCCTTCACCTTTCACAAAGAATAAACCTAAATAAAACTGTGCTCTATGGTTTCCCGCCATTGCAGCAAGTCGCATCCATTTTGCAGCCAATGGAGCTTGATTATTTTTTAAATAATATAGGGCTTTATTTAACGTACTTTGCTCATCTTTTTTATTATCAATGGGCACAGAGGTATTTTCGGGTTGAGTAACAAAACCTAAAATATTATCTAGCTGTTGCTCTAAGTCTTGCTCACAAGGTGTTGTTTTAAGCATATTGGTTCATTTATTATTTTAACTACTTTAACAGTTTAGTATATAGCAAGGTAAAATGTCCTGTAAAAGATAATTTTTATGTTAAAATCGCGCCACTTTTTACTATCACAAGTTTATTATGTTCGAAGCCTTATTTAAACTGAGCGAAAATAATTCAACAGTTAAACGCGAATGCGTTGCTGGCCTAACTACCTTTATAACTATGGTATACATTGTATTTGTAAACCCGGCTATGCTCGCAGAGGCTGGGATGGATCAAGGGGCTGCATTTGTAGCGACATGTATAGCAGCTGCGATAGGCTGTTTTATAATGGGTTTATGGGCTAATTATCCATTAGCATTAGCGCCTGGTATGGGACTAAATGCCTTTTTTACGTATGGTGTCGTATTAGGAATGGGTTATACCTGGCAAGCCGCGTTAGGGGCTGTATTTATGTCGGGTTGTATATTTTTGTTTTTAAGCTTATTTAAAGTCAGAGAGTGGATTATTAATGCCATACCTCTGGTGCTCAAGCGAGCAATCGCAACGGGTATAGGTGCTTTTTTAGCATTAATTGCCCTTAAAAATGCAGGCATTATTGTCTCAAGCCCGGCAACATTAGTGCAGTTGGGCGACATTACTTCTCCAGGACCGTTATTGGCTATATTGAGCTTTTTTGTAATTGCAGCGCTTTTATACCGCGATTTTAAAAGTGGCGTGCTTATTAGTATCTTATTAGTGACTGGCATTGCTTTAAGTTTGGGGCTTGTTGAATATCACGGTGTTATGGCTATGCCACCATCAATAATGCCCACTTTTATGCAGCTAGATTTTGCAGCCGCTTTTGATATATCAATGATGAGTGTTATTTTTGCTTTCTTGTTTGTCGATCTTTTTGATACTTCGGGTACATTAGTTGCGGTAACTCAAAAAGCAGGTTTAGCTGATGAAAAAGGTAACATGCCTCGTTTAGGGCGCGCATTAAGTGCTGACAGCTCAGCAACCATTGCAGGTGCGATGCTAGGTACGTCTACGACTACATCGTATATAGAATCGGTTGCTGGTGTATCTGTTGGCGGACGTACTGGTTTAACGGCTGTGGTTGTAGGTATTTGTTTTTTACTAATGATGTTCTTTGCACCGCTTGCACAAATGGTACCGGCTTATGCTACGGCAGGCGCTATTTTATATGTCGCTGTTCTGATGCTGCAAAATTTAAAGTTTGTAAACTGGGATGATATGACCGATGCAATTCCTGTTACTGTGGTATTACTGATGACACCATTAACGTTTTCGATTGCGCACGGTATTGCACTTGGTTTTATATCTTATACGGCGGTTAAAGTCTTGTGCGGCAAGCAAGATCAAGTCAGTATTAGTGTTTGGATATTAACAGCCTTGTTTGTTTTCAAGTTTGCATTTTTGTCTTAATAGCTAACAAAAAACACAAAAAAGCCTGCACAAATTTTAATTTGTGCAGGCTTTTTTAATGCTTTTATAAAAGCACTACCATTTCTTTTTAGGAGCAAACAGTATATCTAAGTCGTCTTGCTCTTCTTCTGTTTTCTTTTTAAGTGCGCTTGCATTAGAAGCTCTCAGTTCAACACTAATTGCTTCTAAGTAACCCTCAACTTCCAAGCGTTTTGAAGTTACGTATTCATCAGAGTAGGTGACTGCACTGAGTGTCGCCTGCGCTTTTTCAAAGTACTGTCTTGCAGAGCCAACCATACTGGCTGAGCGGGCAGACAAGCCACGTTTTATTTGGCTTTCAATATTAATACGTAGTTGTAGTTTTTCGAGGCGTTTATCTTCTAAAACAAAAATTTGGCTATCAATACGACCTTTATTATGTTCAGAGCGTAAAATTGAGCGCAATTTTTTGATGCCTTGAATTAGGCCAACAAGCTGTTTGTCATTATTGGGTAACGTTAGGGCTTCACTGCTGTTGTCTAGAACTGCATTGGTGAGGTGCGTTTTAGCCTCACCTAAGCGGCTTTTGAGTGCTTTGGATGTTGGCGAACTAGTAACCATCGTGTTTAATGCTTCGTAAATACGGCGTTGCAATACACGGATTATATTTTCAGAAAGAGGTATATTGGCACTATTCATTAGTGCTTCTTCTGTTTCTTCTATTATAGCTTTTTGTTTTGTTAGCTCTTTGCGGCGTTCCGCTTCTTGTTTTTCTTTGTGTTGTTGTACAGCACTTACCCAAAGTGCAATCACAATCAATGCAACTATAAGTACTATTATAATAGAAACGATCATGGTGTAATTCTCGGATATATAACCTAATTACTTAATCTTACATTAAATATACGTTAACAGGGTAGCTTTGCGCCGATTAACTTAAAAAATATACCAAAAAATTGATAGGTTGAGCTCTTTATAAACTGCAGTAAGCCTAAGGACTTATAAACTTGAGCTGAATAATCATCGCTACCTGAAGCATATTTATTATGCTAGCCTTGAACTCTAATCAGATAATTGCACACCTAAAGACCTAAAGTGCTATTTTACGTAAATAACACTTGGTTTTAAGCGGTATTGCCTTTATAAATAATATGAATAATAACGTTAAAATTTGCAGCCATGAAATTACAACAACTCAGATACATCGTAGAAGTACAAAATCATAAATTAAATGTTTCAGCGACTGCTGAGAGTTTATTTACCTCGCAACCAGGAATTTCTAAACAAGTACGCATGTTAGAAGATGAGTTGGGTGTGCAAATTTTTGGTCGCAGTGGTAAGCATTTAACGCATGTAACCGGTGCCGGCGAAGATATTATTAATATTTCTCGTGAAATACTCTCTAAAGTCGAAGGTATTAAAGCCGTTGCTAATGAGCATACGCTACCTGATCAAGGTAAGTTAAATATTGCTACAACACATACCCAAGCGCGTTATGCTTTGCCTAACGTAATTCAAGGGTTTATGAAAAAATACCCTGCGGTATCGCTTCATATGCACCAAGGTACTCCACAGCAAATATCGGATGCTGCAGCACGCGGTGATGCCGATTTTGCTATTGCAACAGAAGCACTGCATTTGTATTCAGATTTAGTTATGCTGCCTTGCTACCATTGGAATCGCAGTATTGTTGTCGCTAAAGATCATCCGTTGGCTAAAAAGGCAAATAGTTTAACCGTTGCTGATATTGCTCAATATCCACTCATTACATATGTATTTGGTTTTACGGGCCGCTCAGAGTTAGATAAAGCGTTTAGCGCACACGGGCTTGAACCACACATTGTATTTACCGCAACCGATGCTGATGTTATAAAAACATACGTACGACTGGGTTTAGGAGTTGGTGTTGTTGCTTCAATGGCGATAGATCAAGTAAGCGATACCGATTTAGTGTGTATTGACGCAAGCCACTTATTTGAAGCTAGCACGACCAAAATTGGTTTTAGAAAGGGCAGCTTTTTACGTACTTATATGTATGATTTTATCGAACGTTTTGCACCGCATTTAACCAAAGAGCGCGTGGAGCGAGCAAGCTTATTACGTAACCAAGATGACGTAGATAAGTTATTTGCAGATATAGAGTTACCCGTTAAATAATGTCACTACATTAAACGAATAATAAAAAAGCCGCCTATTTTAAAAATAGGCGGCTTTTTCTTTTTATAGCGAGCTGATTAACATTCGATAATATTAACAGCCAATCCACCGCGAGCGGTTTCTTTATATTTAGTTTTCATATCGTTACCAGTTTCAAGCATGGTTTTAATCACTTTATCAAGCGATACCTTTTGCTCGCCACTGCCACGTATAGCTAAACGTGAAGCGTTAATTGCTTTAATAGCGCCCATTGCATTACGTTCAATACACGGTACTTGTACTAAGCCACCAACAGGGTCGCACGTTAGGCCTAAATTATGTTCCATACCAATTTCTGCTGCGTTTTCTACTTGCACAACATTGCCACCAACAATTTCTGTTAATGCGCCTGCAGCCATAGAGCACGCAACGCCGACTTCACCTTGGCAACCTACTTCGGCACCCGATATAGAGGCATTCTTTTTATATAAAATACCAATAGCAGCAGCGGTTAATAAATAACGCGTGGCTATATCGCGGTCTACTTCTTTCACAAATGTGTGATAGTACATAAGCACAGCCGGTAAAATACCCGCAGCACCATTAGTTGGTGCGGTAACTACACGGCCACCTGCAGCGTTTTCTTCGTTTACGGCAAGGGCAAATAAATCAACCCAGTCCATTGCACGAAGCGGGTCGTTACTGACCTCTATATTTAGTTTTAAGTATAAGCTGGGCGCACGGCGTTTTACTTTTAAGCCGCCAGGTAAAATACCTTCGGTGCGCATACCACGGTCAATACAAGCCATCATTACTTTCCAAATATGGAACAATGTGTCTTTTACTTCGTCTTCAGTGCGCAGTGTTTTTTCGTTTTTCATCATCAAGGTAGAAACACTAAACCCAGACTCTTTACACATCTCTAGTAGTTCTTTTGCGCTACCAAATGGGAAGGGGGCTGGATTTTCTTCTCTAATATCGAGGGCTGCCTGTTTTTCGTTTTCAAACTCTTCGTCGGTAACAATGAAGCCACCGCCAATAGAGTAATATACTTTGCTGTAAACTTTTTCGCCGTTGTTTGAGGCGATAATTTCCATTGCATTAGAATGCTTAGGCAGTGTTTTACGACGATGAAAAACAATAGCACCTTGTTTTGGAAACTTAGCTTTGTGTGTTTTGTTTAGATAAATAACCTGATCTTTTTCAATGGTTGCTAAAATGTCGTCGACTAAATCGGCATCAATTGTTTCAGGATCGTAACCGGCTAAACCAAGAATTACGGCTTTACCCGAGCCATGGCCAACACCTGTTTGACCAAGAGAGCCATAAAGCTCTACTTTAATATCGGTCACATTTGCTAATAATTGTTGTTCTTGTAGGTCATTAACAAATAAGCGTGATGCGCGCATTGGGCCAACGGTGTGTGATGACGAAGGGCCAATACCAATGCTAAACATATCAAATGCACTGATCATAATGTGTGTGTCTCTACTTTGTTTTATCAGCACGAAGCTGCTCTTTGAACGGTCGAGCATGATAACGTGGAATTGTGATTGTGTAACTACTAATAACGAAGATTTAAACTGGTAAGGCGAGTTGTTTTGTAAAGTTTTTTATAATGCTTGCAGTCGCACCCCAAAGTAAACCATGCGGCGTTTTAAAACCTTGCAAAATAACCGTTTTCCCAAATCGTTGAAAAGGTAAGGGTTGCCAGTTAGCTTCGTTATTTAACTCAGTGACAGAGAGCAAAAAGCTCGCTTGTACTTCATTATAGTCATTTTCCCAGGTGGTGTCTTTTTTGAGTAAACCTACATAGGGGCTAATACTAAAACCCGTTAAGGTTGAATACTCAGGTAAGTGACCTAATACATTAACGTTGCTTTGGACAATATTTAGCTCTTCTTTTAGTTCGCGAAGGGCTGTGGTGCGAAGGGTAATGTCGCTTACTTCAAACTTGCCTCCGGGCAAACAAATCTCCCCAGGGTGATGGTGTAAATAAGTAGGGCGTTTACACAGTAAAATATGTGCATGGTTATCTATATCAATAATTGGCAGCATAACAGCGCTAGCGCGTTTTTTACGTGTGTCTTTTAACTGATTTGGCGCAGCTGTAGGGCTTAACAGAAACCGCGCCATAATGTGTTCACTATTCAAAACGACCTACTGTTTTAATAAAGGGAGGATTTTATTTACTTTATCGTAAGTTTCTTGATATTCCAATTCGACTTTAGAATCAGCGACTATTCCGCCACCTGCCCAGCAGTAAATTTGCGCTTTGTGGCACACCAAGGTGCGAATAGTGATATTCGTATCCATATTTCCACACGCACTTAAATAACCAATTGAACCACAATAAATGCTGCGGCGATGCGGCTCTAGTTCTTCAATTATTTCCATCGCTCTAATTTTGGGTGCACCTGTGATTGAGCCCCCCGGAAAAGCCGCTTTTAGCTGATCGACCGCTGTTTTACCTTCATCAAGTTCTGAGGTTACCGTGCTTACTAAATGATGCACTGCCGGAAAGCTTTCAATAGCAAAAAGGGAAGGGACGTGAACGCTGCCTGGTTTTGCTACTTTGCCTAAGTCGTTACGTAGTAAATCAACAATCATTACATTTTCAGCGCGATCTTTAGCTGATGCTGCGAGTATTTTCGCTTGGCGTTGATCCTCTAGTGCATCTGCTTTTCGTGGCAGTGTGCCTTTAATTGGCTTGGTTTCTACAACGTTATTGTTTACAGATATAAAGCGCTCAGGAGAAATTGATAAAATAGCCCCTTGAGGGTGATTTATAAAGCTTGAAAACGGCGCTTTATTTGCCTCACGCAGTTTAATATAAGCTGCCCAAGGGGAGCCTTCAAACTGAGCGTTAAAGCGCTGCGCTAAATTAATTTGGTAACAATCGCCACTTTTTAAATACTCCTCAATTTGGGCAAACTTTGCAGCGTATTCCGTTTCGCTCATATTTGATTGCCAGTCGCTATTTAGGGCAAAGGACTGTGTATTAACTTGGGAGTTAACGTGTGTATTTAAATATTGTTGATAAAGCGCTAATCGATCGGTGTTTGGCTGCGATACATAAAACCAGCTTTGTTGCTGCTTGTCGTAAATAAGGGCATCTAAGTAAAGGCCAATAGCCATTTGGGGAAGGTTAATGTCTTCGATAGCACGAGTGGGGATGTTTTCAATTGTACGGCCTAGGTCGTAGCCAAAGTAGCCAAGCCAGCCGCCGTTAAAGGGTAAATCGTAACCGGCTTTTGTTTTATCAAGATGCGAAAGCTCATTATTCATAATTTCAAAGCAGTTATCACTACTTTCTATATTATTTAAAAAGCTTTTATTATTTTTTACTTCAAGGGTACTTTGCGGCTCAATGGCAATAATATCAAAACGGCTGTTTATATGATTACTATTTGCAGAATCTAATAGAATTGCATAAGGCAAATGTGAAAAATGCGCAAAAACGTCAATGCAGTTTTGTGTTATGCCTAATTTAATACAATTTTTTTTATTGTTTAGCATTTACTGCCCCTTTAAGAACTGGCTCGAAACGGGCTGGGAGGGTATCATAAGTCAAATTTTTTGGCAGCACTAAGCTGTAAAAAACAGTGCAAACCACCGTCACCGGTTTGATTTAGATTACGCGACAACGCGTAACGGTAACTTAAGGAACCACTATGAGTACAATTTGTCAGCAAGACTTTATTGATAGCATTGAAGATGCATTGCAATATATTTCGTTCTATCACCCACTTGATTTTGTTCAAGCTCTCGAAAAAGCTTACAACAAAGAACAAAGTAAAGCGGCTAAAGACGCCATTGCACAAATTTTAATTAACTCACGCATGTCGGCTGAAGGCAAGCGTCCACTTTGCCAAGATACCGGTATTATTACCTGTTTTGTTAAAGTAGGTATGGATGTTAAGTGGGATAAAACAGATTTAACCGTTCAACAAATGGTTGATGAAGGTACTCGTCGTGCATATTTGAATCCAGATAACCCTTTACGTGCATCTATTGTTGCAGACCCTGCTGGCACGCGTAAAAACACGAAAGATAATACGCCTTCGGTTGTACATATCGATTTAGTAGCGGGCGGTAAAGTAGAAGTAATGGTTGCGGCTAAAGGCGGCGGCTCTGAAAACAAAAGTAAAATGGTTATGTTAAACCCGTCAGATGATGTTGCTGAATGGGTAGAAAAAACACTACCAACAATGGGGGCTGGTTGGTGTCCGCCAGGCATGCTAGGAATAGGTATTGGTGGTACGGCTGAAAAAGCGGCAGTAATGGCTAAAGAGTCGTTAATGGACCCGGTTGATATCCATGAACTAATGGAACGCGGCGCAGAAACGACTGAAGAAAAGCTACGTTTAGAAATTTTTGACCGTGCTAATAAATTAGGTATTGGCGCACAAGGCTTAGGTGGTTTAACAACGGTTGTTGATGTTAAAATTAAAACAGCACCAACACATGCTGCTTCAAAACCTGTAGTAATGATCCCTAACTGTGCGGCAACTCGCCATGTACATTTTACACTTGATGGTTCTGGTCCTGCTAATTTAAAAGCACCTAAGCTAGAAGATTGGCCACAAGTAACATTTGAAGTGGGCGAAGGCACACGTCGTGTTGACTTAAATACACTGACTAAAAAAGATGTTCAAGAATGGAAAATGGGCGAAACCGTTTTACTTTCAGGTACTATTTTAACAGGTCGTGATGCAGCGCATAAACGTCTACAAGATATGATCAATTCAGGTGAAGGCTTACCAAAAGGCGTAGACTTTGATAATAAATTTATTTATTACGTTGGTCCTGTGGATGCGGTACGTGATGAAGCAGTAGGTCCTGCAGGCCCTACAACCGCCACTCGCATGGATAAATTCACTGATATGATGCTAGAAAAAACAGGCATTGTAGGCATGATTGGTAAAGCTGAACGTGGCCCTGCAACGGTTGAGTCTATTAAAGAGCATAAATCTGTTTATTTGATGGCTGTAGGCGGCGCAGCTTACTTAGTATCTAAAGCGATTAAAAAAGCACGCGTAGTTGCTTTTGAAGATTTAGGTATGGAAGCTATTTACGAATTTGAAGTAGAAGATATGCCAGTGACCGTTGCAGTAGACAGTGAAGGTGCTAATGCGCACACACAAGGCCCTGCAATCTGGAAAGCTAAAATTGAAGAGCTTGATAGCAAGCTAAAATAACGTACGTTATGTTTTTAAAAAGCGAGCCTAGTGCTCGCTTTTTTGTTTTTTAAATAGAGTCATTATCAAGCTTACAGCTCTGACCAGTTTGCGAAAAAGCTCGCTTTTTACTGGAAACCTATAGGCAGCAATACGTGGCGGGCAAGCAGCACTTGTATATTAAACTTTACACGTAATCGCTTTGTTACGTTCACGTAAACGTAAGTTGATGTGGTTGTTCTATTTATAGCTTTTAAAACTTACAAATGACGATTTTGTGAATTTTTTATCTATACAATAGTTTTAATCCGGTTATTTAATTTAAGCTTGATGTTTTCATTGGTTTTATCTTCTGCGAGTATAGCGAACTCGAATATGAAGTGATAAAGTCTCGGCAATTTCCAGCGCGCATACCCTCTCACGGGTTAACTATTTCGGAGTATTTTAAGTGGCTGTGTTTAATCGAGTTGAATTTGATAACCATGAACAAGTGGTTTTTTGTTCTGATGAAGAGTCGGGTTTAAAAGCAATTATTGCTGTACATAATACTAACCTAGGTCCTGCAGTTGGTGGATGTAGAATGTGGGATTATGCGAACGACGAAGATGCTGTTTACGACGTGCTACGTTTATCAAAGGGCATGACTTATAAAAATGCAGTGGCGCGCTTACCCTTTGGTGGCGGTAAATCTGTAATTATAGGTAATGCGAAAGAAATTAAATCTGAGCAATTATTCCGTGCATTTGGCCGCCAGTTAGAGCGATTAAATGGCAGCTATTACTCAGCAGAAGATGTAAACATCACATGTGCTGATGTAGCTATTATGAATAAAGAAACTAATTACGTACTGGGTCTTGAAGGTAAAAGTGGTAACCCATCGCCATTTACAGCATACGGTACGTTTTTAGGAATTAAAGCAGCGCTACAGCATCAACGTGGTCATCAAGATTTTGCAGGTGTGAAAGTGGCTGTTCAAGGTTTAGGTGCTGTTGCATATGGTTTATGTAAGCATTTAGCCGATGCGGGCGCTGAGTTGTTTGTAACTGACATTAACCAAGTTGCAATTGATCGCGTAGTTAATGATTTTGGCGCGACTGCGGTTGGCATTGATGACATTTACGACTTAGATGTTGATGTTTATGCACCTTGTGCATTAGGTGCAACCGTTAACGATTTAACGATACCGCGTTTAAAAGCGACTATTATTGCAGGCTGTGCTAATAATCAGCTGGCAGAATCTCGCCACGGTGAAGTTATTCGTGAAAAAGGCATTTTATATGCACCAGATTACGTAATTAACGCCGGTGGTATTATTAATGTTTATTATGAAACAGCGCCAGATGGTTACAGTGCAGCAGCGTCTAATAAACATGTTGAAGGTATTTTTAATACGTTAACTGAAATTTTTGCTCGCAGCGAAAAAGAGCAAAAATCAACGCATTTAATTGCTGACGAATTAGCCCAAGAGATCATTAAAAACGGTCTGTGATCTAAGTTCTAATTTATATAAGGGTGTGCAATTGCACACCTTTTGTTTATCTGTAAGTTAATGCAATTATTACTGAACAGCGGTACACTTTATTTTTAATTTTGTGCGGCAAATTATGACTCCCTCAACTTCTCTCATGCAGCCTATCGATTTAGATAATTGGCCTAGAAAGCAACACTTTGAATTATTTAAACACTTTTCTCAGCCTTACTTTAATGTGTGTGTGCGTTTAGATGCTCAAGCACTTTACGACTATTGCAAAAACAATCAATTTTCTTTTTTTCAAGCGTATGTATATTGCACCTTAAAAGCGTGCCATAAGGTCGATTCAATAATGCTACGTATAATAGATAATCAACCATGGTTACTTAATAGTGTTCGCGCAAGTGTGGTTGAGTTGTCTGAAAACGATACGTTTGTTTTTAGTTATTTTAACAGCACAGGCGAGTTTAAAGAGTTTGCAAATCATGCAAGTGACGTAAGCAAAAAAGCGAAATTACAGCCGTTATTTTCTGATGCATTTGCCCAAACAGAAGGGCAGGCAGATTTAATTCATATATCTGTTTTGCCGTGGCTGAATTTTAGTGCGTTTTCGCATGCATTTAGTGAAGGGCAGAGTTTAGGCATTCCTAAATTTGTATTTGGTCAGTTTGATAAACACACAGGCACAATGCCTTTAGCTATCGATGTACACCATTCATTAATGGATGGTTTGCACGTAGCGAAATTTATAAACACATTGCAGGGTACATTTGACACTTTTTGCAAAGGTTAACTTTAAACACATCAGTAACGGCAGTGCAAAGCAGTAAACAATTTATAAGTAATCTATAAGCAATGCGATGTGAATTACTTTATATTCAAATACATAACCTTGTATGCTTGAAAAACACGTCTGCTGGACATATTTATATACCATACCTTAGCTCAGGAAATCCCCATGATAAATGGACTGTTAATTGTTGTTTTAATTCTTTTTGTGGTGATTTTCTGGCGTTGGCCATCAATTCAAAACCGATTATGGCGCAGTAAATATAAAGACTTTGCTTTAAATTCGCAGCAAAAAGATATTTTACTGCGTTGCATGCCCATCTATAAAAAAATGACTGACGCCGACAGAGAAAAATTAGAGCGACACATTACGTGGTTTTTAAACGAAAAACGCTTTGTCGGTTGTGATGGCTTAAGGCTAACGTCTGCAATGAAGTTAATTGTTGCCGCCGATGCGTGTGTATTAGTACTTAATAAACCGTGGCCGTTATATAGAAATGTAAAAGAAATTTTATTATATCCAAGTGCTTATTATGCTCCGCAATCAACTCGCGATAGTGCAGGACTTGTGAGTTACCATAATACGGTAAGACTAGGCGAGTCATGGCCTGGCGGCACACTCGTTTTAAGCTGGCATGATGTACTTGAGGGTAATCGTTTACCAAGTGATGGACATAACCTGGTATTTCATGAGTTTGCGCATCAACTCGATCAAGAAACAGGTAAAACAACGGGCACACCCATTTTAAAAAGCTCAGCAGATTACAAAGAGTGGGGCCGAGTATTTAGCCGTGCCTTCACCCAGTTAAAAAGCCATGTTGCCTATAGCATGCCGCATGTTATTCACAGCTATGGTGCGACTAACGAAGCTGAGTTTTTTGCTGTACTCACCGAAACCTTCCTCGAAAAACCCGCAGAGCTTCGCCGATACGATCCTGAAATTTACAGTATGCTAGTTAATTACTATCAATTTGACCCTATTGTTTGGCATTAAACCTACATAAACCGCGCTTTATCATATAACGCTGGCAAGTTGCGTTTGTTTTTGTTGCAATCATGTGAAATAGTTTTTACTGCAACAATAACAAGCGAGAAACGCATGAAAAAAATGCTTCATACAGTATTGGCGCTGTCGGTGTCATTAGCGATAGGGCAGGTAAATGCCGCTGAAAAAGACGAACAAAAATGGCAAGTAGATTCACCTAAGGGGCAATTTGTTGACGCTGCAATTAGCGTTGATCAGGGCACATGGATGAATATAGATATTAGCCCTGATGGTAAAACCGTGGTGTTTGACTTACTTGGCGATATTTACACTATGCCAATGAGTGGTGGTACAGCTACAAAGCTCACCTCTGATATTGCATGGCAAATGCAACCACGCTTTAGTCCTAACGGCAAAAGTATTGCGTTTACCTCCGACCAAGGTGGTGGCGATAACATTTGGATAATGGACTTAAATGGCGAAAACCAACACGCTGTTACCGATGAAACCTTTAGATTACTAAATAGTCCTGCATGGAGTCCTGATGGCGACTACTTAGTTGCGCGTAAACACTTTACAGCTAGCCGCTCATTAGGTGCCGGTGAAGTGTGGTTGTATCATAAAGCGGGTGGCAAGGGTGTGCAGCTTACAAAACGCGAGAACGATCAAAAAGATTTAGGTGAGCCAATGTTTTCACCTGATGGTCGTTATGTATACTTTTCGCATGATGCAACACCCGGTAAAACCTTTCATTATTCAAAGGATTCTGTAGCGGGCATTTATAAAATTAAGCGCTACGACCGTGAAACGGGTGAAATTGAAACCATAATCGATACGATGGGCGGTGCCATTAGGCCTACACCATCACCAGATGGTAAAAAGCTTGCTTATATAAAGCGTGATGATTTTCAAACTAGTCTTTATTTATATGACTTAACCAGCGGTGAGCACACTAAGCTTTACGATAAGCTTGAGCGAGATATGCAAGAAACCTGGGCTATTCATGGTGTATACCCAACCATTGCATGGACACCCGATAATGAAGAACTGGTATTTTGGGCTGGTGGCACAATTCACAAGCTAGATGTTGCAGACAAATCTGTTAAAACCATACCTTTTAAAGTGCAAACAAGTAAAAAAATTCAAAAAGCGGTGCGCTTTACACAAAACTTAGATACTGATGAGTTTGATGTAAAAATGCTGCGTAATGTGCAAGTAAGCCCAGATGGCGAAACTGCAATTTTTGAAGCGCTTGGGCATATTTATAAACGTGATTTAGAGTCAGGTAAAATTAAGCGTTTAACAAAGCAAACTGATCATTACGAATTATTTCCACAGTACTCTCGCGATGGTAAAAAAATAGTTTACACCACATGGGATGATAACAAACAAGGGTCTGTAAGAGTGGTTTCTGCGCGCAGTGGTCGTGGCGATACAATTACTAAAGAGCCCGGGAAATATGTAGAGCCTACGTTTAGTCCCGATGGGAAAACGGTTGTTTATCGAAAAGCCACTGGCGGCAGTATTTTAAACCCTAAGTGGTCACTTAATCCGGGGGTTTATAGCGTAAGCGCTAAAGGCGGTAAAAGTGAGCTTATTTCAAAAAGTGGTTATCAACCACAATTTGGAGATGCAAGCGATCGCGTTTTTATAATGAGTCCTTGGCCAAAACCAACGCTTAGCGTAGTTGAGCTTGAAAGTAAAAAAGTTCGTAAACTGTACGAGTCAGAGCATGCGACAGAATTTAGAGTATCACCAGATGGGCAATACCTCGCTTTTGCTGAGCGATTTAAAGTATTTGTAACCCCGTTTGTACAAAGTGGTAAAACAACTAATATTGGGCCTAAAGACAGTCAATTTCCAATAGAGCAGTTATCGGTACGTGCTGGTGAAAACATTAGCTGGAGTGCTAAGAGCAACAAACTTTATTGGACATTAGGGCCTGAGCTTTATCATGCAAGCCTTGAGGGGATGTTTGCCATTAACAAAGCCGAAGATGCCGACTTTAAAGTGAAAAGTGGCGATAATATCGGTTTCAGTAAAAAAATGGCAGAGCCTAAAGGTATGATTGCGCTCACTGGTGCAAAAATTATAACTATGGATGGCGAAAAGGTTATTGAAAATGGTGTAATTATCACTGATGGTAAGCATATTAAAGCAATTGGTACAGCCAGCGATATAAGCATTCCTAAAGGTGCTGAGGTTATTGATGTAACAGGTAAAACTATTATGCCTGGTATTGTTGATGCTCATGCACATGGCTCGCAAGCAAGTGACGAAATTATACCTGAGCAAAACTGGAAAAACTTTGCAGGTTTAGCGCTAGGTGTTACTACAATTCACGATCCATCAAACGATACCTCTGAAATATTTACCGCAAGCGAAATGCAAAAGGCAGGCATGATTGTTGGCCCGCGTATTTTCTCTACCGGTACTATTTTATATGGCGCAAATATGCCAGGTTATACGTCGCATATTGACTCGTTAGACGATGCTAAATTTCATTTAGAGCGCCTTAAAAAAGTAGGGGCGTTTAGTGTTAAATCGTATAACCAGCCACGCCGAGAGCAGCGCCAACAAGTTATTGAAGCAGGTCGTGAACTTGAAATGATGGTTGTCCCTGAAGGTGGCTCATTATTACAACATAACTTAAGTATGATTGTAGATGGACACACAGGTATTGAGCATTCAATCCCTGTAGAGCACATATATGACGATATAAAGCAGTTATGGTCGCAAAGTGATGTTGGGTATACACCAACACTTGTAGTGGCTTATGGAGGCATTTGGGGTGAAAATTACTGGTACGATAAAACTGATGTGTGGAATCATCCGCGTTTAAGTAAATTTGTGCCAAAAAATCAATTATTACCGCGCTCTATGCGCCGCATTAAAGCGCCCGATCATCACTATAATCACTTTAATAACGCACGCGTTGCTGCTGAGCTGCAAGACCTAGGTGTATTAGTTAACTTAGGTGCTCACGGTCAGCGTGAAGGCTTAGGTGCACACTGGGAGATGTGGATGTTTGCACAAGGCGGAATGACAACGCTTGAGGCAATACGTGCTTCAACACTCGATCCGGCTAAGTATTTAGGGCTTGATAAAAACGTAGGCTCGCTTGAAGTGGGCAAACTGGCTGATTTAATGGTTATAGATGGCGATCCGCTTAAAGACATTCGAGATTCGGATAAAGTAGATTACACCATGATCAATGGTCGCTTATTCAATGCCGAAACAATGAATGAAGTAGGTAAAAAAGAGCGCGAACCACTTTATTTTGAAGAACTGTAATTTATTTTAAACTTTTTAAAGCGGCTACATAGCCGCTTTTTTTAGCTTTGTATTATGTGTTTTAGCAAAGCAGTGCTTGGCATAATAAGTGGTTGAGTATGCATGACACGTGCTTGGCATATAAGCCCTTCCTTTAGAGTAAATAATGTTTGTGCGACATTTTCGGCTTTAGCTTTATTATTTTTTAGCTGAGGAGTGGCAAGTAAAGAATTCAATATAATTTTAAATACAGCTTGTTTATGTGCCTTACACTGTATTGCAATAGTATGCGCTGCGAGTGGATATTCTGCTGCTGCGTTTATGAAGAAGCATCCATTAAAATCGCCCAATTCCGGCACTCCACTATTAAACCAGCTCTCTAAACCTTTAAATAATCCATTCGCAACGTCAAGGGCGCTTTGTTTATCACAGACTTGTTCTAGCCAATTATTAAAATTTTTATCACGTGTGGCTAAGCAAGCAAGTATTAGCTCATCTTTGCTTGCGAAGTGATTATAAAGCGTTTTTTTAGCGATACCTGAAACGGCTAGAATTTCATTAATACCCACAGCATGTAAGCCTTTGCTATAAAAGAGATTAAGTGCTGTTGTAATAATTTGCTCTCGTTTATTCATAAAACCCCCTAAATATTAGCTGAAAGGTATCTTGACATAAGTAGACAGACTTGTCTATCATTGCCAGGTAGACAAGTCTGTCTGCTTTTATTTAAGGATGTAGCATGAATATTGAAGATATTAAATTAGCCTGTGTTGCTGGCTTTTTTTCAGCGCTAGTATTGGGTTTTTTATCTTGGCTGAATAATATTGGAGGCTATGGACTGTGGTTAATGGCACCTTTTGGCGCAACGGCAGTACTTGTATTTGGCATACCAAATAGCCCATTAGCACAACCAAAAAATGTGATTTTTGGTCATCTTTTAACAGCATTTGTGGGGATCGTTTTTGTAACCTATGTTGGTGACGGGAGTGTATCTATTGCATTAGCCGTTGGTTTTGCAATTACACTCATGATGCTTACTAAAACAGTGCACCCTGCGGCGGGTGCTAACCCTATTCTGATTATTGTATCTGGACAAAGTTGGGACTTTTTAATTATGCCAGTATTAGTCGGGACGATGTTCATTGTTATTTGTGGCTTTGCTGCAAAGTGGTTACTGTCTTCCACGGTAAATCGCGCACATAAAAAAACCGCTTAACGCGGTTTCTTTTAAAAATCATAAATGTTGATTAAACAACACCGCGCGGTAAGCGACAGTCATGATCTTTACGAGCTAAAATTACAATCCAAAGTTCTTCCGCTGTGTAACCTTCTTCGTTTTCGGTAACAACAGTGAATGGCGCTTTTTTCTGTGCTTTAACAGGCGCAGCTGCTTTTGGTTTTTTCGTTTTAGTTGTTTTACCAGAGTTTAACTTTTTAGTAAGCTCTGCTACGTCAGCTAGGCGTAAATTTTTACCGCCATCAATGCTGTACCAACCAGGTTTAGTTGTGATTTCAGGTTTTTTACCATTGGCAGTTTCGTACGCTGCTTCAAAGGCAGATAACACTTCTGTTTTGTCTAGTTTGCTCATCAGAGACCCTATACGTTGTGAACACAGATAAAGAAGAGGTATTTATACCTATTTTAAAACGGTTTTTCAATTTTTTGCGATTTTCCTTCCATTTTAAGGCTATAAACGCCAAAATTTGCACAAAATTTAGTGCTAAGTAAGGTAAGTTATATGCAACGTAGAGAATTTAACCAACTCCTAAATGACATTTTAAAACCTCAATTAATTAAAGATTTTTGCCCAAATGGCTTACAGGTCGAAGGTAAAAACGAAATTAAAAAAATTGTGACGGGCGTAACCGCAAGTCAAGCATTAATAGATGCTGCCATTGAGCAACAAGCAGATGCTATTTTAGTTCATCATGGATTTTTTTGGAAAGGGGAATCCCAACCAATAACGGGAATGAAAAAGCGTCGTATAGGTGCGTTATTAGCACACGATATTAATTTATTTGGCTATCACTTACCACTCGATATTCATCCAGCAGTTGGCAATAACGCGCAACTAGCAAAATTATTGGATATTGAAATTGAAACAGGGCTAGAGCCAACTTCAAATAGCGTAGCAATGAAAGGGCGTTTAAAAACACCATTAAGTGGTGAAGATTTTGCAGATAAAATTGCAAAAGTGCTAAATCGAACCCCGCTCACAAGCTTAGTACGTTCAACAAAAATTGAAACCATTGCACTGTGCACCGGTGGTGGGCAAGGGTATATTGATTTAGCTGCAGAGCAAGGCATTGATGCTTATTTAACCGGTGAGGCATCGGAGCAAACAATTCATAGTTCTCGTGAGCAAAACATTGATTTTTTTGCCGCAGGACATCATGCAACAGAGCGCTATGGTGTAAAAGCTCTGGGTGAGTTACTTGCTCAAGAGCATGGTTTTGATGTGACATTTATAGACATAGATAACCCAGTTTAACTAGGCTATCTATTAGTTAACCTGAACGCTACTTGAGATAGATTTTATTATCCAGAGTTCATATATGGTCTCCTCCAGTATTGCAAGGTGTCATTCAACGATAGCAGGGACAGGTTTGCTGTCATATATACGGTCTTTTAGTGAAGATTATTACTTCTGACCTTGATGTAATCCGCGCATATTGTCCTGATCAGGTTATCGGTATTTACTACCACTGAACTCTATAGGTTTTCAATATGCAGGTTTGACCTGTTATGTCATCGTTTTAGCCACTTACGCAATTCTTTGAAGAGTATTTATACGGGTGAGTAACTCTCACCTGAAGCGCTAATAGCCCAAGCCATTCTCGCCATCTTGTTGGCATAAGCTACACATGCTCGATTATGCCCTCGAGTTTGAACCAGTCGGTTTATCCATTGACTTAATTTATCATTCTTCGTTTTTGCTCTTGAGACAACAGCTTTTGCTCCTTGGATCAACAGGCACCTTAAGTAGCTATTTCCTCGCTTACTTATCCCAAGTAAAGTATCTTTTCCGCCACTACTGTGTTGACGCGGAACGATACCTAAAGACGCTGAAACATCGCGGCCTCTTTTATAGTTACTGCCATTTCCAACTTCATTGAAATAGGCGCTTGATACCATAGGACCAAATCCAGGTATTGTTTGGATCCGTTGGCAAATATCATTATTTTTTGCTGTTTCAACTATTAATGTACTGTAAGTTTCAATGCAGCTGTCTAAGTTACTCAATTGTGTTTCTAACTGCTTTAGTACCGCTTTAAATGCGCCTGATAATCCGGTATTTTCATCTTCTAAAATTAGGGGGATACTTTTGCGTATTGTGTTTACACCCTGATTTAAAATAATTCCGTATTCAGCAGTTAAGCCTCGGATTTGATTGCATAGTGCCGTTCTTTGTCTGACCGCTAACTCTCTCGCTTTGTGCTGTGCTTGGTTATCTTGTTGCTCAACTGATTTTATACAGACACTCTTAATATGATGTTGTTTTGAAGCAACGCTAATTGCTAAAGCATCGTTATAATCATTTTTATTGCCAACTAAGAAGGCTTTTACATGCTGAGGTGGAATAAGCTTTATCTCATGACCACATTTTCTGATTTCTCGAGCCCAAAAATGAGAAGTTGCACAGGCCTCTAAAGCAACTAAACACGTAGTGTGTTGTTGGAAAAAAGATAACACTTGCGCACGCTTTAACATTTTCTTTTTAACTAAGCGCCCTTGTTCATTGCAGCACACCACATGGAAAAATCTTTTTGCTATGTCTAAACCAATTGTTGTAATCTTCATTTTGGTCTTCTCCCTTTGATTATTGTAACCACTTTAATCATGGCACATAGATGCCGTATAGGGAGGAGACCATTACATCAGGTTAGTTAGACGAAATGAGTTACAGCGCCTCTGGATCTATCCAGCGGCGCAAACTTATCCATGTGTTTCCTACTACTTCGTGACTGTATTGCGTAACCACTAGTAAGGCATGAGCATTGGGAATAAACTGTTTGCTCCATGGAAGTGCAGCAAAATTATGATAATCAGTGGCTGCGGTTATGACTTCAATACCTTGAGCATTAAATAAGTCTTTTGCGCGTGGCATGTGCAGTACAGATGTTACTAGTGCAACCTTAAAGTCGACTAATTTTGATGCCAGTAACTTAGCTTCTTCACCTGTATCCATTGCTTTTGGGTTTTGGAATATACGACTCTTATTAACACCTAAACTAATTGCCGTTTGATACATAAGCCCGCTATTAGTGATATTTTGATAGCCCCCGCCTGAAACTATAAGCTCTGCATTAGGGTAGTGCTTTGCTAGCTTTACACCTTCTACTAAGCGCGTTAGTGCACAATTACCTAATTGATTATTAGCACTGAGTGCTGGGTTTGGATTTATATCGCAACCTAGTACAACTATTTTTTCTATTTTTGGATGCTTTAGGGTATTAAATGCAAGCGACGCAGGTTCATTATTTTGGATAATTAAATTGGCGATAAAGGGTGTGCTCAATGCAAGTAATACAATTAAGCTTAAAGTAGATAAGAAGAGAGCTGATTTGCGGCCTTTAAATGCGAGTAGGATCATCAGGCACGCAAATAAACCCAATAGAGGCAGTGGCATAAGTAAGCCACCAATCATTTTTTTAATAACAAACATAAGAGTTAAACGCTGTAGAGTTAATTACAGCGATATTACTCATTATATTGATGATTATCGACCGTTATTTAGCTTACACGTATTTAAAAAGTGACGATAAACAGGGTTATCTTTCATGTCTTTTTTCATCGCTAAATACATAGGACGAGTAAGACCAAGAGCGCCCAAAGGAATTGATTTAATTAAGCCTTGGCTTTCATAAGGTGTAACTAGCCAATCAGGTAAAGCGGCAACGCCCATGCCGGCACTTACTAGTTGAAAAATAAGTAATCCTTGGTCAACCGTTTTTAACGTACCGTCAAAACGTGCATTTTGAATGAAATGCTTAAATATATCTTGGCGTTCACGCGGGATAGGGTATGAAATAATAGTTTCGTTTTTTAAATCAAGCGCTGTTACATACGCTTTTTTAGCAAGTTCATGATCCGGTGCCACAATAAGCTTCAATTTAAAATCAAATAAGTGCGCGTACTCTAATGTGTCGGGTTCACGTATGTCAGATGTTAAAACTAAATCTAGCTCATCGCTTAGTAAGTCAGGAATAGCGTCGTAACTAAAGCCGCGCTCGTAATCAATTTTTATATCAGGCCAAAAGTTATTAAATTCTTTAATAGTAGGCAATAACCAATGAAAACATGCATGGCATTCCACACTTAAACGCAGTTGAGAAATAGGCTGATTTAAGCTTTCTTTCAAACGGCATTTAGTCGCTTCCATTTTTGGTAATATTTCGTGAGCTAACTCAAGTAATAGCATTCCCTGAGGGGTAAAGCGGACTGGTTGAGTTTTACGCTCAAATAATTGGCAATCTAATTTATTCTCTAAATCTTTGATTTGATGAGATAAAGCAGACTGTGTCAAAAATAACTCTCGTGCTGTATTAACCAAAGATCCTGTTTCTTTTAGGGTTGCTATGGTTTTTAAATGTTTAATACCAATCATCTTTAAAAATTCTCATGGGAAAAGTGAGTTCAGCTCAGATTAACCACATACTACGCCTATACAAAAAACGTTTCAACGTCTAGATGGCTAAAAGTTTGCGATTTATTGCAGTTTGTTGCTATGAATCGCGAAAATATTAAAATTAGTAACGGTAAAAGTCATTCAAAAACTGGTTTGATGAGTTTTAGATGAGTTTGCTTCATGTTGTATTTTAAGTATATCGATTGCGGTGTGCTTCACCTCAGTGTGAATTTTGACTATATAAATAACTGTGTGGGGTGGGGAATGGTTACTTTAGGTTGTGGTTTAAAAACTAAAGTCATTTTGCTTTTTAGCTTTAGTTTAGGTTAATGGATGAGTATATACGTAATACCTAAGCCAGCGACCAACTCGCTGGCTCTTTTTATAAAGGCTTATTAATAAGTAATATGGCTTCTTTGGCTGCGACCGGTTTTGACTTTAAAAAACCTTGGCCATAGTCGCACGCGGTCGATTGTAAAATGGCTAATTGTTCAAGTGTTTCTATCCCTTCAGCAACAACCTCAAGTTTTAATGATTGCGCAAGTGATAAAATGGCTTCAACAAGTGGGTTGGTGGAATCTTGTAGGTGGTCAATAAAGCTTTTATCTATTTTTAAAATATGAATAGGCAGTTGGTGCAAGTAGCCCAGTGCTGAATAACCCGTTCCAAAATCGTCAAGGCACAATTTTACTTTTAAAGGTGAAAGACCTTCTATTATTTGAGTGGCGAGTTCTAGATTTTCTATTAAGCCTGATTCGGTAATTTCTAAACATAAAGAACCCAGAGGTAATTGGTATTTATTATAAATAGAATGTATTTGCGCTACAAAATCGAGGCTTGCAAAATGTCGTGACGATACATTAACCGTTACTTTCAAAAAGCGATGACCTTGCTGGTGCCAATTAGAAATCTGCTGAGCGGCTAAATCAAGTAAATGTAAATCAAGATTTATAATTTGCCCTGTAGTTTCAGCTATCGGTATAAAGTCATTAGGTGGTACAAATCCTTTTTTTGGATGATGCCAGCGCACAAGTGCTTCAAATCCGACAACTTCACTTGTGGTAATTGTAAAAATTGGCTGAAAATAGAGTTCAAATTCGTTGTGTTCTATACCGTGTTGCAAGTCGTTTTCGATATCGGCATGGGTTTTAAGTTTTTTACGCATCGTGTTATTAAAAAACTTAACTTGTCCACGCCCGGTGGATTTTGCTTCATACATAGCAGCATCAGCTTGTTGCAGTAATATATAAGCTTTATCGTTTATGTTGTCGGTATAGGCAATACCAATACTAGTAGAAGCTTGAAGTAAGTGGCTATCTACATTTAGAGGTTTTGATAATGCGCTTTTAATTCTGTTTAAAGCTTCATTAACTTGGTTTTTATGTGTGATATTTTCCATGAAAATAGCAAACTCATCACCGCCTAAACGAGCAAATGTATCTGTGCTTCGTACTGTACTTTTAATTAAGTCGCATATTTTTATAAGAAAATGGTCTCCGACCTCATGCCCCAGCGAATCATTAATACTTTTAAAACGGTCAAAATCTAGATACAGCAGGGCATGGCTAGTACTTTTTTTAGCACGCGTTAAACGTAAAATAGCATGCTTTATTCTCTCAATGAGTAATGAGCGGTTAGCAAGGCCGGTAAGCTCGTCATGCAATGCTTTATGTTCGAGCTCTTGTCGGGCTAGTTGTCTATCAATTGCCATACTTATTTGGCGACTTACGTAAGTTAGAAGAGCGCTGTCGTGTTCGTTGTATTGCAGTGTTTTATCGTAGCTTTGTACAACAATAACACCGCTTATACGATCACTTGTTTTAAATGGAACACCCAACCAAGACTCTGATTGCCTCCCTACCATCTTAAAATCACCGTTATCAATATGACTTTGAAAGGCATCTTTATTGAGTAATAAGGTTTGCTCTGTTTGCAGTAGGTAATATGAAGCAGTGTCTTTTAGCTGTTCTTTAGATATTTTTTGATGTGTTTTGGTGTTTATGCCTTCTTCAACTATATAAACAAGGTCAAGTATATCTACTTTTTTGTCATATAAAGCGATAAAAAAGTTATCAGCACGAAGTAAGTTATTAATAATTGAATGCAAAGCTTCAAAGAAGGTATCTAAGTCGTTAGCTTTGTAGGTTAGGTTAGCTATTTGTAATAAGCTATTTTCTAATTTCTGTGCGTTGTTAAGTTGCTCAACTGTTTTTTGTAAGTTATTTACCGTATTTACCTGGTTAATTTTAGCACTGAGTAAGTGGGCAACTGTTGTAAGAATTTCAAGGTGTGCGTTTGTAAAGTAGCCTTTAATAGGATGCTCACAATCAATAACACCTAAAACTTGTTCTTTATATATAAGAGGGACGCATAGTTCTGATTGGGCAGGGCGCTCATCTGCGATAT
Organism: Pseudoalteromonas arctica A 37-1-2; assembly: GCF_000238395.3. GTDB lineage: Bacteria > Pseudomonadota > Gammaproteobacteria > Enterobacterales > Alteromonadaceae > Pseudoalteromonas > Pseudoalteromonas arctica. The sequence continues at coordinate 1,392,479 of NZ_CP011025.1, forward strand.
AACGGCTATCTTTTGTTACATCATCGATAACTACGGCTTTACCAGTTGTGGCTACAGCCCCAGTAATTCCTTCACTAAAACGTATTACTTTACGTTCGGCTTGATATTTATCACGGGCGTGAGCAATACCCATCGAGGCAACTTGATTTAATGTATAAGCATTGTTATCGGCAAGGTAAATAACGCAATCAACAAATCCTAAACGGTTTACAACATGCGTTGTAACATACTCAAATAACTCTTCTAGTGTATCGAGTTGTAATAAGCTAGATGAGAACTGATTGATAATACTCAGTTGATCAGTTTTTATTTCAAGTGCTCTTGAGGCATCATTTTTGTAAGACATAGGCAATTTATATTATTCTTTTTATTTTTAAATACGTAGCTAAGTTAACCTAATCTTGGATTTTGTACAAAATAAAGCGATGAGTGGTTTTAATTGGCTGTAAATTATTATGACGAATGGCTTTAATTAATTGTAAGTAATAACAATGGCTAATCCCAATTGAATTGGAGTATTAAGCTTTAATTACACAACTCGGTAATGTCATCAACATATGCATTATTTTTAATAAAATCTTTACTCGAAAACATCATATGCCTATGATCGAATAAATTCAGCCTTGGAACAAAGTAATGACAAGCAATAATACAAACTCTGTAACAACCCTTACTATCACTCGCCCAGATGACTGGCATGTACATTTACGTGATGGCGACCAGCTAAAGGATACTGTACGAGACATTAGTAGATACATGGGTCGCGCTATTATTATGCCAAACCTTGTTCCGCCGGCAACATGTACTGATACCGCTCTTTCCTATCGAGAACGTATTATGGCAGCAGGCCCACAAGGTGCCTTTGAGCCTTTAATGGTACTTTACCTCACTGATAAAACGACACCAGATGAAATAAAGAAAGCAAAAGCAACGGGCAAAATAGTAGCTGCAAAGTTGTATCCTGCTGGCGCTACAACCAATTCTGATTCGGGTGTTACATCAGTCAAAAATATTTACCCGGTTTTAAAAGCAATGCAAGAAGTAGGTATGTTGCTGTTAGTACACGGAGAAGTTACTGATTCATCAATTGATATTTTTGACCGTGAAAAAGTATTTTTAGATACGATTTTAGGGGATGTGGTAAGTGACTTTCCTGAACTTAAAATTGTACTAGAGCATATTACAACTAAAGATGCAGTAGAGTTTGTAGTTAATGCACCTAGCAATGTAGCAGCAACAATTACAGCTCATCATTTGCTTTATAATCGTAATCATATGTTAGCGGGTGGAATTCGCCCACATTATTACTGTTTGCCAATCCTCAAACGTAACATTCACCAGCAAGCATTAATGGCCGCAGCTATAAGTGGAAATAAAAAGTTTTTCTTAGGAACTGATTCTGCACCACATTACAAAGATAAAAAAGAAGCTGCTTGTGGTTGTGCTGGTGCATATACGGCTCATGCCGCTATTGAGTTATACGCTGAAGCATTCGAAGACGCTGGAGCTTTGGACATGCTTGAAGGATTTGCAAGCCACTTTGGTCCTGACTTTTATGAGTTGCCGCGTAATGCCGATACAATAACATTACAAAGAAAACCATGGGACGTACCTGCAAGTTATACCCTAGGCGACTCTGAAGTTGTGCCTATAAAAGCAGAAGATACTATTGATTGGTCTGTTAAATAGTTAAATAGTTAATATTTTATATTTAAACCAAAAGCCGCTTAATTTTTAAAGCGGCTTTTTTGTTTGTATTTTTGATGTTATTGAAGCGTTGTTTGACAGTATTGTTGTCGTAGAGGGCTTTTATACGCGTTTATAGCAATATATATTACAATAATACTTTATAGTTTTTGCTTGGAAATTAGTCAGTTAAAGGCGATTTAAAACAAATTTATATTTTTAATAAATAATTCCCAATTAATAGAGCGAAAAAAAATATAATGTGTTAATCTTACCTTGCTTTGAGTTTTTATGTATTGAATTTACGGATATTGTGCTGCGTTTAAGGTTACCGGTTAGGTTATTACTTGTTCCTGTACTGTACCTCCATATTTTTGAGCATTGACTCAGGGAGGATATTGCCATAATAATATGGCTGAATTTTAATTATTGACTTACAGGAAAATTTAGTATGTCGGTTACTGGTAAAGTAAAGTTTTTCAACGAAGCTAAAGGCTTTGGTTTCATTGAACAAGAAAATGGTCCTGACGTGTTTGTACATTTCAGCGCAATCACTGGTTCTGGTTTTCGCACTCTTAGCGAAGGTCAAGCAGTGACATTCAGCATCAAACAAGGTCAAAAAGGCCCTGAAGCTGAGAACGTAGAAGCAGCATAATTTATTATGTGAACTCTAGTTCATCTTGGTGAAGCAGGTCTCTGTTTCACCATAATTCCTCTCTATGTACATAATTAATAAAATCCTTCTTTTTAAATCCTTGAACACAAATTTCATATATTCTTAAATCTTCTATTTTAATACAAACCTAAAATTCAATTATCTGAATAACTTATACAATCGAACCACTTTCTATCGCATTTAAAACATCCCTTACAATTTATCCAACTGATCCGATACTTATATACATAAAAATGATGCCAAATAACAATCTGTGTAAATTTTAGTGTAAGTCTTGCTAGTGCAATCAGGTTGAAGTTTTGTACTTTAACTATAAATGGGCAAGGGAACCTCTATAGGCCTCTGATAGCTTATTATGGAAGCGTTAGGCATCATTTATAGTCCATTATTATTAAAGTTGAGCAACTTTTTGTGATTAACTTTGTTACTAAATAAATTTAACTGTTAAATAGTATTAATGAGCACTCTAAAGCGGTAAATGTAACTCGTCTAATTATCGAAAGCTATTTGGCTATTTCAGGCCTTGCTAAAAGAAACTTATTATTACTATTTATGGGAAACACGTTTTATAAATGGCTTTAGGTATTGCGTGCATAAAGCAAGGTGGGCGGTATTAGAGATTATCCAGTGTTGTTTTTTTGTGCGACAAATGGTTTGTTTTTTCAGATGAAGTGTTATTGGGGAGATAAAATGTGCTGAAATCGTTTAAAAAATAACTTTTGTTATATCTATCTATATTTTTTTTTGTTTTTTTTCAGTGCGAATTCAGCTTTGGCTAAATGTTGCAATAATGTTGTTTTATGTCAGTACAATGCGAATAAATACACCCCTCAAAAGGCTTTAATCGAAATATTAAGCAAAAGCTTGGTTGCAATAATGTTAACAATTGTGTGCTAGTACTTTTGTTTAAGCATTAACTTAGCTATTTATTTGCAGAGATTAGTAAACATCAAGTTGACAGCGCTAATTGCATTTAGCATTATTGGAAGGTTGATATCTATTAAAAGATATCAGGGTTGTTCTCTTCGGAGGATAATTAAATTATAAAAGTAACATTACTTAATTGGTTGGGAACTATGTCTGTTAAAATCAGAAAGAGTCTTGTAGCAACTGCGTTGGTTGGCGCATTTGCATTTGCAAGCAGCAATGTGATTGCAGATCCTTTGAATGACGTGCAAAAAGCAGGTCAACAAATTCAAAAGGCTGCGGTTAAGTCTCAAACTAAAATTGACAATGTATATGGTCAAACTCAGGAGCTAATCGCTGAGTACCGTAGCGTTGTTGATGAGACTGAACTTATGAAAGTGTATAACGATCACGTGTCGCGCTTGGTTGATAGCCAAAACGCGTCTATTGAATCGTTTGATCGTCAAATCGCTACGATTGATAACACGAAACAAAACGTTGTGCCTTTGATGTATCGCATGATCGATACGCTTGAGCAATTCATCAAAGCGGACGTTCCATTTAATCTAGAGACGCGTTTAGGACGTGTTGAAAGACTACGTGAAATCATGGTTTCTGCGTCTGTAACGACGTCTGAAAAATTCCGTCAAGTACTTGAAGCTTACACTATTGAAACAGCATACAGCTCACTTGTATCTGCTTCACAAGGTACACTAGAAGTTGATGGCAAAAGTATTAACGTTGATATCGGTCAGTTAGGTCGTATTACTTACGTTGCTCAGTCTTTTGACTTGAAACATGCTTGGGTGTGGGATAACAACACTAAACAGTGGAAAAAATTAGGTGAAGAATACCTAAAACCTGTTAAAGAAGTTATTCGTATGGCGCGTAAGCAAGCGACATTAGAACTTGTTAAACTACCTATCTTTGGCGCGGAGTAATCAATAATGAAGAAACTATTTAAAGGTTTTGCTGTTGCCGCAGTACTAACTGTTTCTGCAGGTACCGCGTTAAATGCACATGCAAATACTGGAGCTCTAGATAAAATACTTGAGCAAGTAAAGCAAGAGCGTATCTCTGAAGGTAAAATCGATAAGAAACGTGAACAAGAGTTCTTATCAGATCGTGCTGACAAGCAATCTTTACTTAATAAAGCTAAAAGCCAACTTGCTTCTGAGAAGTCTCGTGGTGAAAGCTTAACTAAGCAATATGCACAAAATGAAAACACGTTAGCTGAAAAAGAAGCAGCTCTTCAAAGTGCTCAAGGTACTTTGGGTGAGATGTTTGGTGTTGTACGTCGTGCAGCTCAAGACGCTATCGGTTCTATCGAAGCATCACTAGTTAGTGCTGAGAAACCTGGCCGTGCAGAAATCTTACGTTCATTAGCTGCTGCTAAAGAACTTCCAACTGTTCGTGAACTTGAAGAACTTTGGATTTCACTTCAAACAGAAATGACTGAATCAGCTAAAGTTTCAACTTTTGAAACTGAAGTTGCTGGTCTTGACGGTAACCCGTCAATGAAGAAAGTAACGCGTATCGGTAACTTTAACTTAGTTACAGACGATGGTTACTTAATTTATTCACCAGAAACTAAGTCTATTCAGCCTCTAGGTAAACAGCCTGATAGCTATATTTTAGACGGTATCACTGATCTTGAAAATACATCACCAGATAACTACGCTGGTGTTTATATCGATCCGACTCGTGGTGCTATCTTACGTATCAACACTCAAAAAGCGACACTTATGGAATACTTCCATCAAGGTGGCGTAGTTGGTTATATCATTACAGCTTTACTAGCTTTAGGTATGCTAATTACTCTAATTCGCTTTGTTGACCTTACACTTACTACTAGTAAGATTAAGAGCCAGCTTAAAAATGTTGCTACACCGAATACAAATAACCCACTGGGTCGTATTCTTAAAGTGTACCATGACAACAAGAACCAAGATGTTGAAAACCTTGAGCTTAAACTTGATGAAGCGATTCTACGTGAAACGCCGCGCATCGAAGCTGGTATCAACATAATTAAGATTCTTGCTGCAATCGCACCGTTACTAGGTCTACTAGGTACAGTAATCGGTATGATCTTAACGTTCCAAACAATCACATTGTTCGGTACGGGTGATCCGAAGATCATGGCAGGTAACATCTCTCTAGCACTTGTAACTACAGCGCTAGGTCTAATTGCTGCATTACCACTAATTCTACTTCATGCTCTTGTAGCTGGTCGTAGTAAGTCGGTATTACACATCCTTGATGAGCAAAGCGCGGGTATCGTTGCTACTCACGCGGAGAAGGAGAAAGCCTAATGCTAGTCCTGATGGAGATATGGGAATCTATCAGGGATTTTGTTGGCACAGGCGGCCAGGTTTTATACGTGGTCGCGATAGCACTCTTTCTGATGTGGGTTTTAATGATTGAGCGCTATTGGTTTCTACTTGCAGAGTTTCCTCGCACAGCGAAAGAAATTGTAGCAAAGTGGGATGCCCGCCAAGACACTACGTCTTGGTACGCACACAGAATCCGTGAAGCATGGATTTCTGAAGCGTCTGAAAAATTAGATCAGCGTATGTTGTTGATTAAGACATTAGTAGCTGTTTGTCCTTTAATAGGCTTACTTGGTACTGTTACTGGTATGATCTCGGTTTTTGAAACCATGGCCAACCAGGGCACAGGTAACGCACGTTTAATGGCATCAGGTATTTCAATGGCAACAATCCCAACAATGGCTGGAATGGTTGCGGCACTATCTGGAGTATTTTTTAGCTCACGTCTTGAGACAAAAGCTAAAATGGTGAAAGCCAAACTTATTGATAGTATGCCTCATCACTAGAGAGAGAATTAAATATGGCACGTAAACAACGTTTTCGTGAAGAAGAAGAAGCAGCGGTTGATATGACGCCAATGCTTGACATCGTATTTATCATGCTTATTTTCTTTATCGTAACTACATCGTTCGTTAAAGAGGCTGGTATCGAGGTCAATAAACCAAAAGCTGCCCAAGCTACTAAGCAAAAAAATGCTAACATTTTTATTGCTATTCGTAGTAACGGCGAAATCTGGGTTGATAAACAACAAATTGATGTTGAACGTATTTCAGCAAAAATCGAAAGTTTATTAGCAGAACAACCTACTGAAGTTGTGATTATACAAGCTGATAAAGAAGCTAAACACGGCACAGTGGTTAAAGTTATGGACCAGATTAAAGCGACGGGTGACAACCTTAGAATTTCAATAGCTGGAGATCAGTAATGATTCGTTTTCTGTTTTCACTGATTGCAGGTGGGGCAGTTACTTTCGGCTTGTTCTACTTCATGGCCTTCCTCATCTCTGGTGGGGCTGACCGTAATACGGAACAAAAAGAGCAGATCATAGTCGAAATAATGACGAATCCGCCTGAATCTAAGGTGCAGGAGAGGAAGCGTGTACCGCCTCCTCCTCCACCACCGCCAAAGCAGCCGCCTAAACCGCAGCCGCCACAGCCGGAAAATAATAATCCAAACCCTGGTGCTATGTCATTTAACATGGGTAGCATTGATGTTGGTAGTTCAGCTGGTGGACTAAGTGGTCCTGGTGCATTTGGACGAGATGGTGATGCGACACCTATCGTTCGTATAGAACCAAAATATCCAACGCAAGCAGCACGTGATGGCAAAGAAGGTTGGGTACAACTTTCATTCACAATTGATGAGTTAGGTGGAGTAACTGACGTTGAAGTAATTGACGCAGATCCAAAACGTATCTTTGACCGTGAAGCTAAACGCGCACTGCGTAAGTGGAAGTACCGTCCTAAGATCATTGACGGAAAACCACAGAAACAACCAGGTTTACAAGTTCAATTAGACTTTAAACTTAACCAAGGCAACTAAGGAGGCGAGTAATGAGAAATTTTTCTAAAGTAACTGCTCTTGCGATTCTTATGTCTGTGTCGGGTGCTACTTTAAGTGCATCTGTTTTAGCAGCGCCAGATTACGCAAAGATTGAAGAGCGTAAAAAAGCAAAAACTAAAATCATGGGCGAGCGTACTGGTAAAAAGGTAATTAAAGCATTTGACTTGTACAACGAAGAAAAAGTTGATGAAGCAATTGTTTTGCTTAGAGAGATTGAACCTTCGAATGACTTTGATAAAGCGACCGTAAATCGTTACTTAGGTAGCATGTACGCTCAAAAAGAAAAGTATGACGAAGCGATTAAGTACTCTAAGCAAGCAGTTGCCCCTGATGTTTTAAACTTTGCTGATCAAGAACAAACTCTAAAGCTGTTAGGTGATTTATACGCTGGCACAGAAAAGTATCAAGAAGCCAAAAAAGCTTATGTTACTTGGATGGATTTTACCGGTGAAGAAGATCCTACGGTTTACACGCGTATTGCCCAAGCTAACTATCAGTTAGAGCAATTTCGTGATGTTTTTGAACCAGCAGATAAGGCAATTAAACTTCAAAAAGAACCTAATAAAGGTCCTTACCAATTAAAACTGGGTGCATACTTTGAACTTAAAGATTATGCAAACATGGTTAAGATTGGCGAAGAGATTGTTCGTGTATGGCCTGATGATAAAAAAGCTTGGGTTAGCTTAGGTAAATATTACCTACAAACCGAAGACTATCAAAAAGGTTTAGCAACGATGGAAGTTGCTTACAAGAACGGTTACTTTGAAAATGAAGTTGAGTATAAAGTCTTATCTAACTTTTATTCTCTAAACGAGATCCCTTTTAGAGCAGCTGTAACGCTAGAAAAGGCCGTTAAGAGTGAAAAAGTAAAACGTACAAAGCAGAATGTTAGCGCGATTGCTAGTAACTATCATCGCTCTAAGGATCTAGAAAAAGCTGCTAAGTACTACGAAGAAGCTGCTAAATTTGATGACGACGCTGAACTTTACCGTAAAGCTGGTTCATTACTTTTACAATCTGAAAAATTCAGTGCTGCTGTTGTTCGTTTGAACAAAGCATTAGAGCTTGGCTCTGACAAAAAAGGTACTATTTATTCAGATTTAGCTGAAGCGTATTACTATCAAGGTAAGTATAAGCAAGCATATGCTGCAATTACTAAAGCTATGGATGACCCTCGCACACGTAAGTTTGCAAAAGGTTGGTCTACATATATTAAAGACAAAGCCGCTCGCAACGGTGTTAAAATTTAATTTTAATTAGCTAAAGCAACTTATAAAAAGCCCCTCTGGGGCTTTTTTTATTGGAACTACTATGTATAAAAAGCTCTCTTTTTCATTACTACTGTGCTTATTTTTAGCTGCATGTTCAAAGCAGCCTCAACCTTATGAGTCATTTGAAGACGCACAAGTTGCTTTAAAAACTTTAAACATGGCACTTGTACAACCAGACGCTAAAAAAATTGATAGGATTACTAAAGAGCAATTGGTATTTTCTGATGCGTATTTAGTTAAACGTCATACTATTTATCAGAACCTAATGGGTATGGAGCTTAATCTCAATCAAATTGCACAAGTAAACTACTTGGTTATTGCAGAGCGCTTTCCTGAGCGCTATTTTAATTGGCCGGCTCAAGTAGACGTATTAAAAAACATGCTTGCTTTTGAGGGGTCAAAAAGTACGCCGGATAATATTATTACTTGGCTTAAGTTAACCCAAGATACGCTAGACAGTGCTAAACAAAGCAATTTAAAGCTGAATAAAATTGAGCTCACACTACTACAAAGCTATGTATTGAGTGCGATAGGTAGTAATGACGTTCAACCAGCGCTTAAGAGTCATATAAGAGCTTTTAGCGATTATTTAACTAGTTATAAGCCTAGAGGTAGTGTTGGTCTGAGAGGCCTGCCAAATGGGTCACAGTGGTATCAGAGCAAACTTAATTACTTCAGTGGCGAAGTACATTCACCGCTAGAGTGGGTTACTATTTTAAATGAAAATATAAAAGTATTAGATCGTGTTGCATTCGACAGTAAATTGTCTATTTCTCATAAAAAATCGTTTTTAGTGCAGTATCTATCGGATGAAAAATTAATTGAAGGGCTTGATTGGCAGGCTGATTATCAAGACTTACCTGCAATGGCGAGCAATATGAACATGTCTGATAAAGATAAAACATTGATGCTTGCAATGATGGAATCAGATATTGGCATTCATTACCATGCGTGGACTTTGCCACAGGCGAAGGTAAACCTTATGAAACGCTTAGAAATTACCCAAGAAGAGGCTCAATATTTAGTTGAAGATATAATACTCTACCCAGGGCAATCATTTAGCTTTATACAACAAATTATATAATGATTTGAAAGTGCGCTTATTGTGCGCACTTTGTACACCGTTGAGTTGCGGGGTCTAGTTCAAGTGATTTGGCTGGTATTTTTTCTTCACAGTCGCAGCAGTAGCCATATTGCCCAATTTCTATTTGGCTGACCGCCGCTTCTAATTTAGTCATGCGACTGATCAAAAACGCATACTCAGGACCTAGCTTCTCTGCTGCACAGTCTAACCATTCATTGTTTGCTGTATTATCTAAAATTTGTATTAAATGCTGATGTGTAGGGTAGGCTGATTTAGAAAGCATAGTTAATATCTTTAATTTAATTTGTGCTATTTCATCGTTTAGTCTTTTTTGATGATGCATTATCAGTACAACCTTATTAAACTGGCTTCACGTTATACTGATATTATCTAGAGGCTTTAGGTTAGCCGTTATGATTTGAATCAAGTTGCGGTGCTTTGGCGTATTTATTTAATACGCTTGCCACATCTTCTTTACTTTTTAAACGCCTGATTTCATCAAATAAATCGATCGCTTGCGGGTATTGGCGTTTAAGGTAACCTAGCCATTGCTTTGTACGAGAAGCAAAATACTTTTCATCTTTTGCAGGGTCTTGATGAATAGCAGAGTGGATTAAGTGATAAATAATATGCTCCCATTGAAGGCCATCATATTGTTCATTATTTACATGAGCTTTAATTTTTTTTGCTAAATCAGGGTGCGAAAGGGCGCCACGACCAAGCATCAAATCAGTACATCCACTTCGTTTTTGGCAAAGCATTGCGTCCTCAACTTGCCAAATTTCACCATTGGCAACAACGGCAATATTTTTATCTTTTATTATTGGTGGAATTTTTTCCCAATAAGCTGGCGGGTTATAACCATCACGTTTGGTTCTGGCGTGTATAGCTACACTATTTGCGCCTGCGCTTACCACAGCATCAACAATTTCTTGGCTGTTACTGTCGTCATCAAAGCCTAAGCGAATTTTTGCACTTACTTCATGTTTATCATCTACAGCATCTCGGACTGCTTTAATAATCGTATACATGTGGTCAGGATCTTTAAGCAGTACAGCACCCCCTCGACTACGATTAACGGTTTTTGCTGGGCAACCAAAGTTAAGGTCGACCCCATGAGATCCTAAAGCAATTGCTCTTACTGCATTTTCGGCTAACGGATTTGCTTCTTGGCCGAGTAATTGAACACGCACAGGAGTACCTGCTCGCGTAAATCCATTATTATGTAGTTCAGGGCAAAATCGATGAAAAACTTTATCAGGTAAGCATGTTTCAACCACTCTTACAAACTCGGTAACGCACAAATCGAACCCACCAATGTCTGTGAGTAATTGGCGCATTTTAAAATCAACGACACCTTCCATAGGTGCTAAAACAAGTTTCATAAAGTGATTAATTTTGATAAAAAACTGGACGCATAGTTTACCTGTAAATCACACATTGATAAATCTGTAATTACCAACCATATTTAATGTAGAAACCGCAAAAGTAAATATTATGAAAATAAATGAAATTTTTTATTCTCGTACAGGTCTACTTAAGCATACAAGCAATTTAAAATACATTTTTATTGCTGAGATTTACAATACTTGATTAAAGAGAGTCACAAAATGAATACAGTTAAAAAAAATACAATCGCGTTAACTTTAGGTGCAGTAGTTGTTGGCTCTGCAAGCTTTGTATCTGCAGATGTACAAGCCAACCCATTTGAGTTTCAACAATTAGTGACAGGTTACCAACTAGACGCTAAAGAAGGTAAGTGTGGTGAAGGTAAATGTGGCGGCGATGCTAAAGATGCAAAAGCTAAAACAGAAGGTAAGTGCGGCGAAGGTAAATGTGGCGGCGATGCAAAAGATGCAAAAGCTAAAACAGAAGGTAAGTGCGGCGAAGGTAAATGTGGCGGCGATGCAAAAGATGCAAAAGCTAAAACAGAAGGTAAGTGCGGCGAAGGTAAATGTGGCGGCGATGCAAAAGATGCAAAAGCTAAAACAGAAGGCAAGTGTGGCGAAGGTAAATGTGGCGGCGACGCAAAAGATGCAAAAGCTAAAACAGAAGGCAAGTGTGGTGAAGGTAAATGTGGCGGCGATGCAAAAGATGCAAAAGCTAAAACAGAAGGCAAATGTGGTGAAGGTAAATGCGGCGGCGATGCTAAAAAAACTAAAAAAGAAGGTAAGTGCGGCGAAGGTAAATGTGGCGGTCGTTAATATCTTATTCTAAATAAGTTATGCTAAAAGGGCCTTAAGGCCCTTTTTTGATAAGTTAGAGGTAGTTATGACACAAATCCAGAGTACAGATTTCGGGATGGTGGGCCTTGGCCTACGACGAGAAATGCTTGATGAACTGCTTGAACACGTACCTAATCAAGTAGATTTTTTGGAAGTTGCGCCAGAGAACTGGTTAAAACTAGGTGGACGCTTTAAAAAGCAATTTAGAACATTAACAGATGCAAATAATTTTGTGTGTCATGGATTATCACTGTCTATCGGTTCACCCGAACCACTGGATGTCGAATTTGTTGAGTCTTTAAAAGTTTTTTTTGAAGAGCACAATATAAAAATTTTTAGTGAGCACTTAAGTTACTGTTCCGGTACAGGCCATATGTATGACTTAATGCCTATTCCTTTTACACAAGATGCAATAGCACATGTTGTCCCTCGTATTAAACAAGTACAAGACATACTTGAGCAGCAAATTGCGATAGAAAATGTTTCCTATTATGGCGCTCCTGGACAGCAATTATCAGAGCTGGAATTTACAAATACCATTTTAGAGCAAGCAGACTGCAAGCTTTTACTGGATGTGAATAACATTTATGTGAATTCGATTAATCATGGCTATAACGCACAAGCATTTTTAACAGGGTTACCCTCTAATCGTATCGCCTATGGGCACGTTGCAGGCCATTATAATGAGGCTGATGACTTAATAGTTGATACACATGGTGCTGATGTCATTGATCCTGTGTGGGAGCTACTGGATAAAGCATATGAAGTGCATGGCGTATTTCCAACCTTGCTTGAGCGCGATTTTAATATCCCTACCATGAATATTTTAACCAAAGAGTTAGATATAATTCATGAGCTACAAGCTAAACACATTACTTCAACGGTTTCAAAACAACGAGCTTAATATAAGCCTTTATAAATATTAAAAGAGTGCCTGGTTATGAGCTTTATTGAAATACAAAACGAATTTATGGCGCATATTCGCGAGCCTAAAAAAAATAAAAAGCCCAGCGGTATCGAAGACAGACGTATGGCCATTTATCGCGACCTATTTTTTAATAACATTGAAGGTTTTATATCATCAGGCTTTCCGGTATTAAAAACCTTATATACAGACAAGCAATGGCTGGTTCTTGTACGCCAGTTTTTTAGCGAATATGATTGTCATTCGCCGTACTTTTTAGATATAGCAGGGGAGTTTATTAATTACTTATCAAGTGATTATAAAATGAAAAGATACGATCCCGTGTTTATGCTAGAACTTGCACATTATGAATGGGTAGAGCTAGATGTATCGATTGCACACGAAGATGAGCAAGAGCAAAAATTACAAACAACAGCGCTTACTAGTTCTGCTTTGTATTTATCGAAAACGGCAAGAAATTTAAGTTATCAATTTCCGGTTCAAAATATTAGCAATCGCTTTAAACCAAAAGAGCCATCACCTCAGCCTAATTATTTTGTTGTATATAGAGATGAAGATGATGACGTTCAATTTCTGGCTACGAATGCGATGACTGCTTTGTTACTATCAATTATTGAGGCAAGTGATGGAGCGACATTTGACGACGTTTGCCAGCAGGTATTCGCTCATGCACCACAATTTAATGCAGAGCAAATTGCTCAAGGCGCATTGGTTACCCTTAATGCAATGGTTGAACGCGGTGTAATTGTGACAAAAAATCAAGATTAAGGTCTTTATTGATGATTTTACATCGTCTATTATGGCAGCCTTATTTGTCGTGCTTAATAAAAGGTTGTACCAATGTCAGATGATAAAGACTTTAAAGATCCGTTCAACGCTACTTATTTTCTTGCTTTCTTAGCTGTATTTGCAGGGATTGGTTGTTTAAATGCAATATTAGGCTGGATCACTAGCTTAACTTAAAATGCATAGCGTTTATTAAGGCTGTTGCTTACTTCAGCCTTGAACCACTTTATTTTAATTACCCCCCATAGTTAATACTTCTTTTATAGTAACGCCAAACTCGCAATTAAAGGTTAGTTAAGGTTATAATCACCTGCTTTGTAATATAAACAATTGAGCAGTTAAAATTATGACTCAAGTAACACCAGCAATTATCAAAAACAGCATAACTACAATTGCTGATTATCCAAAGCCGGGCATCATGTTTCGCGATGTAACCACTTTAATGGCAAATCCAGAAGCCTTTAAAGCAACTATTGACGCGTTTATCGCAGAATATAAAGATCAGGGTTTTACTAAAATAATTGGCACAGAATCACGTGGCTTTATTTTTGGTGCGCCACTGTCTTACGCATTAGGCATTCCGTTTATTCCAGTTCGTAAACCAGGTAAGTTACCACGCGAAGTTATTCGTCAAGATTACTTACTTGAGTATGGTGAAGACACGCTAGAGCTGCATGTTGATGCAATTGTACCTGGCGATAAAGTATTATTAGTTGATGACTTATTAGCAACTGGCGGCACAATTGAAGCCACCGCTAAATTAGTTCATAAACTAGGTGGCAAAGCCACAGATGCTGCATTTGTTGTATCACTACCAGAACTTGGTGGCGAGCAGCGCATCAAAAAAATGGGTATTAAAATCCTAAAATTGGTTGAATTCGAAGGCGAGTAATCGATGAGTTATCAGGTTCTAGCGAGAAAATGGCGTCCTCAAACCTTTCATGAATTGGTTGGGCAGTCTCATGTTAAGCAAGCGCTTGTAAATGCGCTTACACAAAATAGACTGCATCACGCTTATTTATTCACTGGAACCCGCGGTGTAGGTAAAACCACTATTGCGCGTATTTTTGCTAAAAGCTTAAATTGCGACGAAGGTATATCTGCAAATCCGTGTGGCCAATGTAGCAGCTGTTTAGATATAGAAGCAGGGCGCTACATTGACTTACTCGAAATAGATGCGGCTTCTCGTACAAAAGTAGAAGACACCCGCGAAATACTCGATAACGTTCAATATGCACCAACACGTGGACGTTATAAAGTATACCTAATCGATGAAGTTCACATGCTTTCTAAGCACAGCTTTAATGCGCTTTTGAAAACGCTTGAAGAGCCACCAGAGCATGTGAAATTTTTATTGGCGACGACCGATCCTCAAAAACTACCAGTTACTATTTTATCTCGCTGTTTACAATTCAACCTAAATGCCTTGTCGCAAAGTGAAATTAAAACACAGCTTGAACACGTACTTACTCAAGAGCAGCTTAGCTTTGACACTGATGCACTTAGCATTATTTCAAAAGCCGCTGATGGCAGTATGCGTGATGCGCTTAGCTTAACTGACCAAGCTATTGCACAAACAAATGGTGATATTAATAATCAAGCAGTACAAACAATGCTTGGTTTAATGGATACTCATTATAGCCAAAGTTTGCTTGCAGCATTACTTGCACAAGATGGCGCTGCGCTAATGGATGAGATTGCACAGGTGGCAAGTCGTAATCCTAATTATGTTGCATTGCTTGATGATTTAATTGCACTTACGCATTTGACCCAACTAACCCAGTTAGTGCCAGAAGCGGCAGGGCTAGATGAAAAAAATGTAGATTATATTGCTCATGTTGCACAACATACGAGCCCACAACAAATTCAAATTTATTATCAGTTACTGTTAAATGGTAAAAAAGATTTACAATGGGCACCAGAGCCTCGTTTAGGTTTTGAAATGATAATGCTAAGATTATTAGCATTTAAGCCTACAGACGCTCAACAAACTGTACACACAGTAAACGAAGAGCCGGCCCCAAATAAACAAGGCCGCGCAAATGCACTGCGAGATATATTAAATAAAAATAAAACATCGCAAAACACTGTAGCTAGCCAAAGTAGTGTCCCTGTAAATAATACTAAGCCAGTTAGCAATACAGAGCAGCCTAAATCCCTTGAGATAGAGCCTTTACCAAATGTTGCCGCTCAGACATCGAATAATGATGTCGTACAAAGTAATAATGAGCCTGCCCAAGTTGCAGTAGAGCAACCGGTTCAACAAAGTGAAAACGCTTTTGAACAACAGGCTTCAGCTAATGATCAACCACAAACCAATGTTGTTTCGGATGCTCAAGCCCAGCGCCAAAGTGAAGATGAAGCTTACATGCAACATAGTGATGCTGAGCAAACGCTAGCTTCGCAGTTTGATGATATAATGAGTAGCGCTGTAGATCAGGGTTTTAAACCTGCACCTACTGCAAACTCAGAGTCTTCACCAGAGCCCTTAACAAATCATAATGCAAGTACGCCAATAGCTGAACAAGAAGCGCAGGCGCAATCTGCCATTGCTCGTATTTTACGTGACAGAAACATATCGGGTGCGGGTAGGTTATCAGGCAAGAGTACAAGTACATCTGCAAATAATGTAGCAGTGCAGCCAAGCCAAGTGCCCGCTAAAAAGCCAGAACAGCATCCAAGAATGCCTAAAGCCCAAAGTGTTCATCAAGGTAGTGCAGATACAAGTGCAAGTGAGCTTAATAGCCCTTCAAGTACTGCGTCTGGCGATATCCCTCCTTGGGCAACTGATAGCGAAGGTGAGAGTGAAAAAAAGCATGAGCTCCCAGTAACAGGGGGCCAAACCCAGGCACATAATCACTCCAACATAAAGCCAGCTAGTAAGATTGATTTTAAAGCAAAGCACCAAACAATTACTGAAAATCTTGCGCCAGAATTACTTGAGCAAATAAACCCTCAAAAAGCGCCTGAAATAGTGCCAGAGGAAGTAAGTATTCCTGCCCCTGATGATTTTCAAAGCCCAATTAGTGAAATTAGATTTGCACATCAACAAGATGAATGGGCTTATTTAATTAAACGTATGGGACTGGGTGGTCGTATGCGCCAATTTGCATTGCATTCAATATTTACCAAGCAAGGCAACAGTTTACATATAGACGTTGATGAATCACAAAAGCATTTAGATACACCGATGCTTCGCCAAAGATTAGATGCCGCATTGTCGAGTATTTATGAGCATAACGTGTCGTTAAGTATTAATTTTGCTAAGGGAGTTATTGACTCTCCTTATCTTATTCAGCAAAAAATTGATGCAGGTCGTCATCAACAAGCAATCGATGTGATCACATCTGATGAAAACATAGTACAATTTCAGCAAGTATTTAGCGCCGAAATTGACGAAAACAGTATTCAGGCATTGTAATTACTTACAATCGCCCTTATGTTCATGTTAATTAATGTATTAAAAGAAAGAGAGAAAGTTATGTTTAAAGGTGGAATGGGCAACATGATGAAGCAAGCGCAGCAAATGCAAGATCGCATGCAAAAAGCCCAAGACGAAATCGCAACATTAGAAGTTGTTGGCGAAGCCGGTGCCGGTTTAGTTAAAGTAACCATGCTTGGTAACCACAATGTACGTCGTGTTCAGCTTGATGAAAGCCTTATGGAAGACGACAAAGACATGATTGAAGACTTACTTGCAGCAGCATGTAACGATGCTGTACGCCGTGTTGCTGAAGAAACACAAGAGCGCATGGGTAAAGTAACTGGCGGTATGCAATTACCACCAGGTATGAAAATGCCGTTTTAAGTAAATAATGCAACTTTCAGATAGTTTAAATCAGCTTATAGAAGCACTTCGCTGTCAACCGGGCATAGGTCCAAAGTCGGCGCAACGTATTGCTTTTCACTTGCTTGAGCGCGACCGAAAGGGAGGCACTCAGCTGGGCAATGCATTGACTAAAGCAATGACAGCCATAGGGCATTGTCAGTCTTGTCGTACTTTTTGCGAACAAGCTCAGTGCGATATTTGTTTAAGTACAAAACGCCAAGACAGCGGCATATTATGTGTTGTTGAATCGCCTACTGATGTGCTTGCCATTGAGCAAACAGGTCAGTATTTAGGGCTATACTTTGTTTTAATGGGTCATTTATCGCCAATTGACGGTATCGGCCCTAAAGAAATTGGCTTAGACGTTTTAGAGCAAAAACTTGCTCAAGGCGGTATTAATGAGGTTATTTTAGCGACTAACCCTACCGTTGAAGGCGATACTACAGCTCATTATATTGCTCAGCTTTGTCATAAATATAAAGTAGGTGCTTCGCGTATTGCTCACGGTATTCCTGTGGGGGGCGAGCTTGATTTAGTAGATGGTAGAACGCTTATGCATGCTTTTAGCGGCAGGCGTTTAGTTACACAAGACTAACTCTAAGTTACTATTTGAAAAGATATTATAAAGGCCTGCATGATTAAATCATGTAGGCTTTTTTGTTTTTAAGGTAAGCTTAGAAACAATCAAATACCAATCCGCAATAATACTTAATCATTTTGCGGGGCTAAACGTGTCGCTACCTGCGTTAAAAAATTCTCATTTAGAACAACTAAATAGCGAATTTTTTGCCTAGCTATCAACACGTTTTTCCGCCCTCAAAATAGATCATTTAATTAAACAAATTGGTATAATATATTTTTGGGCTATGTCTCTAATTAGTAAGGAATACAATGAAAGATAATCAACCCTACCAAGGTACATTACTGGGTAGTAAGCGTTTTTTACCGCTTTTTATTACGCAGTTTTTCTCAGCGATAAACGATAACGTGTATAAGCAATCAGTGCTTATTTTATTGATATTCCAGGCTGCAACGCTTGCTGATGGCGCACTTTATTCAAATATTGCTGCTGGGTTATTTATCCTACCTTTCTTTTTATTTTCAGGAATGGCGGGGCAGCTAGCTGAAAAAACAGAAAAATCCAAACTAATCAGAATCGTAAAGCTATGTGAAATCCCTATTATGGTTATAGGGGCTGTCTCTATTTTAACGCAGTATGTTTGGCTGATGTTAGCCACCGTATTTTTAATGGGCGTACAAAGTACGTTTTTTGGTCCATTAAAGTACTCTATTTTACCGCAGCACGTAGCCCCTAACGAATTAACAAAAGCGAATGGCTTGGTTGAATCAGGCACGTTTGTAGCAATATTAATTGGTACAATTTTTGGCACCTATTATATTACTCAATCAGTAGGGCCTACGCTTATAAGTATTGCCGTATTAGTACTGGCTGTTATAGGTTATGTGAGCAGTCGCTTTATACCCATTAGTGAGGCAAACGAGCCTAACTTAAAATTTACCTATAATATATTTTCATCCACGAAAAACGTATTTTCAGCACTTAATTCGCAAACAGAATCGGTTGGTAAATCAGTCCTCGGGATCAGTTGGTTTTGGTTAATTGGCGCAATTATTTTAACGTCCCTACCAAATTATGTAAAACACACAATGGGCGGCGATGAACTGGTTGTAACTAGCGCGCTTGTTGTGTTTTCACTAAGTATTGCTATTGGTTCGTTATTGTGTGAAAAGCTTTCTCGCTCTCGAATAGAATTAGGAATTGTGCCTTTTGGCGCTATTTTAATTACCTTGTTTTTATACTTACTGAGCCAAGAGAGCGCTATTAGCTCTTATTTACCTCAAAACCTTGAATTATTGACGCTTGATCAGTTATTAAAAACAGGCGACATGGTGTGGCATTTTGTATGGATGGCAGGCATTGGTATTGGCTCTGGTTTTTATACTGTACCTCTGTATGCGCTTATTCAACAGCGTACTGAAGAGTCGAGTCGCTCACGAGTTATAGCGGCTAACAATGTATTAAATGCACTGTTTATGGTGGGCAGTGCTGTTTTAAGTATTGTAACGCTGTCTGTTTTTCAGTGGAGTATTTCAGAGTTGCTACTGTTACTTGCTGGGCTAAACTTGCTTATATCTGTTTATATTTATACCAAAGTACCAGAGTTCTTTTTACGATTTATTATATATATTTTAGCTATTTGTATGTACAGAGTGCGTACAAAAGGTGAAAGTAATATTCCAGATGAAGGCGCTGCCGTTATAGTGTGTAATCACGTGAGCTTTGTCGATTGGATGTTTATTTTAGCAGCATCACCAAGGCCTATCCGATTTATGGTATTTGCCCCTATTTATTATTCGCCAGCCCTACATTGGTTATTTAAAATGGCCAAAGCTATTCCCATTAACAGTGAAAAAACCAATCCAGAAGCGTTTAAAAAAGCGTTTGACGAAGTGGCTGCTGCGCTTAATAAAGGCGAACTTGTTGGTATTTTCCCTGAAGGAAAACTAACCAGTGACGGCTCTATCGATATTTTTCGCCGTGGAATCGAGCGCATTATTGGGCGCTCACCTGTGCCCGTTATTCCTGTGCATTTAGGGGGCCTGTGGGGAAGTATGTTTAGCCGAAAAGCTAAGTGGCAACTACCACGATTAAAATGGTCTTTGGTGTCGGTTGCAGTAGGTACCCCGATTGCCGCTGACAAAGTAGTAGCAGACGATTTACGTGAGCAAGTATTGGCTTTAAAAGCGCTTCATTCAAAAGATATTGACTAATTTAATGGCTAACTCAATATTGGATACACCAGTAGAGTCACAAATGATTGTTGATGACTTTGTAGCGCCTAAGTGCGACGGGTTTATTGAAATATTATATCAAGATGATGATATTTTACTGATCAATAAACCCAGTGGGTTATTAAGTTTGTCTGGTAAGAATCCGCTTAACTGGGACTCAGTACATTACCGTTTAGTAAATGGTCAAAAAGAGTTAACAGCCGCATTTGCTGAGGCAAAGTTACCGCATCGGTTAGATTTGGGTACATCGGGCATTATGATTGTTGGATTAAACGCCAAAGCATCAAAGCATCTTAATAAACAGTTTCAGGCGCGCACTATTCAAAAGCGTTATGTAGCGATGCTTGAAGGGTGCTTAGCTGTTGATGAGGGGTCAATTACTGCGCCAATAGCAAAAGATAAACTGCTTTTTCCGCGAGTTAAAATTTGCCAAACGACGGGCAAAGTAGCGGTGAGTGAATACAGTGTGCTTGAGCGGCTTAAACAACCGTGCAGAACCTTAGTGCAATTTACGCCCGTTACCGGACGTACCCATCAATTACGAATACACAGCCAGTTTATAGGGCACCCAATTTTAGGCTGTGATTTATATAAAAGTGCGCAAAGTGAGTACATGGCAGGACGCTTACAATTACATGCCAGCGATTTATATTTTGAACATCCAACAGCAGGTGAAAAGATTCATATTAATTGTCCGCACCCATTTTAGATAAACGAGATATTCTATTTTTTCGTTTCACCTTTTTTTGATTTTTCCCTTGAAGTTCTAACACCTCACCCCATATTAAGTGCATAACGCAGACACTTTGCAAATTGGAGATATATAAATGACTGCAGCACAAAAAGAAACATTAGGCTTTCAAACAGAAGTAAAACAATTATTAAACTTAATGATTCATTCTCTTTATTCTAATAAAGAAATATTTTTACGCGAACTTGTGTCAAACGCATCAGATGCGGCAGACAAGTTACGCTTTTTAGCGCTATCTCAAGGCGACCTTTACCAAGGTGATGCCGATTTACGTGTTCGTATTAGCGCAGATAAAGAAGCAAATACAATTACCATTTCTGATAATGGTATTGGTATGACACGTGATGAAGTAATAAGCTCATTGGGTACTATTGCAAAGTCGGGTACTGCTGAGTTTTTCAAAAACTTAACGGGTGATCAAAGTAAAGATTCACAATTAATTGGTCAATTTGGTGTTGGTTTTTACTCAGCATTTATTGTTGCTGATTTAGTAACTGTTCGTACACGTAAAGCGGGTGAAACAACCGCTTACGAGTGGGAATCTCAAGGTGAAGGCGAATACACGCTTCAAGAAATTGAAAAAGAAGGCCGTGGTACCGACATTATTTTACATCTTCGTGATGAAGAAAAAGAATTTGCTGACGATTACCGCTTACGTGGCATTGTTACAAAATACTCAGACCATATTTCAACACCTGTACAAATGTTTAAAGCAGAAGTACCAGAGTCTGAAGGCGAAGACGGCGAAAAAATTCCAGCAGTACCAGGTGAGTGGGAAAGCATTAACCGTGCAACTGCATTGTGGACGCGTGATAAGTCAGAGCTTTCTGATGAAGAATACAAAGAGTTTTACAAGCACGTAAGCCACGACTGGGAAGATCCACTTAGCTGGGCACATAATAAGGTTGAAGGTAAAACTGAATACACGAGCCTTTTATACATCCCTAAAAAAGCACCTTTTGATTTATGGAACCGTGAACGTCAAAGTGGCTTAAAACTTTACGTACAACGTGTATTTGTAATGGATGATGCTGAGCAGTTCATGCCAAGCTACCTTCGCTTTGTAAAAGGGTTACTAGATTCAAACGATTTACCTCTAAACGTATCTCGTGAAATTCTACAAGACAACAAAGTAACGCAAGCTATTCGTAAAGGGTGTACATCGCGCATTATTAAAATGCTTGAGCGTATGGCTAAAAACAAAGCTGACGATTACCAAGTATTTTGGAATGAGTTTGGCCAAGTAATGAAAGAAGGCCCAGCTGAAGATGCGGCAAATAAAGAAGCTGTATGTAAGCTACTACGTTTTTCGTCTACTCATACTGATTCAGAAACGCAAGATGTGTCGCTTGAGCAATATGTTGAACGTATGAACGAAGGCCAAGACAAAATTTACTATGTAGTAGCTGATACATTTACTTCTGCGAAAAATTCTCCTCATTTAGAGATTTTCCGCAAAAAAGGGATTGAAGTATTGTTATTAAGTGACCGTGTTGACGAGTGGATGATGAGCCACTTAACTGAATTTGCTGATAAGCAACTACAGTCAATCACACGTGGTGATTTAGATTTAGGTAAGCTGGACGACGAAGAAACTAAAAAAGCACAAGAAGAGTCTGAAAAAGAAATGGCAGGCCTTGTTGAGCGTATTAAAACAGCACTAGGTGATGACGTTAAAGAAGTGCGCTTTACGCACCGCCTAACAGATTCTCCAGCATGTGTTGTAAGCGACGACAACGACATGAGCTCACAAATGCAAAAGCTAATGGAATCTGTAGGTCAAGCAGCACCAGAAGCAAAACCTGTGTTTGAGCTAAACCCAGAGCATCAACTTGTTAAGCATTTGAATGACGAACAAGATGAAGATAAATTTTCACAGTGGTCACATGTTTTATTAGACCAAGCATTACTTGCAGAGCGCGGTACACTTAAAGATCCAACTGGGTTTGTTACTCGCCTAAACAAACTAATGCTTGAACTAAGCAAGTAGTCAGTTAACTATTTAGTTAATAAAAGTATAAATTATATACTTTAAATAAAAGGGAACGTATGTTCCCTTTTTTAATGCGCTGTAAATACATCAACAACTCATCAATTAGTATAAGTTGCTTGAGTATCGGCGGCGCTTGTGGAAGAATTCAGGCTTTAAAATAAATATCCATACTAGGGGACAATAATATGCGCATTATTCTTTTGGGCGCGCCGGGTGCAGGTAAAGGTACTCAAGCTCAGTTTTTAATGGACAAATACGGTATTCCACAAATTTCTACTGGCGACATGTTACGTGCAGCAATTAAAGAGGGCACGCCATTAGGCTTAGAAGCAAAAAAAGTAATGGATGCTGGTCAACTAATTTCTGACGATATTATTATTGGTTTAGTAAAAGAGCGTATTACTAAAGCTGATTGTGAGAAAGGTTTTTTACTTGATGGCTTCCCACGCACAATTCCTCAAGCTGATGCGATGAAAGAAAATGGCGTAGTGGTTGATCACGTTATTGAATTTGACGTGGCTGACGAAGTGATTGTTGAACGTATGGGCGGACGTCGCGTTCATCCTGGTTCTGGTCGTGTTTACCATATTGTATATAATCCACCAAAAGTGGAAGGTAAAGACAACGAAACTGGGGAAGACTTAATTGTTCGCGCTGATGATACTGAAGAAACAGTACGTAAACGTTTAGGTATTTATCACGAGCAAACTATGCCATTAGTTGATTACTACCAAGCAGAAGCTGCTGCTGGTAATACTCAATACCACAAACTAGATGGTACACAAGCTGTTGAAGCTGTTAGTTCACAACTTGGTGAGCTTTTAGGTTAATTATAAAAGCACATTAAAAAACCGCCAATTGGCGGTTTTTTGTTTTAAGGCTGTTTAGCATTGCTTAATCAATGCTATTTAATCGGCTTTACAGCGTTTCAAGTTTCTCAATTACGCTGTTGTATTCTGGTTCAGTTGAAAGGCTACTAACTAATTGTTTATAAATGACGTTATGGCTTTCATCTAAAATAAATACAGTTCGCGTTAATAAGCCCATATCTTTAATAATCAATCCGTATTTTTGGCCAAAATCGCGCCAAACAGAATCTGATAACGTAGTGATTTTATCGATATTTTCAGCTTTGCAAAAACGCTTTTGAGCAAATGGTAAATCAGCACTAATTGTTAGCATTACAACACTTGGAAATTGCGAGGCTACTTTTTCATTGAAATGCTTAGTTTGCAGGCTACAAATACCTGTATCAAGACTTGGCACTACACTTATCAATACAGCTTGGCCTTTGTAATCCTCAAGCGTTACAGGGATGAAGTTGTCATCAACTACTTTGAAGTTTGGCGCGCTATCTCCAACAGAGATCCCATTACCTAATAAAGTTACTGGTTTGCCTTGTGCGGAGACTTTTCCTACATCAAGCGTGTTTTCTGGATAGTCGGCTGCAATAGCCACGGAGCAAAATGCACTCAAAGCAAAGGCAAGTGAACGTAACATAAGGTATTTCCTTTTAAATTAACGCAATGGGCGTCAGTGTATTATACTGCGCTATAGTAACCAAGTGATTAAATCTGCTTGACAGAATAAGGGTTAGCTCTGTGATATAAAAATTGTAACTGGGCTAAACTTTGATTAACATGCAGTTACAAAAGGTATATTTAATAATAAAAATAAAAACCTTTATAAAATGACTTTAATGCTCATGACGGGTTTAGAAATAGAGAGATAATATGTCAACATCGGTATTAATATGTGATGACTCAAAATTAGCTAGACGTCAGCTAGCTCGATCATTACCTGAAGATTGGGATATTAAAGTTGAATTTGCACTTGACGGCGTTGACTGCATAAAGCAGATAAAATTAATTGAACCAGAGATACTTTTTCTCGATTTAAACATGCCAGAAATGGATGGTTATGAAGTATTAATAGCTATGAAAGAACAGGGACTTAATATACTCACTGTTGTTGTCTCTGGTGACATTCAACCAAGTGCACACCAAAGAGTGCTTGAACTGGGTGCTATCGATTTTATTCAAAAACCATGTTCCCCCGAAAAACTAGCCAGCATAATTGAACACCATGGAATTAAAGACAAAGCCATGCGTGAACGTCTCTCTCATTCACTAGGAGAGCAAGTTGACCCTGATGTACGTGATATATACCAAGAACTCACTAACGTTGCTATGGGGCAGGCTGGGGATTTGCTTGCGCGCCTGCTTAATGTGTTTGTAAAGCTTCCAATTCCGAATGTAAATATTTTAGAAGTTAACGAACTCGATATGGCGCTACGCTCTATTGATAATAACGCTGCTACATCGGGTGTGTGCCAAGGCTTTATTGGCGGTGGTATTTCTGGTGAAGCACTATTACTTTTAAATGATTCAAGCTTTAAAGAAATAGCTTCATTGATGAATTATGACGGCGAGTTAAACGACAAAGTTGAACTTGAACTGCTTATGGATATTAGTAATATTTTGATAGGTGCTATTTTAACGGGTCTTTCAAAGCAGCTTGATATGTCATTTAGCCAAGGACACCCCATAGTACTTGGTCAGCACAGAGACGTGTCTGAGTTAGTTAAATCAAATAAGTCACGTTGGCAGCGCACGCTTGCTATAGAGATTAGTTACGGTATTGAAAACCATGATATAAATTGCGATCTCATGTTGTTATTTACTGAAGATTCACTTAAAACTTTGAAGTATAAAGTTGCTTACCTATTAGAAGATTAAGTTATGGCTGCTGATTTAGAAATGAATGAG
The DNA here is from genome assembly GCF_000238395.3 of Pseudoalteromonas arctica A 37-1-2. Lineage (GTDB taxonomy): Bacteria > Pseudomonadota > Gammaproteobacteria > Enterobacterales > Alteromonadaceae > Pseudoalteromonas > Pseudoalteromonas arctica. Next base: position 1,418,086 of record NZ_CP011025.1, read on the forward strand.
ATCCATTGGTTTATGGATATGTTTAATACCGTAGATGTAGGTCTTGTGGTACTTAATAGAGACTACAAGGTGTGTGTATGGAATGGCTTTATGGAAAACCATTCAGGGCTTCTACCAAGCGCAGTAAAAGATAAAGACCTATTTGACTTATTTCCAGCAATAGACGAAAAATGGTTTAGAAGTAAATCAGAGTCGGTTTTTGTTTTAAAAAACCGCTCTTTTACTATTTGGGAGCAACAGCCTTATATTTTCAGGTTTAAAAATTATAGACCGATTACCGGTAAAGCTGATTACATGTACCAAAATGCGACCTTTATTCCACTTACTAATACAGTAGGAGAAGTGAGCCATATTTGTATTATTTTGTACGATGTGACCGATGTTGCGGTAAATAAAAAAGAGCTTGAAGAGTTAAACAAAAAATTAGAACAAGTTAGTCAAACAGATAGTTTAACGCAGCTTGCAAATCGTGGACATTGGGAAGGTACGCTACGCCAAGAGTTTTTAAGAGTTAAGCGAAGTGGTGGCTGTAGTACATTATTAATGTTTGATATTGATCACTTTAAAAAAATAAATGATGAATACGGGCATAGTTGCGGCGATGAAGCGCTCCGTCATCTATCAAACTTATTACGTACTACACTGCGTGAAACAGATATAGCTGGCCGTTACGGTGGTGAAGAGTTTGTAGTAACTTTACTTGATACAGATAAAGAGGGGGCGACTATATTTGCTGAACGTTTAAGAGTACATATAGAGTCAAATCCAGTTAAGTATAAACATTTTGAAATAAAAATGACGGTGAGCATCGGCTTTGCTGGCAATAGTAATGATTTTAAAAATCATGAGCGTTGGATAGAAGCTGCCGATAAAGCGTTATATCACTCAAAAAATACAGGCCGAAACAGAGTAACAGCCTATACAGATATAAAAACTGACGCTTAAGCGTCAGTTTTTATATCTAGAATTTAAGATTAAATAATACTACGTTTGTATATTCTGCTAAGGTAATCCAATCAGTATGAAAACCAATCAATATTAAAAGCTTTATTGTTCCTTACTATTGTGTTGTATGACGAGAGTCATCGACTGGGCATTGGCCAATTATAGAAGCCTCACCACACTTTGACTCTTGCTCTAGTTTTACTTTAAAGCCCCATAATCTGTAAAGATGCTTAAGTACTTCCTCGTGCGAGTTTGCTAAAGGAATGTTGTTATGAGGTACGTAGCGTAGGGTTAGTGAACGGTCACCTCTAATATCAACGTCATATACTTGAATGTTGGGTTCATGATTACTCAAGTTGTACTGCGCTGAGAGCGCTTCTCTTACAGCTTTATAGCCGTTGTCGTTATGTATTGCGCCAATTTCTAAATGGGGATTATTAGTATGGTCAATAATAGTAAATAATTTAAAATCACGAATTAATTTAGGCGATAAAAACTGGCTAATAAAACTCTCATCTTTAAAGTTTTCCATTGCAAAATGCAGTGTATCTAGCCAATTACTGCCTGCATATTCAGGAAACCAGCGTTTATCTTCTTCAGTTGGGTGCTCACATATTCTGCGAATATCAACCATCATATTAAAGCCTAAAGCATATGGGTTAATGCCTGAATAATACTTGCTGTTATAAGGTGGCTGATAAACGACGTTGGTATGGCTTTGTAAAAATTCTAACATGAAAGAGTCGGTGAGTTTTCCCTCATCATATAAGTGATTAAGGATGGTGTAATGCCAAAAAGTTGCCCAACCTTCGTTCATTACCTGAGTTTGTTTTTGTGGGTAAAAGTATTGCGAAATTTTACGAACAATACGTATCACTTCACGTTGCCAAGAATCGAGTAATGGGGCATTTTTTTCAATAAAATACAAAATATTTTCTTGGGGCTCAGAAGGAAAATGGCGTACTTTCTTTTTGGTTTCTTGCTGTTGCTCAGGAATAGTCCGCCATAATTCATTTACTTGCGATTGAAGGTAGTCTTCACGCTCTTGTTGACGTTTTTGTTCTTCAAATAACGATATTTGTTGTGGACGTTTGTAGCGATCGACTCCGTAATTCATTAATGCATGACATGAGTCGAGAAGGGCTTCTACTTGTGTAATACCATGCTTTTCTTCACAGCGGCTTATGTAGTTTTTAGCAAATACCAAGTAATCAATAATTGAGCCAGCATCGGTCCAGGTTTTAAATAAGTAATTACCTTTAAAAAATGAGTTATGTCCGTAACATGCATGTGCCATTACAAGCGCTTGCATAGGTAGGGTGTTTTCTTCCATTAAGTACGCAATACAAGGGTCCGAATTTATCACTATTTCGTAAGCGAGACCCATTTGTCCGCGCTTATAATTTTGCTCTGTTTGAATGAACTTTTTACCGTACGACCAATGACTGTAGCCAATAGGCATACCAACGCTTGAATAAGCATCCATCATTTGCTCTGCGGTTATCACTTCAATTTGATTAGGGTAGGTGTCTAACCTGTAGTGAGCTGCAACACGGGCAATTTCACCTTGATACTCATCTAATAAATCAAAGGTCCAATCTGGGCCATCACTCAATCGTTTATCATTCATAATGCTACCTCGCTTTTGGCTATGCAGAGTTTTGCTGTTGACGACCTTTTTTAAATAGCTCCCTAAAAATTGGGTAAATATCTTCAACGCTTTGAATATGTTGTATGGCGAAATTACTATGGCTGTGTGTTATTGATTCATATTCGCGCCATAGGCTTTGATGAGCACGAGTGGTTATTTCAATATAGGCAAAATAACGAACTGCGTTTAAAAGCTTATTACGCAAAATTTCACCACACTGCGGGGTGTCGTCCGCCCAATTATCGCCATCAGAGGCTTGTGCGGCGTATACATTCCACTCGTTTGCGTGATAACGCTCTTTTATTATTTCGTTCATTAATTTAAGTGCGCTCGAAACAATAGTGCCGCCAGTTTCTTGAGAGTAAAAAAACTCTTGCTCGTCTACTTCTTTTGCCTGTGTGTGGTGACGTATATAAACAACTTCTATGTCTTTATAACTGCGCGTTAAAAATTGATAGAGCAAAATATAAAAACGCTTTGCCATATCTTTTGTTGGCTGATCCATTGAGCCTGACACATCCATAATACAAAACATCACCGCTTTGCTGGTGGGATGAGGGCGCTTTTCGTAATTACGAAAACGTAAATCGTAGTTATCAATAAACGGGACCGATTTAATTTGTACTTTTAATGCTGCAATTTCTTTTTGTAATAAAGCAATTGCCGCTTTATCGCTATGTTGCTCATCAAGCAACGCATCAAGTTGTTTTTCAAGCTCGACTAGTCGGCGTTTTTTACCTGCACTCATTGCCACGCGGCGTGCAAGCGAGCCTTGTAATGAGCGGACAATATCAATATTACTAGGCATACCATCACTACAAAACCCTGCGCGATGGGTTTTCATTTGCACTAACTTATCAAGCTGGTTCTCTTGTAAGTTAGGAAGTTCTAAATCTTCAAACAGTAAATCAAGGTATTCATCTTTTGATATCGAAAATACAAATTCATCTTGCCCTTCGCCCGAATCGCTGGCATCACCTTCTCCCGCCCCCGCGCCTTGTCCACCTTTAGGGCGTTCAATTTTATCACCTGTAGAAAACTGATCGTTACCAGGGTGAATTTGTTCTCTATTCCCACCTTGCCCTTGATGAAACGTGGGTTCGCTGATATCGCGTTGTGGAATAGAAATACTCTCACCAGAGCTTGAATCTGTAACGCTGCGTTTGTTAATCGCATCTGAAACTGCTTCTTTAATTTGTTTTTTATAGCGCCTAATAAAGCGCTGGCGATTAAGCGTACTTTTATTTTTTCCGTTTAAACGCCTATCTATAAAATGCGCCATATTGACCTCCTATATACTACGACTATGAAGGTTATTGCGATTTTCTAACCCGTAAATACCACTCAGAAAGCAAGCGAACTTGTTTTTGTGTATAGCCTTTTTCGACCATACGGTTCACAAAGTCTTCGTGCTTTTGCTGATCCTCTGCAGACGTTTTAGTATTAAACGAAATAACAGGAAGTAAATCTTCGGTATTAGAGAACATTTTTTTCTCAATTACCGTGCGTAGTTTTTCGTAGCTTGTCCATAGTGGGTTTTTACCGTTGTTATGCGCACGGGCACGCAATACAAAGTTCACTATTTCATTACGGAAATCTTTAGGGTTAGAAATACCTGCTGGCTTTTCTATTTTTTCAAGTTCGGCATTAAGTGCCTCGCGGTCAAATAGTTGTCCTGTATCAGGGTCGCGATATTCTTGGTCTTGTATCCAAAAGTCTGCATAAATAACATAACGGTCAAAAATGTTTTGTCCGTATTCTGAATACGATTCTAAATAGGCGGTTTGCAGTTCTTTACCTATAAATTCTACATATTGCGGAATTAAATAGCCTTTTAAAAAGCTTAAATAACGCTCTTCTATTTCGCTTGAAAATTGTTCGCGCTCTATTTGTTGCTCAAGTACATAGAACAAGTGCACCGGATTTGCGGCAACCTCAGTGGTATCAAAGTTAAACACACGAGATAAAATTTTAAACGCAAAGCGAGTAGAGAGCCCCGTCATGCCTTCATCAACACCTGCGTAATCACGATACTCTTGATACGATTTTGCTTTAGGGTCGGTATCTTTTAGGGTCTCGCCATCGTATACCCGCATTTTAGAATAGATACTTGAATTTTCTGGCTCTTTTAAACGTGATAGCGTCGTAAATTGCGCCAATGTTTTAAGTGTACCTGGTGCGCATGGCGCGTTGTATAGCTCGCTGTGCTCAAGTAATTTGTCGTAAATTTTAATTTCTTCAGTGACACGTAAGCAGTAAGGTACTTTTACAATATAAACACGGTCTAAAAATGCTTCGTTGTTTTTATTGTTTTTAAAAGTTTGCCACTCAGATTCATTAGAGTGAGCGAGGATCATGCCATTAAAGGGCAGGGCACTAATGCCTTCTGTGCCGTTGTAATTACCCTCTTGGGTTGCAGTAAGTAAAGGATGCAGCACTTTAATAGGCGCTTTAAACATTTCTACAAATTCCATCAGCCCTTGGTTAGCTAAACATAAAGAGCCCGAGTAGGCGTATGCATCAGGATCGTTTTGGGCAAAGTGCTCAAGCTGGCGAATATCGACCTTACCCACTAGCGCCGAAATATCTTGGTTGTTTTCATCTCCTGGTTCGGTTTTGGCAATACCTATTTGGTTTAAAATAGAAGGGTAGCGTTTAACCACTCTAAACTGGCTAATATCGCCATTGAATTCTTTTAAGCGTTTTCCAGCCCAAGGCGACATAATGGTTTTTAAGTAGCGCGGTTTAATACCGTATTCTTGCTTTAGTACGTCGGCGTCCTCTATTGGGTCAAATAATGCAAGGGGATGGTCGTTTACCGGAGAGCCTTTAATTGAATAAATAGGCACTTGTTGCATTAAATATTTTAGTTTTTCAGCAATGGATGATTTACCCCCACCAACAGGTCCAAGTAAATAAAGCACTTGTTTGCATTCTTCAAGCCCCTGGGCGGCGTGTTTTAAATAAGAGACTATTTGCTCAATGGCGTCTTCCATACCATAAAAATCAGCAAAGGCAGGGTAGCGCGCAACGACTCTATTAGAAAATAACCGGCTTAGTCGTGCATCCGTTGCGGTATCTACCATGTTTGGTTCGCCAATTGCCATGAGTAGGCGTTCTGGTGCGCTGGCGTAGGCAGACTTATCGGTTTTACAAATCTCAAGAAATTCAGCGATACTGTATTCTTCTTCCTGTGCCGCTTCGTATCGTGCTTGGTAATGCTCAAAAATCGTCATAATAACCTCCGAAACCCGCTGTAAAAAGGTGCTTACCTTTTAAAGTCTAGTCACGAATGTGTATTTTTGTGCAATAAAATTAAAAATTTAAGTGAAAAAAGATCATGTTACTAAAAGCGTTTTATTAAATGATGAGGCGCTTAGGTGTGATAAACAACAAACAAAAAAAGACGCCTAAGCGTCTTTTTTACATTAGCGTTTAAAGGCTAATTAAGCGAAGTTAGCGTTCGCGAATTCCCAGTTAACAAGCGACCAAAAACCTTTAAGGTAATCTGGACGAACGTTACGGTAATCAATGTAGTAAGCGTGTTCCCATAAATCCACTGTAAGGATTGGAGTAACGCCATCATCAGTTAATGGTGTAGCAGCGTTAGATGTATTAACGATGTCTAGTGAACCATCAGCAAGCTTAACTAACCACGTCCAGCTTGAACCAAAGTTATTTACTGCTTTGTCATTTAATGCATCTTTAAACGCATCAAAAGAACCCCATTTAGCGTTGATTGCATCAGCAACTGCGCCAGTAGGCTCGCCGCCGCCGTTTGGAGATAAGCTGTTCCAGTAAAAAGTATGGTTCCAGATTTGTGCTGCGTTGTTAAATACGCCGCCTTCTGATGAACATACGATCTCTTCTAGAGATTTGTTTTCAAACTCAGTACCAGGGATTAAACCATTAAGCTTAACCACGTAAGTGTTGTGGTGTTTGCCATGGTGAAACTCTAGTGTTTCTTTTGAAATATGTGGCTCAAGTGCGTCGATTGCATATGGTAGTGACGGTAGTTCAAATGCCATTTTTTTATCTCCATCTTCTTTGGTTGATAGTCCATTTGGTAATACGTAATGCCTGTTGAAACAGAGCAGTTACCTATACCAAGCGGTAATATAGTGTTACTATAATTGTTGAGTATTTTACTCAAGTTTAAGCAAACAGCAATGCTATTGCGAAAGACTATTTCAATTGCGGCTTTATTTGCCCATTTTAAGTTATATATTTGTGGTCACGATGAGTTATTTTCAAGACCTAAATATATTTAGCTATCGTTACTTTGAGGTTGTAGATGGAAACCATTGATAAAATTAAACAGCAAATTTCAGAAAACCCAATAATCCTTTTCATGAAAGGGTCACCAAAATTACCAAATTGTGGTTTTTCTTCACAAGCATCGCAAGCGTTAATGTCATGTGGTGAACCATTTGCATACGTTGATATTTTACTTAATCCAGACATTCGTGCTGAGCTTCCAGCATACGCAAATTGGCCAACATTCCCACAACTTTGGGTAGATGGCGAATTAGTTGGTGGTTGTGACATTATTATCGAAATGTTTCAACGCGGTGAATTACAGCCGTTAATTACAGAAACTGCTGCTAAATATAAAGAAGCTGACGCAGAGTAATTTATTACTCAACCTGCTATCAGGTTATTAAGCTCTTTAAACACAAAGCCACTTTTTAAGTGGCTTTGTTGTTTTTAATTTTTGTGAATTTACGAATAAGGAAGGCTCACTTGTACGTTTAAGCCGCCCTCTATTTTGTTGTGTAAACTTATATGCCCCTGGTGCGCTTCTGCTATTTCTCTGCATAAGGCTAGCCCTAAACCACTCCCCGTACTTTTTGTAGAATAAAAGGGCACTAAAGCATTTGCCATTACTTGCTCGCTCATTCCTTTGCCGCAGTCGCTCACATTTATAACACAAGCTTGGGGTACAAATTCGACCTGAATATGTATTTCATTGGCGTTGGAGCCTGACTCGTGTGAATTTTTTAATAGGTTTATGAGCAGCTGCTCGAGTTGGGCTTGATCAGCTTGTAATTCATTGTGTGAATTTTTTATTTCGTAGCTAAATTGCCAGTGATTTTTTAAATTATTGAGTGTGTTTTGCCAGTTAATCCGTGTTTTTTGTGGCTGAGGTAATTTAGCAAACTTACCATAGCCTTGTACAAATTCAGTTAAATGACTAATTCGCTCATCAATAGTTGCAAATACACGGGCAAGGCGGGGCTCATCAACTTTATTTGCGAGCAATTGTGCGCTGTGTAACATGGACGACATAGGGCCGAGTGAATTATTCAATTCGTGGCTGATAATGCGTATTACCTTTTTCCACACGGCAACTTCTTGGCGACTAAGCTCACGGGTTAATTGTTTAAATATATATAAATGATGCTTTTGGTTATTGAGTAAAAACTCCCCGGTGGCTAAATGCCAAGTTTGCGAGTCTTGATTCTCTATTTCTATATTAAAGAGGCCATCAACACCGTGCTCTATAGCTGCTATTAATTGCAGGGGCGAATTTTCGAGCAATTTACTTAGCTGCATACCTTCAAGGCGGGTTGCGCTATTAAATAAACTACGGCTAATTAAATTACTAAATACCACCGTATTATTATCATTGACCAGTAATAACGCTTGCGGCGAGCTTTGCAATACTTTATCAAGCATTAACTCGCGCTGGTAAATCCATTGTTTTTCTTGGCGAAGCTGTTTAGCGGTTTGATTATAAAGTCGGCATAGTTTTCCAAGTTCATCATTACTTTTATACGCTAGTAAGCTGGAGAGCTCACCATCTTTAAAATTAAGCAACCCGGTTTCGAGCGATTGCATGCCAAGCTTTATTGGTTTGGTGAGAGCTCTTGAAAGCAAGGTGCTAAATGCAAGCGTTAGTAATATTAAAAACAGAGTGTAGTACATATCAAAACCACTAAGTGCGGCAATAATAAAAACAGGCAGCGCGCTACAAAGTGCGCAAATTAACACAACCTTTTGGCTTAGGGTAAAGTGGCTAATAATGTTTGGCATTAATAATCAATACCCATTTTTTGTAATCGACGATAAAGAGCTTGTCGGCTTAAACCAAATTCACGGGCCACTTTGGCTATAACACCTTGATGAGCGCGCATTGCGTGTTCTATTTCCTGTTTGGTCGGTTCTGCTTTTGCTTCTTGTTGAGCAGTAACCGATGACGAAAGTGCAAAGTCATCGACTGTAAGCGCACCTGTTGGTTTTAGTACCGCTACACGTTTACAAGCATTTTCTAGCTCTCGAACGTTACCTGGCCATTTATAATATTGAAGTGCTTGCTCTGTGTTTATAGTCAGCTCTCGGTGAGGTAAGAAGTGGCTAATGAGTGCTAAAACATCATCTTGCCTTTCGCTAAGGGCAGGCACATTGAGTTCAATTACATTAAGGCGATAATATAAGTCTTCCCTAAATCGACCTTGTTCAATTGCTTGTAGTAAGTTTTCGTTAGTAGCCGATATTACTCGCACATTTACTTTTTGTGTTTGTGTTGAGCCTAAACGTTCAAACTCGCCGGTTTGTACTACGCGTAGTAATTTTATTTGTCCTGAAAGTGGTAAATTACCAATTTCATCTAAAAATAACGTACCGCCATCAGCTGCTTCAAAGCGACCAATACGTTGTTTAGTTATCCCCGTGTATGCGCCAGCTTCAGCGCCAAAAAGTTCGGCTTCTATAAGTTCTTGTGGTAGTGCGCCTGCGTTTACCTTAATAAAAGGTTGCGATACAAGTGGGGAGTTTTTTTGAATGATATGCGCAATGCACTCTTTACCACTCCCATTAGGGCCTGTAATTAATGCAGATATATCAGATTTAGCTACTTGTAGCGCCATAGTGACCAGTCGTTCCATAGCCGTGCTTTTAAATATTAGCCCGGCAAGGTCTGCGCTTTTAAATGTACCTTCACGCTCTTGTTGATGGCGATTATGTGTCGCCACTATTTTTTTAGCACTGCCTAGCTCTATTAAATTACTGATACAAACTAGTAGTTTTGCATCATCCCAGGGTTTTGGTAAGTAATCGGCAGCACCTGCTTTTACAAGCTCAATGGCGGTGGCAAGTTCGGTCCAGGCTGTAATAAGTATAATAGGGAGGTGTGGGTTTATTTCTCGTAGTTCATAAAACAACGTTTTACCTTCTTCGCCAGAGGTGGTGTCGCTGGTAAAGTTCATGTCTTGAATTACAAGCTCAATTCGCTGATAGCGAACTATTTGCAGAGCATCAAACGGGTTTGTTGCAGTGACTACCGAAAAGTCGTGGATTTCGAGCAATAACGAAAGTGCGTCGAGTACTGCTTGGTTATCATCAACAATGAGTATTTTATGAGTCATAGGTTTTTTTTATAATTTTTTAATGGCTACACTGCCTTACTAAGCAGTGTAGCATAGTGATTTACATATTATTAAATAGTGCGAGTTGCGATACTGGGCGAAATATTAGCAGCGCGTTTAGCCGGCGCTAATACCGCAAGTAAGCTCATTAAAAATACGGCAATGGCAGTAACGGCTATATAACTTGGCGGTAGTGCAGCTACAGAAAAATACTGCATTAACATTTTCCCAAGCAGTATTGCTGTTACTACACCTAAGGCTAAACCTAGGCTACAAATTAATGCATTTTCTACTAAAAAGTAGCTAACAATAGCTGACTTTCTTGCGCCAAGTGCTCTGCGTGTACCAATTTGCTTAGTACGTTTGCTAATATTAAATAAGGTTAAGCCAAAAATACCGAGAGCGGTTATAAGCACTAAAATAGTGATTAATACTATGAGCATGCGCATCATGAGGCGATCTTGAGCGGTATACTCATTTTTTAATTCATCAAGTCCTTTAATGTTGTTAATAACGCGTTTGCTGTAATTTTCGAGCATAGCATTTTCTATTTCTTTCATTACAGCTGCTCGCTGACCAGGCTCTGTACGAACGGCAACTTGTGCATAACTTGCTGCTTTAATATAAGGAATAAACGCAAGATTATCGGGTTTACTGTCTTTGAGCCACGGGCCTTTCATTTTTCCGATCACGCCAATAATTTTAAGTGGTAGGTCGCCAAAATAAACTATTTTCCCTAAACCATCTCCATCAGGGTAGAGCTCATCAAGTAAGGCTTTAGTGACTATAGTGACGTTGGTGCGCTTTTGTGTAATTTCGTTTGTAACGAGCACTTCATCTTCGGTAAAGTTTCGCCCAGCAATTAAGTTAACGCCGTAGGTATTAATTGCGTGGTCATCTATAAAAAAATAAGCGGTCCTGACACTTAGGCCTTCTTGTGGAGCAGGTTTTAAATTAAAGCTCGAAGCGCTGCCACTCCCTGATAGCGGAATACTACTGCTTAATGCGGCATCGACCACGCCTGGCATTTTTCTAAGCATGCTTTCATCAAGCTCAAACTGCTGACTTAAGTTAATATCAGTACCAAAGGTCATTACATTAAACTTAAATATATCTTGTTCAGGGTAGCCCGTTTCTTGGTTTAAATAGCTAATTCTGTCTTGAGTGATAAATGCAGCATTACTGACTATTGCCGTTGTGATTGCAATTTGAATTAGCAGTAATACAGCGCCCACCTTTGAGCGGCATAAGGCGTTGAATATAGGTTTTATTTCTAACATTGTTAAATTCCTTATTGGCTCTTAAGATAAATGGCAGGGTTGGTTTTGCACACTAGCCAAGCTGGGTACAAACCAGCCAAAATGCAGGTTGTAATTGCAATCAATGGAGCGCTCAATAGCATGGTTAAATCCATTGTCGCTAAGTTTTCATAGTAGTCGTAGCTTTGCCCTACGCCCATTAAGCCAAGTTGTGCTAGTACAATTCCTAGCATGCCACCTATAAAGCCAAGCATGGCGACCTCAACTAAGTGCTGTAAAAATATTTGCCTTTTACTAGCACCTAATGCGCGCCTTACACCTACTTCTGGCGCTCTGCGTAAAAACTTAGCTAAAAGTAAACCTAAAATATTGGCTAAGCAGACACCTAAGAACATAAAGCTCAGGCCCACTAAAATTTTATTGTCTTCGGTGACGACGTTGTTGTATTGCATCCATTGGTTTACATCGCGAAGTTTATACTCAAGTTCTTTACGATTAAATCGACCACGTTTTTGTTGTTCTTGCATATAGGCTAATAAGTAATTTTGATAGGCTTGTTTTTGTTCAAGCGTATTTAGCTCTGCCCAAAACTGGATCCATACTTGCTCAGATTGCAGTTTATCTGCAAAGGTTGGTGTGTTTTCGTGTTTCCATCCATTGCTATTGCCCCAACTTACGAGCTCTTTTGCCTTTATTAAGCTAAAGGGCATAAATAACTCTTCTACTTGATTAAATGCACCGTTATTTAAATCATAATATTTAATATTGAGAGGCCAATGGTTAATAACACCAACTACTTGATAGCTTGCATCATCTAAGTAAATCAGTTCTCCGACGGAGTTTTGTCCTGCAAATAGTTTATCGTTTATCTCTTGGGTAATAACAACCACAGGTGCGGCTGAGTTTTCTTGCTCTTTGCTCCAAGCCCCTCCGTATAGAAATGACAAATTAAACATGCTAAAAAAGTCAGGCGTTGTCATGCGAGCATTACCTATAAAAGGTTTTATTTTGTCGGAGTCCAGATAAACTGAAAAGCCGGTACGCATCATAGCCACTTTTTTCTCTGACGTGGGTGCGTTTAATAAGTTCTCAGCATCTTGATAGGTCAGTTGCAGTGGCATGTTATCTTCTGTCCACCACGTACTACCATCGTCCATTGTTTGTAATTGCACACTGTAAAGTTGGCTGCTTTTTTCTGGGATAGGATCGGCCGACATCATGTGATAAACACTAAGGCTGGTCATTGTTATGCCTATACCTATCGCAATGGCAAGTACCATTAAAAAGCTAACCAGTGGGGTGCGCTTGAAGCTGCGCCAACTTAAATCTAAATAATGAATAAACATTAGTTAAACCCCCGATGCTGTTTTTATAGTTTGCGCGCCCTGATAAAGCGTAAAGTCGGCAAGTTGTCCATCAACTACTTGAATATTACGCGGAGCACGGCGGGCTAATTCGCTATCATGCGTTACCATTACAATAGTGGCACCGTCGCGATTGATTTGTTCAAGTAACTCCATAACTTGGCGAGCCATTAAGCTGTCAAGGTTACCTGTTGGCTCATCGGCAAGTAAAAAACGAGGTTCACCAGCAAGCGCACGGGCTATTGCCACACGTTGTTGCTGGCCACCGGAGAGTTGTTGAGGTAAGTGTTTAGCGCGAGATGCTAAACCAACTTGTTCAAGGCATTGCTCAATTCGACGTTTTCGCTCATTTGCTTTAATCCCTCTGTAGCGAAGAGGAACTTCTATGTTTTCATATAAATTTAAATCGGGGATCAAATTAAAGCCTTGGAATATAAAGCCAATCTTTTGATTACGTAAATCAGCACGTTGGTTATCGTTTAGGCTGCCAACATTAACGCCATCCAACAGGTATTCACCTTCGTTAAAAGGCTCGAGCATACCTGCAATATTTAAAAAGGTTGTTTTTCCTGAGCCGCTAGGACCAGTAACAGCAATAAATTCGCCTTCGTTTACTTGCAGATTAAAATCTCGAAGCGCATGGGTTTGTACCATTTCTGTTTGGTATACTTTACTTACATTGTTCATTTGTAACATGGTTGTTCCTAATTATTTTTAGCGTTGGTTGAGAACGTCTGTTTAATTTAATAAAATCGTGTTGGCTTGCTTAAAGTCGCTGTAGCTTGAAATAATAATTTCATCGTTTTCTTTTAGTCCACTTAAAAGCTCAACCGCATTAATGCTGGTGGCGCCTATTGTAATAGGTATACGCTTTGCGATGTTGCCATCGACTTTATAAGCTATAACTCCGCCTTGCTGCATAAATGCACCACGCTTTACTTGCATTACACCCTCTCGGTTGTCGAGTAAAATACGTGCAGTTAAGCGTTGGTTCTGACGAATGTTGTTAGTAACACCTTTAAACCGGACGCGTGCTGTTACTTCACGATTATTAACTTCTGGTGATATGGCGGATAAATTCCCCATCACTGTTTCATTGCCTAACTTAAGCTCTACTTCCATACCGAGCCCTAATTCGTTTGCGTAACTTTCAGGAACTTGGAGTTCGGCTTCAAAATTACTTAAGTCGACGAGAGTCATAAGAGGTTGGCTTTGCGTCACTGCGGCTTTTTGTTGCACTAATAGGTTACCCACGATCCCTGTAACGGTAGCCTTAATAGATAGGTTGCTTACTTTTCGGATTAAGTCATCAACAATAAGTTGTTGGCGGGTCACATCACTTTTAGCAGCTTGTAGTTCAAAAGCGAGCGTGTCTTTGGCAAGCAATACCTCTTGCTGCGCATGCTTATAGGAGAGCTTAGCTCGGGATAAATCATCAACTGCTTTTTCTAGATCAATTTGGCTAATTAAGTGCTTTTGTATTGATAATTGTGCGCGACGATTTTCGCGCTCAGCGGCGTTAAGCTCGACTTGTGCCATATCGAGTGTTTTATTTAAGGTGAGTGTTTGGCGTCTTGCTTGCAAATGCTGCCTTTGCTGTTCGCCTTCAAGTCTTTTAAGTACAGACTCCTGTTGCTTTAATTCATTAGTTAACTCAGGGCTTTGCAGCAGGGCAAGTGTGTTGCCTTGCTTTACTGTATCGCCGGCCTTTACTTTTAAATCTATAAACCCCCGTTCTGGACTGTAGATTTTAGGAGCATTAGCAGCAACAATTTTACCACTGGCGGCAATGTCTCGAATGAGCGCTTTAACATGTACTTTTGCAATCTGTACTTTTGAGCGGCTAATAGAGCTTTTAGCGCTATGGCTCGTTAAAAAAATATAAGCAATTGTAGAGACCACAATGAAAACAATCGCAGTGATTATCGCGTATTTTTTATAGCTTATAGGTGCCTTTACTTGTACGTCTTGTGCGCTGGTATCTTTAATCATTTAATTTCCCCTAAATTGCTTTTATGTATTTTTCGCACAGCAGTAATAAAGCTGCTGTGCAAATAGCGGCAATAGGAGAGAGTAAAAATAAGCTTAGAGTAAACATAGTAATTCCAATTAGCGATTATATATAAAGCTATACGATTAATATGCCAACTATTATCTTATTGATATTTAAGTGATTTTATTTTTTTGTTATTGAAATTTATGTACGCGGACAGTTTATGTGTCCGCATCGGACATAGTTTTAAATAAAAATTCACTATTAACGTACAAAAAATGACATGAACTTTCATAACTATACTAATGAGCAGCAATAATCGGGGATGTTAAGCCATTAAAGTAATGAAATGGCATAAAACTATCTAAATGTTAACTGAATAGCCTCTCTAGCGCTGAATACTTATTCACTTTCGGTTGCCTTTACGTTTACGTAAGCTGGCACGCTGGAGGCTCGTGTTTTTTACAATATGTTAAACTTGACACCAGTGTCATGAAAAAATAGTGGTTAAAATAACGCTAAATGTTAAAAATAATGATAAAAAGAAATCTTGCTATGAAGTGAGAAATATTCAAGAATGTGAATATGTATTCAAAGTGCTATTGACTCTATTTAAGATAGAGGCTAGTTTTGTCCGTCTGTTAGCAAATCGTCGAGCAGTTCATCCACGCTAACAGTGCAGCAAGGGGAGGGGTCTATGTTATACGACTCAAAGTTAGAAAAAGAAAATTGTGGCTTTGGCTTAATAGCCCAAGTTAATGGTCAAGCTAGTCATAGGCTTATTCGTACTGCTATTACGGGGCTTGATCGCATGCAGCACCGTGGTGGTATATCTGCCGATGGTAAAACAGGTGATGGCTGTGGTTTATTATTACAAAAACCAGATAGCTTTTTCCGTGCTATTGCTAGTGAACATAACTGGCACTTAGGCAAAAACTACGCAGTGGGTATGATATTTTTAAATTCAGACCCTGTTTTAGCGCAAGCTGCAAAACAAATACTTAGCGAAGAATTAGAAAAAGAAACGTTAAATATTTTAGGTTGGCGCGTTGTGCCAACTGACCCATCTATGTTGGGTCCTATTGCTGTACAGCAATTACCAGGTTTTGAACAAATTTTTGTTAGCGCGCCAGAAGGTTGGCGTTCTAAAGACTTAGAGCGTCGCTTATATGTAGCACGCCGCCGCGCTGAAAAGCGCATTGTTGATGACGAAGCTTTCTATATCGCAAGTCTATCTGGTTTGGTAACTATCTATAAAGGCTTAATGATGCCTGCAGATTTACCAAATTTTTACCTAGATTTAGCTGATATTCGTATGACGAGTGCGATTTGTGTTTTCCATCAGCGCTTTTCTACTAATACTCAGCCGCGTTGGCCTTTAGCTCAACCTTTCCGCTATTTAGCACACAATGGTGAAATTAATACTATTGAAGGTAACCGCCAGTGGGCACGCGCACGTTCATATAAGTTTGCGTCACCGCTTATTCCTGATTTACAAAGCGCAGCGCCGTTTGTAAACGAAACCGGCTCTGACTCATCAAGCCTAGATAATATGCTTGAGCTATTTTTAGCTGGTGGCATGGATTTATTCCGCGCTATGCGTATGCTCGTACCACCTGCATGGCAGAAAAACCGTGCAATGGACGACGATTTACGTGCATTTTACGACTTTAACTCTATGCATATGGAACCATGGGATGGCCCGGCAGGTATTGTTATGTCGGATGGTCGTTTTGCGGCTTGTAACCTTGACCGTAATGGACTTCGCCCAGCGCGCTATGTAATTACACAAGATGGCTTTATTACGCTTGCATCAGAAGTGGGTATTTGGGATTACACTGCCGATGAAGTAGTTGAAAAAGGCCGTGTTGGTCCAGGTGAATTATTAGTTATTGATACTAAGCTTGGCAAAATTTGGCACTCAGATGAAATCGATCAAGATTTAAAGTCTCGCCATCCTTACAAGTCATGGCTTGAAGAGAACGTTAAACGTTTAGTTCCATTTGAAGAGCTTACTGAACAAGACGCGGGTAATCGCTCATTTGATGACGAAACGCTAGCTAAATATCAAAAAATGTTTGGTTATACCAACGAAGAACTTGATAGTGTTATTCGTGTAATGGGTGAAAACGGCCAAGAAGCAACCGGCTCAATGGGTGATGACACGCCATTTGCAGTGCTTAGTGAAGGGCATCGTTCGCTTTATGATTACTTCCGCCAAAAATTTGC
Source organism: Pseudoalteromonas arctica A 37-1-2 (assembly GCF_000238395.3). Classification (GTDB taxonomy): domain Bacteria; phylum Pseudomonadota; class Gammaproteobacteria; order Enterobacterales; family Alteromonadaceae; genus Pseudoalteromonas; species Pseudoalteromonas arctica. The sequence continues at coordinate 1,434,894 of NZ_CP011025.1, forward strand.
GCAAGTAACAAATCCACCTATCGATCCACTGCGTGAAAATCATGTAATGTCACTTGCGACATGTATTGGTAGTGAGCAAAACGTATTTAACGAAACAACAGGCCATGCTAAGCGCCTACAGTTTGATACGCCAATTTTAATGTACGCAGACATGCAGCAGCTATTAAATGCTGATGAAGCGCATTACAGCTACTGTAAAATTGATATTACCTACACAGTTGAAGAAGGTTTAGAAAATGCGGTAACGCGTATTTGTGACCAAGCACAAGAAAAAGCAGCCGCTGGTTGTATCATGCTTATTTTAACTGACCGTAACTTTGATGAAATAAATTTACCAATTCCAGCAGCTATGGCTGTAGGTGCGGTACAAAAACGATTAGTTGATAACAATCTTCGCTGTGAATCAAACATTATCATTGAAACCGGTAGCGTGCGTGATGCGCATCAGTTTGCTGTGTTATTAGGCTTTGGTGCTACGGCAATTTATCCATACCTTGCGTATGAATCGTTAGTTGCGATGAGCGACAGCAAAATTATTAATAAGTCGTATTGCGAAGTAACTCTTGCTTACCGTAAAGCCATTAACAAGGGCTTATACAAAATCATGTCTAAAATGGGCATAAGTACGGTTGCGTCATATCGCTGCTCAATGTTGTTTGAAGCGGTTGGTTTATCTGACGCTATTGTACAAATGTGCTTTAAAGGTGTGGCAAGTCGCATACAGGGCGCATGCTTTACCGACTTTGATGACGATCAGCAAAGCTTACACAAACTCGCTCTAAGTAAGCGTAAATTATTAAGCCACGGCGGCTTGTTTAAGTACGTACATGGCGGCGAGTATCATGCTTATAATCCTGATGTAATCCAAACCCTGCAAAAAGCAGTTCGTTCTGGTGAATATAGTGATTACAGTGAATATGCAAAACTTGTTAATACGCGTCCTATTGCCACTTTACGTGACATGCTTGCGCTTAAAATTCCAGAGCAAGGCATTAGCATCGATGATGTAGAGCCTGCAGAAAACCTATACAAGCGTTTCGATTCAGCAGCAATGAGTATTGGTGCATTATCGCCAGAAGCGCATGAGGCTCTAGCAATTGCAATGAACCGCTTAGGTGGTTGTTCAAACTCTGGTGAAGGCGGTGAAGATAAGCTGCGTTATGGTACCGAGAAAAACTCGCGTATTAAGCAAGTTGCTTCAGGTCGATTTGGCGTAACGCCGCATTACTTACGCAGTGCTGACGTTATTCAAATTAAAGTAGCGCAAGGTGCAAAACCAGGCGAAGGCGGTCAATTACCGGGTGAAAAAGTAACCCCATATATTGCTAAGCTTCGTTATTCTGTTCCCGGTGTTACATTAATTTCGCCACCACCACATCACGATATTTACTCAATTGAAGATTTAGCACAGCTAATTTTCGATTTGAAACAAGTAAACCCTAAAGCACTTATTTCTGTAAAACTGGTTTCAGAACCAGGCGTAGGAACCATTGCGACAGGTGTTGCTAAAGCGTATGCCGATTTAATTACTATTTCTGGCTATGATGGCGGTACAGGCGCAAGCCCACTTACTTCAGTTAAATATGCAGGTAGCCCATGGGAGCTAGGACTTGCTGAAACGCAGCAAGCCCTTGTTGAAAATGGACTGCGTCATCGCATTCGCTTGCAAACAGATGGTGGCTTAAAAACAGGTTTAGATATAATTAAAGCGGCAATTTTAGGTGCAGAAAGCTTTGGCTTTGGTACTGGCCCAATGGTTGCGCTTGGTTGCAAATACTTACGAATTTGCCATTTAAACAACTGTGCGACCGGTGTTGCAACACAAGACGAAACACTTCGTCAAAAACATTACCACGGCTTACCAGAAATGGCGATGAACTACTTTAAATTTATAGCGCAAGAAGCACGTGAAATCATGGCAAGCTTAGGTGTTGTAAACTTAACTGATTTAATCGGTCGTTTAGATTTGCTTGAAGCAATTGAAGGCAAAACAGCAAAACAGAAGAAAATTGATTTATCTTCCGTAATTGCTCAGCCTAATAACCCAACAGGTGAAACACTTTATTGTAGTGCGCCTAATAGCTCACATTATTTAGGAAAACTTAATGAGAGCCTACTTGCTAAGGCGCAAGAAGCAATTGATGCTTCAAGCGGTATTTCACTAGTAAGTCGTATTTGTAATACGGACAGATCTGTAGGTGCAATGCTTTCTGGCTATATTGCCGATAAATATGGCAACCAAGGAATGGCGGCAGATCCTGTAGCAATTGAGCTACACGGTACTGCGGGTCAATCATTTGGTGTGTGGAATGCCGGTGGCCTTGAAATGACACTGGTTGGCGATGCAAACGATTACGTAGGTAAAGGCATGGCGGGTGGCAAGTTAGTTATTCGTCCACCACTTGGCTCGTCGTTCGAAAGTCACAAAGCCACAATTGCAGGCAACACATGTTTATACGGTGCAACAGGCGGCAAACTGTTTGCTGCAGGTTGTGCAGGCGAGCGTTTTGCAGTTCGTAACTCAGGTGTGCAAGCGGTTGTTGAAGGTGTAGGTGACAACTGTTGTGAATACATGACCGGTGGCGTTGTATGTGTACTGGGTAATGTAGGCGTTAACTTTGGCGCGGGTATGACAGGTGGTTTTGCTTATATTTTAGATGAGCGAAATGATTTTGAAAAACGCATTAATCCAGAGCTTGTCGAAATAGTAACACTAGACGAATTAACGTCGCATCAAGAACATTTACGCGGCTTAATTGCTGAGCATTTAGAGCTTACGGGTTCGTGCAGAGCAGAAAGTATTTTGGCTAACTTTGAATTGTACTTACCGATGTTCAAATTAGTAAAACCAATATCAAGTGACGTAAAAAGTTTACTCGGGCATCGCGCTCGCAGTAGTGCCGAACTACGTGTTCAGGCGCAATAAGGGGGCAGTATGAGCGAAAATGTATATCAATTTATAGACGTGCAGCGTGTAGACCCACGCAAAAAACCAATCTCGTCACGTAAAAAATCTTTCGTAGAAATTTACGAACCCTTTTCAGAGAATCAGGTTAACTCACAAGCTGACCGTTGTTTAGATTGTGGTAACCCATACTGTGAGTGGAAATGTCCAGTACATAACTACATTCCACAATGGTTAAAGTTAATACGCACGGGCCGTATTATAGAGGCGGCTGAGCTTTCTCATCGTACAAATAGCTTACCAGAGGTTTGTGGGCGTGTTTGCCCACAAGACCGCTTGTGTGAAGGCTCGTGTACGCTCGATGAAGAGTTTGGTGCTGTTACAATTGGTAATATTGAAAAATACATTACTGATGAGGCATTTAAAATGGGCTGGAAGCCTGATATGTCTTATGTAACATGGACTGACAAAAAAGTAGCCATTATTGGTGCGGGCCCTGCAGGTTTAGGGTGTGCTGATATTTTAGTGCGAAATGGCGTTAAACCAGTAGTGTTTGATCGTCACCCAGAAATAGGTGGACTACTCACATTTGGTATTCCTTCTTTTAAACTTGAAAAATCAGTAATGCAAAAGCGCCGTGAAATTTTCACTGAAATGGGCGTAGAATTTAAGTTAAATGTTGAAGTAGGTGTTGATATTACACTTGATCAAATTTTAGCTGATTACGACGCTGTGTTTTTAGGGGTTGGTACGTATCAGAGTATGCGTGCAGGTCTTGAAAATGAAGATGCATCGGGTGTTCACGATGCATTGCCGTTTTTGATTGGTAACACGAACCGTGTAATGGGCTACGACGAGACAAAACAACCGTGTATTGATATGGCTAATCAAAAAGTAGTTGTACTTGGCGGTGGTGATACAGCGATGGACTGTGTGCGTACGTCTATTCGACAAAATGCTGCAAAAGTAACGTGTGCTTATCGTCGTGATAAAGAAAATATGCCAGGCTCTAAACGTGAAGTTAAAAATGCGAAAGAAGAAGGCGTTATATTTACGTATAACGTTCAGCCTAAAGGCATTGTACTGAACGATAAAGGTAAAGTGACCGGCGTTAAAATGGTTAAAACTAAATTAGGTGAACCTGACGCAAAAGGCAGAAGCCGTGCTGAAGAAGTACCTGGTTCAGAACATGTTATTGAAGCAGATCAAGTTATTATGGCGTTTGGTTTCCAGCCTCACAAAATGGATTGGTTAGAAAAATACGATGTAGAAATAAACAACTGGGGCGGTATTAACGCACCAGAACAAAGTGAGTTTACACATCAAACGACTAACCCTAAAATATTTGCTGGTGGCGATATTGTGCGTGGTTCAGATTTAGTGGTAACTGCTATTTTTGAAGGACGTAACGCTGCAGAAGGTATTATGGATTACTTAAAAGTTTAATTTTTCGTTTTAAAATAACGATATTTAAAGCAAGCCAAGTGGCTTGCTTTTTTATTTGTTTTATCCAAATGTAATGTCAACGTAATTAGTGACAAATGGTGCTATATTTATACCATCTCTTGTATGGCTTTCTTGAGCAACACCTTTTGTTAGTAACTTCATGTAGTAACCTTATATAGTAACTTTCAAAGAAACTGCTTTGTTATTATGGGTTGTTCTTTATAAGCCAAATGCGATTTCTTTGGGTATCTACTAAGCGGCTTTCAGGGCTCGTTTCATATATATAAACGTTATCGACACTTCTTTCTTCTATGTCGTTTATATACTCTAATACCAATTCGGTTAATTAAGTGATCTATTTTGAGATAACAAAATTATGTCGATAATGGGGCTAAAGTTTTGCTACTTAGGTGTTCTCGGCAATTACCTCTACATTGCTTTGTATTCATGCAGTCGTATTTCGAAAGTTTTAACGCAGTTAGCGCCAAGTTCAATCCTTGAAATTGATTGAGTAATATCGCGGATTGGTATAGTGCGTGTACTTTTTTGTAGCGGCACTTTTATTGATTAATGTGTTGTTGACTCGGTCCTGGCACAATTCATAGAATAGTTATTACCATTTTTAACTGTGCAGGTTTATATTATTTTTTGACTACCAGTCAGTTCGATTATTGCAGGAATAAAAGGGCGTACTTATATAATTTTAGTAAATGGTATTAGTGCCAAGCAATTTAATATCGTAAAAATGTACTTACCTGAGATAAATGCAAGAGGCTAAAAATATGTGCACAATTGTCAGTGTTAATTACTAACCTTAATAGTTGATTTAAATATAAAGTAGGTTCATTATTGCACGCTGTTTACGGTTTGCTTACTTTATATCTATAAGTTTGCTTTTATATACAAATAAAATAAATAGAAATTATGTACGAATACTCAAACAATTTAGAAAGGAAGCTCATTGTTCGGTTCTTTTCCTCAATAGGGTTTATAGCAACGTTTTCGATGGCTAGCTTGGCATTTATTAACAACAGCTATTTATTAGCATTTACTTTGGTTGTTTCTTCGTTTGTTTACTTATCGGCGTTTAATATAGGTAGAGGTGTAGAGAAGTCTGCAACTGTAATTTTATATAACCTGTATGCACTGATGTTTTATCTTGTACTTACAGGAGGAGCACAAGGTACAGGGCCTATATGGATATTTATAGTGTCTCCTGTTACTTATTCAATTCGAGGGCTTAAACGAGGGACGTTTGATATTGTTTTATTTTTATCGGCGATTGTTCTCGGTTTTTATTGCGCTGATACATTTAATATATATGACTACAATCCTGAGCAGTTTCCAGTCAGAATCATACTCGCTTTTATAATTGTTGCATCATTGAGTGGTTATTACGAATTTTCAAGAGAAAAATACAGCAGTAAATTAATTGCTTTAAGCAAAAAAAATGAATTTTTAGCAACTATAGATCCACTCACTAATCTGCCAAACCGCCGTTTCACTATGAATAAGCTTATAGCTTTTAAAAATGAGCTTAAAAATAATAATATCCCGTTTGTAATATTATTAGCTGATGTAGATAATTTTAAAAAAATTAATGATCAATTCGGCCATGATTTTGGCGATGAAGCTCTTATCCATTTAGCAAAAACGTTTGAAAATAATATTCCGCAAAATGCGATTGCTTCACGTTGGGGCGGTGAGGAGTTTTTAATTGTGATTCCAAATGTAACCGTTGATGAGGGTGAGCTCGTTGCAGAAAAAATCCATAATGCCCTTAAAGCTTCAGCTGTAAGCTTATTTTCAGATAGTGTAAATATAACGCTAAGTATTGGCATCACAGCTGCAAACGCTGAGCGCTCAATTGACCTAGATATTAAGCATGCTGATGAACTACTTTATAAAGCAAAAGAGCAAGGTAAAAACAGAACGTGCTCTTTTTAAATGTTTATTTACTTTAATCCATTGAAAACGAATCAAGGGATGGCCTTATTTTAGCCTTTCTGCGTTTTAAGCTCATGTAGCATATTACAATACACGCAATCTGCATTGTAATTAAAACCCAATAACTAACACCTAAATCACTTAGTCCATTTATTTTTTCGCTAGTAAAGTAATAGGCCACAACGATTAGTTGAAAAACTAAAAAGCTATTTAAAAACTTAAATAAACGTTGTTTAAAACAAGTATGTTTATATTTACTAAATATAATTAAACAGGTGCTTAGTACTAATAACAACCAACTTAAAATTATACAAAAATCAACTAAAGTACTGTGCATTATTTAATCCTTGAAGACGTTATTTACTAACACATTAGGCGTGCGCCATTATTAGTTCTTTAGCATTTGCTTTAGCTGTTTTGCTTATGTTATCGCCGCCAAGTAAACGGGCTATTTCATTAATACGGCCATCTTTATTTAAAGGCAGCATATGAGTAAACGTTTCGCCTTGTGCTATTTCTTTAGCTACAAAAAATTGCTGATGTGCACTACTGGCAACTTGCGGTAAATGAGTAACACAAATTACTTGAGTTGATTTACCTAATTGGCGTAATAACTTACCTACAGCAGATGCCGTTGGGCCAGAAATACCTACATCAACTTCATCAAAAATAAGCGTTGGGGTTGTTACTTTTTGGGCAATAATTACCTGTATAGCAAGACTTATACGAGAAAGCTCACCACCTGATGCTACTTTAGCTAATGGCTGAAGTGGTTGCCCCGGATTAGTTGATACTAAAAACGAGACATTATCAAAGCCTAGGCTGTTTGGTGTACGATTACTCTCTTGAGTTAAGGCTATTTCAAAAACACCGTTTTCCATTGATAAATTAGCCATGCTTTCACTTATTAGTGTGTTAAGTGTATTAGCATACTCGCAGCGGCTTTTACTTAATTCATCAGCAGTTTGCTTGTAACTAAGTAACGCGCTTTCTATTTCTGACTCAAGCTGCTCCAGACGATTACTATTATTACTTATTGACTCAAGTTCTTGAGCAATCGATTGATGAAACTCAACTAACTGCTGTGGTTTTATATGATGCTTACGCGCTAAATCCATCGCTCCACTTAGCCTATTTTCTACTTCAACTAAGCGTGCCGGGTCTAAATCTGCTTGCTCAGTGTAATTGCGCACTTCGCGGCTTGCTTCTTCAACTTGTACAGCGGCTTCGCTAAGCATAGCAGCTACGCTTGCTAAACTTTCGTCATATTGAGCCAGTTCGGTAAATTGTTGAGCGCTGTGCTGTAGTAATGAGCAAGCGTTTTGCTCATCACTTTCATATAAGTGTTGTAACTCACGTTGGCACGATTCTAATATTGTTTGGCTATTGCTTAGTTTGTAATGCTCAGCCTCAATTAAATCAAACTCATTTTCTTGTAATGCAAATTCATCAAGCTCAGCAACTTGATACTCTAACAATTGTTTTTGCGCTGCTTGTTGCTGCTGTTGTTGTTCTAAGTGTTTAAATTCTTTTTGTAAGTTAGCAAACTGTTTATAGTTTTTATTTACTGAGTTTACTAAGTGGTGATGCCCTGCATAGGCATCTAAAAGCTGTAACTGATGCTCAGCTTTTAATAAATATTGGTGGGCATGTTGTCCATGAATAGATATTAAATATTGACCAAGTTCTTTTAATTGTGATGCGGTAACTGCACTACCATTAATATAGCTCTTACTACGGCCATTTTTACAAACAATACGACGTAATAAGCACTCGTTGTCAGAAGTGCTTAGCATATGTTGCTCTAAAAATGCTTGAGCAAGCGGTAGATCTGTTAAGTCAAATTGTGCACATACTTCTGCTTTATCAGAGCTTGGGCGAACTGCTGATGCTTCAGCGCGCTCACCTAAGCATAGCGATAGGGCATCAATAGCAATAGATTTACCAGCACCTGTCTCACCTGTGATCGCAGTCATACCGCTGCGCCATTCTGTGCTTAAATTACTTACGATTGCAAAATTTTTAACTTCTAAACCAATTAACATACTGTTTATCCATCCAGTCAATTAACTGTTAATTTATACAGTGTTTTGGTTTTTTGCAAATTAATTTTTTATTATTTAAGCAACACTTACATCTTGAGTAAACTGTGTATCGGAAGTTTGGGAAGATGCATCAATTTGATCATCAACAATATCAGTAGGTTGTATACTCTCTTCGGTTTTAAGCAGAGCAATGAGGGGAGGTAATGTATTAATATAAAAACTCTTATTGTATAAAATGCCTTGCTGGGGCAACTCAGATACAAAGTACTGTATATTATCAATCAATGGTTGAATTATATTTGTTTGATTGATTTTAATTAACTCGTTGGACAACGTATTAATTAGTAGGTCGGCAGTATCTTCAAGCTGTTGCAAGTTCTCGTCTGTATGTGATTGAACAACAAAAAAATTATTTACAATAGCTTGAATGCGAGGAACGTATTTTGGGCGAATTATTTTAGCATCAAGTAGATCATTAAGCTTTGCTTTAAGGCGCGTATTTACATGCGAAACACGTTCATTAAATAGCTTTTTTCTAGCTTCTATCGCTTTTTTACGGTTACTCTCAATTTTGAGGTAACTGTATAAAAGTGTAATTAATAGCAGTAAAGCAAAGAATACTACATAAGTCATTGCTACTCGTTCCTAAATTAGTTGATTATTATTTTAAGTCGCCATTTTGCTTTATAGTACTAAATTTGGCAATAAAATTAGTACAAACGACTACCCCAATTCAGTTTTGTACGTAAAACGTTGTAGTAAGAGTAATTTTTTGGATGAATTAAGCGCAATTGTTTATCGGCTTTTTTAATTACTACCTCATCGCCGGGTAATACGGCTAGCACTACGTGGCTGTCGCAGCTTACCTGTAGGCTATCTGTATTTTCTAGGCTTAGCTTTAAACGAACTTCATTATCGGCATCTACCACTAAAGGTCTGCTAGATAAGGTATGAGGAAACATAGGTACTAACGATATAGCATTTAGTTCTGGCGTTAATATTGGACCGCCACCTGAAAGTGAATACGCCGTAGAGCCTGTCGGGGTTGATACTATTAAACCATCGGAGCGCTGAGAAAACACAAAGTCATTATTTATAAAAGCTTCAAATTCAATCATGTGCGCTACTTTATCGGCATGAAGTACCGCTTCGTTAACGGCTGAGTTTGCACTTTTTAATTCGTTGTGGCGATATACTTCTACTTCTAATAAAAAACGTTTTTCTTCAAGATACTCACCACTGAGTACTTGCTCTAAGCTCGCTTCAAACCCTTCGGGGTTTAAATCAGTTAAAAAACCAAGGTTGCCTCTATTTACACCAATTACAGCAATGTTAAAGCGCGCAAGTACGCGTGCTGCGCCAAGCATGTTACCGTCACCGCCTACAACAATGGCTAAATCGGCTTGTTCACCTAAGTCGACTAACTTAACAAGTTTGTCATGCGGAATATCGTCTAACTGACTCCCTGTGCGTTTTTCTACTATTACCTCAAAGCCAAGCGCAAGTAAAAAGGTATGTAAACGCTGAAGGGTAGCAGCGGCTCCCGGGTGATTAGGTTTGCCAATTAGGCCTATGGTGTTAAAAGGAGAGTCCATAATGTACGCACAAAGAGATTTAATAATAGTAGAGTAACTCAAAACAGAAGTGTTTGAAAATACAGATTATAGCAATATTATAAACCTTCAATTTTATTCGTAGTGAGTTAGCTGCACGACTTGAAAAAGAACTAAACGCCCCGATATCTCTTTCATGCAACAAGATGTAGATACCATGAAACTAAACCCACGAGATCAGCAAATTTTTTCAGCTGTTATGAACATGTACTGTAATGGTGAAGGCTTGCCTGTTCCATCAACAAAAATTGCCAAGCTTAAAGGCATGGCAGTGTGTTCGGCTACGGTTCGTAATGCTATGGCTCGCTTAGAAAAAGTGGGCTTATTGTATTCACCTCATACATCCGCAGGGCGAGTGCCGACAAATGAAGGGTTTGATTATTGGTTTGACGAATTTTTTGTGCTTGCTGATATTGCTAATTATTGGCAACCACAGCAGTCACAACTCGTTGAGCTAGCGCATGGTTTGAGCCAAAAATATCAAGTATGTTGTTGTGTTGGTTTACCTCAAGCCAGTTCACAGCAAGTGTTTAGAGTAGAAGTGCTTGATTTTGATTCTACCGACTGGCTTATTTTATTAGTAGATAGGGCAGGGCAGAGTCACAATATTTGTATTGATAAACCTCATGATTCGTCAGACTCTGTTCGTTATCAATTTGCCACGTGGTTGAACACTGTATTTAGCCAACAAACCTTAATGGAAGGTTTGTACCGTATGCAAGCTATGGCAAATACAGCGCCTCGAAATTGTCATGATTCGCTTAATCAATGGACGCGACAACTAAGCCAAAAATTAGGCTCAGATAATAGTATTGTTGTTGGTGAAAATTACCTCTACAAACAAATAGACTGCGAACAAAGTTTAAATATTGGTGTTTCGTTTTTAAATTATGTAGAAGATAAGCTTGCTTTTAAAAATGGTGTATCGGTACTTAATAGCGAAAAATTACCTTTTACTGAGTGCGATGAATTAATTGTAATAAGCGTGCCGTACTTTAAAAATCAAGAATATCAAAGCCGTTTTTGTATAATTTGTCCTAAATCAGCGCAGATTGAAGAAATAATTCAAGAATTTAAATTAATTGAGGCATCTAACTCTTGAATCTTTTTATTCAATCCCCATAATTACCGCAGTTGTAAAGAATTGGAGCACGTATTTTATGTCTGAGCAGACACAAAACCCTGAGCAAGAAGTAGAATTAAACGAAGAAATTTCTAAAATGCAGGCTGATGTAGAAGCAGCAGTAGAAGCCGCTGATCAGCATGCAGAACAAGAACAAAGCCCTGAAGCAGAAATTGCGATGTTATATGCAGAGCTTGAAGCTGCAAAGCAAACAATTGCTGATCAAAAAGACGGTGTTGTTCGTGCCGCAGCAGATGTAGATAATATTCGTCGTCGTGCAGCACAAGATGTAGAAAAAGCGCATAAATTTGCACTAGAAAAATTTGCTAACGAATTACTACCTGTAATTGATAACCTTGAACGTGCTATTGAATTTTCTGATAAAGAAAATGAGACACTAAAGCCGTTGCTTGAAGGTATCGATATGACGGTTAAGAGCTTTAATGACGCTGTTTCTAAATTTGGTGTTGAAATTGTAAACCCACAAGGTGAGCAGTTTAATCCAGATTTTCATCAAGCAATGTCAATCCAACCAAGTAACGATGTAACACCTAATACAGTACTTGCTGTTATGCAAAAAGGTTACACATTGAATGGTCGTTTATTACGCCCTGCAATGGTTATGGTTTCTAAAGCTGCTGACGCTTAATTAATTTAAGGTTATTAGCTTTGATAAAAATGCCTCATATTGAGGCATTTTTTTTGTCTTTTTTATAGTGAATTAGCTGTACGAGCATAGTGAGTAATACAGCACTAAACATTAAACTTGAAAATGGCACTGCGCTTTTTGCGTGCATAATGGCGAGTAGCGGGCCAACTAATGCACCACTACCGAAACGAAGTGTGCCAATTACGGCCGTTGCTGTACCTGTGTTTCTTTCAAACTTCATCAATATTAGCGAATCAGCATTACTTGCAGTGACACCTAAACTCATCATTAATGGCGCAATAGCAGCCACAATATAATAAAGTGATAAGTGCAATAAGCTAAATGTTAACAGCGCAAGCCCCGATACAAACCCACATACAAGCCCAATATAGAGCATTTTTCGAGAGCCCAGCCTTGGTACAATTCGCGTATTTAAAAAGTTACCAAACATAAGCGCCATTACATTAAACGCAAATAACACACCAAATAACTGTTCTGACACTTCATATAAATCTAAATAAATAAATGGTACTGAGGTCAAAAAGCAAAAAAATCCAAAGGATACAAACATAGAACTGAGTATATCCGCACGTGCGTCTTTATTACTCAGTACTGTTTTATAGCTATCAAAAAATAGAGCGAGGCCTTTTTTCTCATTTTTATGAATAGGTATATCTATTAAATACACTTGTACAAACGCTAATATTAAAAAGCTATATCCAGCAAGAACCAAAAATATGGTTGACCAAACAGAAAATCCTAAAATAAACGAACCAACAGAGGGGGCTACTAACGGTGCTACCATCATGATCATCGACACATACGACATTCCCTTAGCTGTATTTTGCTGATAAATATGGCGAATAATACCCGGTACGACTACGGTTGCTGCCGCTCCGGTAAATGCTTGCACTGCTCTAAGAGTCCAAAACGCATGGATTTCGGTTGTAAATGCGAGTGCAAGTGAGCTTGCGCCAAATAGGGTTAAGCCAATACGTGCGAGCTTACGGCGGCCAATTTGATCGGCAATAGGGCCAAAAAATAACATCCCCAATGAATAACCCGCTAAGTAAATACTCAACGATATTTGTACATTTGGCATATTAGTTTGTAAATCGCTTGCAATTACCAGCATGGCGGGCAAATACATATCAATAGCCAAAGGAGTAATCGCCACGATACTGGCTAATAAAGGCAATAAAATACGGGTATTAAAAGACGAGGCTGAGGCGTCCATGTGTAAACTCAACAATCACTAAAAACAAGGGCTATAGTGTAACAGGGCATTGTATTTGGATAAACTTAGTTTGCCTGCTAAGTTTATCGTCTCATCGTATCTTTTTAATATAAAGGTATATAAAGCAAATATTTTAAATTGGTACTGTGTTTGCTATTCTACAAGTAATAAAAAATTCATTACTTAAGAGAATTATCATGAAAAAACTAGTACTTGCAGTATTAGCGACAGCCGTTTTAGTCGGTTGTAAAACGTCACCAACAGGACGCACTCAAATAGCGCTTTACTCAGATCAACAAATGAGTGAAATGGGCACTGCTAGTTTTGCAGATATGAAAAAAAGCCAACCAATTAATAAAGATGCAAAAACAAATGCATATGTAAACTGCATTGCTGAAAAAGTAGTGGCTGTATTACCAAAAGAATACGCGTCGCAAAATTGGGAAGTAGTTGTATTTGAAGATGAATCTGCTAATGCTTTTGCACTACCTGGTGGTTACATTGGGGTTCATACGGGCTTATTAAAAATAGCCACCAATCAAGACCAACTAGCAACAGTGCTAGGGCACGAAGTAGGGCACGTAATTGCTGAGCATTCTAATGAACGTGTTTCACAAAGCTCTATTTTAGATACCGGTATGCAACTTGGTAGTGCAGCACTTGAAATGGGTAACATTCAATACCGTAATGAAATTATGCAGGGTCTAGGCTTAGGCGCACAGTATGGTGTTGTTTTGCCATTTAGCCGTTCGCACGAGTCAGAAGCTGATGAAATTGGCTTGGATTTAATGGCTGAAGCAGGCTTTAATCCACAAGAATCAGTAACCCTTTGGCAAAATATGAGTGCAGCAGGTAGTGGTACAACACCTGAGTTTTTATCAACTCACCCAGCGCCAAGCAGTCGTATTAAAGACTTACAAGCACAAATGAGTAAAGCACTTAGTGAGCAAAGTACAGCTAAAGCACAGGGTAAAAACCCACAATGTAAGCTGTAATCTAGTTTAATTACTAAATAAAAACCCCTGTGAGTAATTACTTACAGGGGTTTTTGTATTCAGTACTCACCTTTATTTAGTTGTAAGCGCTTTTTGTAATACATTTTTAAAGCGTTCAAAATCTTCAATGTGCGGCAGGTGCCCTAAGTTATCTAGTTCGAATAATTGTGCGTCAGGAATAAGTGTTGCAGCGTGTTTGCCTAATTTATCGTATCGACCAAGCTCGTAATCAACATCATCTTTTTTCCAGTTACGGCCTGGACCGGTTCTATCGCGTGTACCAATAATTAATTTAACTGGCACAGTTAAATCTTTAAATTCGGTTATTACAGGTTGAGTGAAAATCATATCGTATGTTTTTGCATTCACCCATGCCATTTGTTCTTTATCTGGGCCTTGTATTTGCCCTGTTATAAAGTCAGTTAAAGCTGAATATGTTGTATTCCACTTACCATCGTAGTAATTTTTTTGCTGATAACGTTTAACGCCTTCCGGTGTTTTTGAAAGCTCGTTTTTATAGAAAAAATTAGTATCTTTGTAATCAACATACTGCAAGTAGTTTTCAAGCCCAATAGGGTTTAATAAAATTAGCTTTTTAGTGGCGTTTGGGTACATTAATGCAAAACGACTCGCTAGCATCCCACCCATAGAGTGCCCAAGTACAATCGACTCTTTAATATTAAGTGAATCTATTAACGCGTGAGTATGATGAGCAAGCGTCGCAAACGAATACTGGTAATCCGTTGGTTTAGATGACTTGCCAAAACCAATTTGATCAGGGATTAATACCCCATAACCTAAAGATTGCAGATACTGAGCGGTTGTAGTCCAGTAGTCAGCATTAAAATTTTTGCCATGCATAAGTGTAACTGTAGGCATACCGGCTTTAGTAGGCTTTAAGTAAATATAAGCCATTTTTAATGATTGTTTTTGCGACTCAAGTGCAAAGTAATTCACCTTAAAATCGTATTCGTAATTGCTTAATAGTGCATCATAAGAAAGGGCGGATGTATCTTGAGAAGTGCCAGCTAAGGCATTGTTTGTTAGTACTAATAAAGTAGAGAAACAAATAACTTTAATCGACGACATTCAGTTACTCCTATTAAAGGCGAGCGCTTGGCTTAAAAAGAAGTACAACAATAACTAAGTATTTAAACCTGTTCAATTAAATGTTTTACGTGGACGAAAAAAAGCGAAGCTAAAATAGTGCTTCGCTTATTATTACTGAGTAAAGAGCTGATTGTTGAAGCTTAAAATGTCCACTCAATATGGATTTGTGGTACCGATTCAGTGACTTCAGTACCTAATTTGTTGTGCCAGTATTGTAATTCCATTCCCAGCAGTAGTGTGTTTTCTTTCATTTGAAGGGCGTGACCCATATCCCACACTAAAATAGGCTGTGCTAGTATCCAAGCTTGTACATCGTTACCAAATTCATCTTCACGCTCTGCGATGTATTCAGCGTGGCCTTTAAAGCTAAACTTTTGTGAGCCAATAGTGAAAGGATATTCAAAAGCTACATCAAGCATCCAACTATTAGTTTCAATAGGTGCGCCGCCTTTTGCTACACCTTCACTATCGTCAATGTAGGCTGTGAACAGCGTTTGAAAAAAGTTAAACCCAGGTACATCCCAGCTTAATTTAACACCTGGTAGATACTTCATTACTTTTGCATCACCAGCAACGTTAATACCGCCCGTTAGGCCAACATCTAATAATGCGCCAGAGCCAATTTGCTTACCAGTGATGGCAGATAAGCTAACCGTTGAGTACCACTCACCATAAAAATCAGCATCTTGGTAACCGTCATCTATATCGTCTTTACTGTAATCAATAAAAAAGAAATTATCGCCGTAGTCATAGCCCGATGCATGTTGAAGCGAGTAAACAGTGGTGTCTGACTCTTGCTTAGAAAATGGATTTTTTTGGCTGCCATTATTTATATGTACTGCTGTACTGCTCCAATTGGCAGCAAAAGCCGACGATGATAAAGCGAGAGAAGTAAGGGTAATAAAAGGGAGTAATTTTTTAAATTTCATAACTGTTTATAACTATAATTTTAGTGACACGCGGAAGCGGCAATTATAGCAGAAGAGATTGATTTGTTGATCGCTAATTTAACACATGTTGCAGCCTACTTAATAAGCTGCAACATGTAATGACTCAATTTATTACGCTTTATTACGACGTAAACAAATAATAGTAATCGCCGTAAATGCTAAAATAAAACAGTAATAAGAAGACGTTGATACTTCCCACGGGCTAATTTTAAACGTAGCGCCTAACAGTAGCGCTTGTGCGCCATAAGGAAGTGAGCCTTGCGTTACACAAGCAAATATATCAAGCAAACTTGCAGAGCGTTTACCGCTTATTTCACCATCATCTGCCAGCTTTTTAGCAATAGGGCCAGCAACAATAATTGATACGGTATTATTGGCAATACACATGTTGCTAGTCATAACTAATGCAGCAATACCTAATTGGTCAGCCACTTTACGGTGCCATTTTGCGATGATTTTAGTTATGGCTTGAATTTTTTGAGCAATGTAATCAAGGCCACCATTAATGCGAATAAATTCAGATAAGCCACCAATAAACATTGATAGTAAAAATATTTCCTGCATATCGGTAAAGCCCTTGTAAATATCTTTTACAAAGCTTGCGCCTTCATAACTTCCTGTAAAGCCCATTAATGCAGCAAAAATAATACCGCTAAATAACACGACAAATACGTTCAAGCCAGCAACTGCTAGCACTAAAATAAAGGCATAAGGAAGTACTAACCAAATATCGTAATCTTTGGTTTCAACTACTTGTGCTGCAGGTGTTAAATAAAACAACAAGCCAATAGTTAGTATTGCAGCAGGGACTGCAATTTTAAGATTCTCTTTAAACTTGTCTTTCATTTCACAGCCCTGCGTTCGCGTGGCTGCAATAGTGGTGTCGGAAATAATTGATAGGTTATCGCCAAACATAGCACCAGATACAATCGTACCTGCCATTAATGCTGGATCTATACCTGTTTTAATTGATACCGCATAAGCAATAGGCCCAATGGCACCGATTGTTCCCATAGACGTACCCATTGCTGTTGATACAACGGCTGCAATTAAAAATAAGCCAGGGAGCAATAACGAAGGTGGAATAAGAGATAAGCCTGCATTTACTACCGCATCTACACCACCGGTTGCACTGGCAACAGCAGAAAACGCACCCGCAAGTAAGTAGATTAAACACATGGTAATAATATTGTTGTGGCCGGCACCTTTAATAAAGGTCTCTACACATTCGTTTACTGTGCCTTTATTTAAAATAAACGCAAGCATAATGGCGGGTAATATAGCCACTGGAGCAGGAAGTTGATAAAAAGCGTAGTCAACCCCTTGCGATTGTAAATATAAACCTGAGCCTAAAAATAGTGCTACAAAGGTTAAAAGGGGTAGTAAAGAAAGTATTGCTTTGTTTTTGTTAAATGATGGCTGCATCATAATCCTCGAAACCAGTTAATTTACAACAGCCAAAAATTCCTCTTTTAGCTGAATTTAGCAAATCTACCTACTATGTTAATCATTAACAAAATTAGGAGAGTGCAGCGCCCGCAAGCCAAAGACCAAATCGACGCGAAAGAGAAGTTTAAATGTATAGATGGCTAAAGTAAACTGGTATTGTTATTATTATTAAATTAAAAGGTCACCTGACTATTGCATGACTTTTAGATAATATCTACAAAGTAACGCTATTTTCAGCGATTAATATTTGTCCAACTGCATAAAAATGCCCAAGCGCGTATTTGTAATGCACCGGATATATACTCAGATTAGTAAAAAATGGATCCAAATTTAAATTAGGTAAAAACAATGACTACAAATCGAATAGGCGTTTTTGGTGCTAATGGCAGAATGGGCTTAGCTCTATTAGAAGCCGCGACAATTAAAGAACAAACACAACTTACAGGTGCATACGTTCGTAGCAGTTCAGCGTTATTAGGTATTAATGTAAATCAAGTAAATAGCGCAGCCGATAATAGTGTTAGCTTTAGCGAAGAAACCACAATAGATAATGTAGATGTTTTAATCGACTTTACGCTTCCCGCTGGTATGAAAAACCATTTAAAAACCGCTGTAGCACAAAAAATTCCTATGGTTATTGGTACAACGGGCTTAACAAGCGACGATATGGCACTTTTACACGATGCCGCTAAGCATATTCCTATTGTATTTGCGCGAAACTACAGTGTAGGAGTCAATGTACTACTGAACCTTGTGCAAACCGCAGCGACCAAATTTGGTGACGATTTAGATATTGAAATATTTGAAGCGCATCATCGTCATAAAATCGATGCGCCATCGGGCACAGCATTAGCCATTGGCGAATCAATTGCACAGGCTAAAGGCTGGGACCACGACGAGGTTGCTGTATACGACCGCAGCCAAGTGGAGACAGCTAAATCGCAAAATGAAATTGGTTATTCGGTACTAAGAGGGGGCGATATAGTAGGTGAACACACCGCATACTTCGCTACAATGGGCGAAAGGCTCGAATTAACCCATAAAGCAAGTTCAAGAATGACATTCGCTCTAGGTGCTGTAAGGGCTGCAAGCTGGTTGAAAAACAAACCTGTAGGACTTTATGATATGCAAGATGTACTAGATCTGAAGTAGTTTAGTTACTTTTTTAACTGTTTGGGTCTAATTTTGCCTACAGTGACTTGTTTGTAACAATTTACTAAATAATATTAGACCTAAAAGCTAACTTAATGTAATATGCAGCCAATTTGCCAAAAATTACTAAATGCGTGTTTCCAATTATACCCAAGTGGCTAGTAAATCCGGGGTTTCAGTGGGAATAAAAATAGTTTTAGGCAAGAAAAAATGATTGAAGGTTGAATGCTTTACATCTGCATCATTTAAGACTGCGTAAAACAATTTAAGCTCACAGAAATCTGGTTTTGACGATCCCTCTGGGTATTGGCGGGGTGTTAAGCAATTGCTTACTCCCGTTTTTTACTGTTAGGAGGTTTAACTTGACTAAATCCGCTCTGTTAGTCCTAGAAGACGGCACAGTGTTTCGCGGTACTGCAATCGGCGCTGACGGCATGTCAGTCGGTGAAGTAGTATTCAATACGTCTATGACTGGTTATCAAGAAATTTTGACTGATCCATCATACGCGGAACAAATCGTAACTTTGACGTACCCACATATCGGTAATACGGGTACCAACAGCGAAGACGAAGAAGCGAATCAAATTTGGGCCAAAGGCCTAGTGATCCGTGATTTGCCACTGCTAGCGAGTAATTTCCGTAACGAGCAATCGTTAGATGATTACTTAAAAGAACGTAATATTTTAGGTATTGCGGACATCGACACCAGAAAGTTAACTCGAATTTTGCGTGATAAAGGCGCACAAAACGGGTGTATTATTGCTGGCGACGAGCTAGACGAAAATAAAGCGCTACAAGCCGCGCAAGCCTTCCCAGGTTTAAAAGGTATGGATTTAGCAAAAGTTGTCTCAACCAAGGAAAATTTTGAGTGGCGCGAATCAAGCTGGACATTAGGCGAAGGATTTAAAACTCTTGATGCTGCTGATGAAAAGTTTCATGTTGTTGCCTACGACTTCGGTGTAAAGCGTAATATTTTACGTATGCTTGTAGACCGTGGCTGTAAACTTACAGTAGTACCAGCGCAAACCTCTGCCGCTGACGTACTGGCTTTAAACCCTGATGGTATCTTCCTATCTAATGGCCCTGGCGATCCTGAGCCATGTACTTACGCTATTGATGCAATTAAAACCTTTTTAGAAACCGACACACCAATTTTTGGTATCTGTTTAGGTCATCAGTTATTAGCCCTTGCCTCAGGTGCTAAAACAGAAAAAATGAAATTTGGCCACCACGGCGCTAACCACCCAGTTAAAGACCTAGACCGCGATGTAGTTATGATCACAGCTCAAAACCATGGTTTTGCAGCTCAAGAGTCAAGCCTGCCAAGTACGCTTCGTGCCACGCACAAATCGTTATTTGACGGAACGCTTCAAGGTATTCATCGTACAGATAAACCTGCGTTTAGCTTCCAGGGTCACCCTGAAGCAAGCCCTGGTCCGCACGATGCAGCCCCATTATTTGACCACTTCATCGATTTGATGCAAGCGCGTAAACACTAATTTAACTGGAGTAATAATGCCAAAACGTACCGACATAAAAAGCATTCTTATCTTAGGCGCAGGCCCAATTGTAATTGGTCAAGCTTGTGAATTTGACTACTCTGGTGCTCAAGCGTGTAAAGCACTTAGAGAAGAAGGCTACAGAGTTATATTAGTTAACTCAAACCCTGCAACTATCATGACCGACCCTGATATGGCTGATGCAACATACATCGAACCAATTCACTGGGAAGTGGTAGAAAAAATTATTGAAAAAGAAAAGCCAGATGCAGTACTGCCTACAATGGGTGGTCAAACGGCATTAAACTGTGCGCTTGAACTAGACAAGCACGGTGTATTGGCTAAACATGGTGTTGAACTAATTGGTGCAACGGCTGATGCAATCGACAAAGCAGAAAACCGTGAACGCTTTGACGTAGCAATGAAAAATATTGGTCTTGAATGTCCTCGTGCTGAGATTGCTCACTCTATGGATGAAGCCAAAGACATCATAACGCGCATTGGTTTACCATGTATTATCAGGCCTTCTTTTACTATGGGCGGCACCGGCGGCGGTGTGGCGTATAATTTAGAAGAGTTTGAAGAAATTTGTGAACGTGGCTTAGATTTATCGCCAACGAACGAATTACTAATTGATGAATCACTGATTGGTTGGAAAGAGTACGAAACAGAAGTTGTACGTGATAAAAACGACAACTGTATTATTGTTTGTACCATTGAAAACTTTGACCCTATGGGTGTTCACACTGGCGATTCAATCACCGTTGCACCAGCGCAAACGCTAACCGACAAAGAATACCAAATTATGCGTAACGCCTCTATGGCAGTATTACGTGAAATTGGTGTAGAAACTGGCGGTTCTAACGTGCAGTTTGGTATTAATCCTGAAGATGGCCGTATGGTTATCATTGAGATGAACCCACGTGTATCACGTTCATCTGCATTAGCATCAAAAGCAACGGGTTTCCCAATTGCTAAAATTGCAGCAAAACTAGCAGTAGGTTATACGCTTGACGAGCTTCAAAACGACATTACTGGTGGCAAAACTCCCGCGTCTTTTGAGCCTTCAATCGATTACGTTGTTACAAAAATTCCTCGCTTTAACTTTGAAAAATTTGCCGGTGCAAACGACCGTTTAACTACGCAAATGAAATCAGTTGGCGAAGTAATGGCAATTGGTCGTAACCAACAAGAGTCGTTGCAAAAAGCATTACGTGGTCTTGAAGTGGGTGCAACGGGATTTAACCCGATAGTTGCGCTTGATGATCCTAAAGCAAAAGAAAAAATCATTCGTGAACTACGCGAGCCAGGTGCTGAGCGTATTTGGTACATTGCCGATGCAATGCGCCATGGCATGAGTGTTGATGATGTTTACGAACTGACTAAAGTTAACCGCTGGTTCTTAGTACAAATAGAAGACATTTTAAAAGACGAAGCAAAAATAGCGAAAGTAGGCATGGCGGGTTTAAATGCTGACTTCCTACGTAAACTTAAACGTAAAGGCTTTGCAGATCCGCGTATAGCAGAAATTGCAGGTGTATCTGAAGCTGAAATTCGTAAAAAACGTCATTTATTAAACATCGTGCCAGTATACAAACGTGTTGATACGTGTGCAGCAGAATTTAGCTCAGACACTGCTTACATGTACTCAACTTACGATGAAGAGTGTGAAGCTAACCCAACCGATCGTGATAAAATCATGGTTATTGGTGGTGGTCCAAACCGTATCGGTCAAGGTATTGAGTTTGATTACTGTTGTGTACATGCCTCGCTTGCGCTTCGCGAAGACGGTTACGAAACTATTATGGTTAACTGTAACCCTGAAACGGTATCTACCGATTACGATACATCTGACAGGTTATACTTTGAACCAATTACGCTTGAAGACGTACTCGAAATCGTACGTGTTGAAAAGCCAAAAGGCGTTATCGTGCAGTACGGTGGTCAAACACCACTTAAGCTAGCGCGTGAGCTTGAAGCCAATGGCGTACCAGTGATTGGTACTTCACCTGATGCGATTGACCGTGCAGAAGACCGCGAACGCTTCCAACAACTTGTTGAGCGTTTAAACTTACTTCAGCCAGAAAATGCAACAGTAACTTCAACCGAAGAAGCCTTACTTAAGTCAGTTGAAATTGGCTTCCCGTTAGTAGTACGCCCGTCGTATGTACTAGGCGGTCGTGCGATGGAAATTGTATACGACGAAGATGATTTACGTCGCTACATGACCGAAGCTGTACAAGCATCAAACGAAGCACCTGTATTACTGGACCGTTTCTTAGATAACGCGATTGAAGTTGACGTTGACGCAATTTGTGACGGCGAGCAAGTAATTATCGGCGGTATTATGGAGCACATTGAGCAAGCGGGTGTTCACTCGGGTGACTCAGCCTGTTCATTACCAGCACATTCTTTATCACAAGAAGTGCAAGACGTAATGCGCAAGCAAGTAACCGACATGGCGCTTGAACTTGGTGTTGTTGGCTTGATGAATACACAGTTTGCAGTAAAAGAAGACAAAGTGTACTTAATCGAAGTTAACCCACGCGCTGCACGTACTGTACCGTTTGTATCTAAAGCAACCGGTGTGGCGCTTGCAAAAGTAGCTGCACGTTGTATGGCTGGTCAGTCTTTAGCAAGCCAAGGTATTACTAAAGAAGTGATCCCTCCTTACTACAGCGTTAAAGAAGTTGTTTTACCATTTGCTAAGTTTCAGGGTGTGGATCCAATCCGTGGTCCTGAGATGCGTTCAACAGGTGAAGTGATGGGTGTTGGTGATACTTTCGCCGAAGCATTCGCAAAAGCACAATTAGGTGCAAGCAACACTTTACCACGCGGTGGTCGCGCGCTATTATCTGTTCGTAATAGCGATAAGCCACGTATTGTTGAATTAGCCAAAATCATGACCGACTTAGGTTTTGAACTTGACGCAACTGGTGGCACGGCACAAGCTCTTGAAGAAGCTGGCATTGAAGTACGACGTGTAAACAAAGTATATGAAGGCCGCCCGCATATTCTTGATTATATCAAGAATAAAGAGTACAGCTATATCGTTAATACCACCGAAGGTCGCCAAGCGATCGAAGATTCGAAGGTGTTACGTCGTGGTGCATTGCAAAATAAAACCAACTATACGACAACCTTGAACGCGGCATTCGCTAACTGTACTGCTAATAAAGCAGATGACCGCAGCAAAGTGACGTCAGTTCAAGAGCTACATCTGCGATTGAACTAAGGAAATGTGCCAAGGCCAACTAGGGCCTTGGTGTTAAGTGAGAAAAGTATGCAATCAATTCCGATGACAGTTCGTGGCGCAGATTTACTGCGTAAAGAGCTTAACGAATTAAAAACAGTTACCCGTCCTAAAATCGTAAGTGATATTGCGGTTGCACGTGAACATGGTGACTTAAAAGAAAACGCTGAATACCACGCTGCGCGTGAGCAACAGGGTTTTTGTGAAGGGCGTATTCAAGAAATTGAAGCTAAACTTTCAAATGTTCAAATTATCGACGTAACTAAAATGCCAAATACCGGTAGAGTTATTTTTGGCACTACGGTAACTATTGTAAATATAGAAACCGATGCTGAAGTAAAATACCGTATTGTGGGCGATGACGAAGCAAATATTAAAAACAACTTAATATCTGTTAACTCACCGATTGCACGTGGCTTAATTGGTAAACAAATGGACGACGCAGTGTCTATTCAAACGCCAAAAGGTATTGTTGAGTTCGAAATCATTGAAGTTGAGTATCTTTAACGCATAACTCACTTTAACGTTTTTAAATAAAAACCGATGTAATTACATCGGTTTTTTTATGTCTGTAATTTAATCTTTAATGGTAGGCGCGTTTGTACAGTATTCATGTTCTATAAATATGGTCTATGTTGGTATAGTAGGTACTTATATCAATTTACTAAAAAAATGAGCATTTAGCGCATCAAATAACTCGCTGATTTAATGTAATTGGTATTAACGTATTCTCTAAAAAGGAAAATATATGCCTAATATACTTTACCCAGCGCCTTTAAAAGTAGGATCAAAAATAGCAATTTGTTCACTTTCATCAGGCCTTAAAGAAAAGTACCATGCACGGTTAGACATTGTTATTAATGGATTAAAACATCGAGGGTATGATGTTGTTGAAGGAGAGTTTTTACGTCAAAGCAAACCGCTTGGACAGCTTAACGCCAAAGCGCACGCTCAGCAGTTAATGGGTTTTTTATTAGATGATGAGATAGATGCAATTATGCCTCCATTTGGTGGCGAGCTTGCAATGGAAATACTGCCCCTACTTGATTTTAACGCAATTAAAGAAGCAAAGCCTAAATGGTTAGTTGGGTTCTCTGATGTAAGCACCATTGCATGCGCACTCACGGCAAAATGCCAATGGGCAACACTACACAGCGCTAATCTTATGCAGTTACATCCTGACGAAAAAAGTCCTTATTGCCTGCAAATATTTGAAACACTAAGTTATGAAGCAGGTAGCAAATTTGAGCAAGCACCGTCATCTCATTATCAAAAAAATAGACCTGATTACGTACAAAACCCAAATGCATTGTTTGAACACACAGAAGTTACTCAGTGGCAGTGTTTAAATTACTTTGATTCACGCACTATTGAAATGTCGGGTCGCTTATTTGGTGGCTGTTTAGATACAGTTGGCTTATTGCTCGACTCTCCATTTTTGGCTCTGCATGAATTTAAAAAACACAGTGCACCCGAAGGGCTTATTTTATACCTAGAAAACTCAGAGCTGACGCCAACAACCGTTGCACGGTTTTTACTTTCATTAAAATTAGCAGGTATATTTGACGATATAAACGGTATTATTATTGGTCGCAGCGTGATCACTCAAGGTCAAGATGCTTCTTTTGATTACCGTCACGCGCTTGATGTTGCACTAGGTGGGTGTTTATTTCCTGTGATTATTGATGCCGATATTGGTCATGCTCCACCTAACTTAAATTTTGTAAACGGCGCTACTTGTACAATCACCGCTGACATAAATGAAGGTAAAGTAGTCAAAGCCTCATTAAATACCGAGCTTTGTTAGAAGTTTATTCACTTACCTTTGATAAGTAATTAAGTTAAAGGGTATAATAAGCCCGCTTTTATAGCGCTTTAGTTATAAAAGTACATTCTCAGGGCGGGGCGAAATTCCCCACCGGCGGTATGTCTAATGTTATTTATAACTTAGACGAGCCCGCGAGCGCTTTATTTAACTTATTTTTTAACTAGGTTAAGTAAAGGTCAAGCAGATCTGGTGAGATGCCAGAGCCGACGGTTAAAGTCCGGATGAAAGAGAATATGGCTTATTATACTAATACCAATTTTATTAAAGACACGATCATTGTATCGCGTTAAGTGAGCTATTTTTTAGCGCTATAATAGGTTACTAATTTAATGCCGTTGGTATAACAGTGTGCGCTGCTTTTTGCTGCGTGCTTTTTGTTATTTTATTTAAGCTATTTTGGTAGTGATCGTTTTAAATTTAAAGCGATATATTACTGATCCTTTCACAGTCCTGAATCTATTATTTTTTATTTGGAATATAATGATGATTCAGTCTTTACTTACTCAATTCGGCGAAAGCCATATCCGCGTACAAAGCGCAATTGCTGCACTACAGCAAGGGCAAGGCGTACTTGTTGTTGATGACGAAAACCGTGAAAATGAAGGCGACTTTGTATTTTCAGCTGAGCATTTAACGACTTCTCAAATGGCCGAAATGATCCGCGAAGGCAGCGGTATTGTTTGCTTGTGTATGGGGGAGGAGCGCATTAAACAGCTCGACTTACCGCAAATGGTAACCCACAACACAAGTCAAAATAACACCGCTTATACAGTCACTATTGAAGCTAAGCATGGCGTTACAACAGGCGTGTCTGCTGCTGATAGAGTAACTACTATAAAAGCAGCGACAGACGATAACGCTAAGCCAAGTGATTTATCGCGCCCAGGGCATGTATTTGGTTTAAAAGCACAAACGGGTGGAGTATTAGTTCGTCGTGGTCATACCGAAGCATCCGTTGATTTAATGCAGCTTGCCGGCTTAAAACCATTTGGCGTAATTTGCGAACTAACAAATCCAGATGGTTCAATGGCGCGCTTACCTGAGGTGAGTGATTATGCTAATAAACATAATATGACTGTGGTTTCTATTGAGGATTTAGTGCAATACATTCAGGCTGCGCAGCTTCAAGTAAGTTAAACTGCTTTAAAGCAAAAAACCACTTATTTAAATAAGTGGTTTTTTAATATTGTTATCATTTAAGTTTATAACGTATTACTTATAAAACCTGAATAACTTGCTCTTTTGCCAAGCGAGATTTAGGTAATTTAGCATTATAGTCTTCTGCGCTATCGTGATAGCCAAGTACTAATGCTACGTCGCATACGTAACCATCGAGTTCTTTTTCAAAAACTTCGCCAATCAGCTCGGCATCTACGCCTTCCATTGGAGTAGAGTCAACACCTAAGCGTGCAGCTGCATGCATAGTGTTACCCAGTGCAATATAAGTTTGTGCTTTAGTCCACTCTTCATTATTGCCTTGCTCATCAGTATTCATATCAACAAACGCGTAAGCACCAAAAGCTTGTTCGCGATTTTCTGCTTTAGTACGACCATTTTTAATATCTGCATCAATTACTTGTGCGTAATCATCGCGGGTATATTTAGGGTTGTGAGCAAATAATATTATATGCGAAGCTGTTTTAATGTGTGGCTGGTTAAACGCAAATTTATTAGCAAATGTACTATGCATACGCTCTTTAGCCTCATCTGATTCAATTACGATGAATTTCCAAGGCTGCGAGTTAATAGATGAAGGAGACAGGCGCATAGCTTCGTAAATAACGGCTAAATCGTCTTGAGATACACGTTTCGTTGCATCATAACGTTTTGCTGTGTAGCGCTTTTCTAAGTCATTAATAATAGGGTGAGTCATTAGTTTTTCCATTGAGTAGGTGTTTTACCAGTATTTACTATGTTGAGTCAGTTTTAGTAAAAACAAACCCTTTTAAAAATTTATTACAAAAATAATATCGTGCTTTTAAATCACTCTACTTACTTAATACAATCGATATATCTACGTAACGTAAGGCTTATCAATATAGCTATGTGCGGATAGTAGAGGATTATTACAATATGATAAACAGGTATATGGTTGAATCATTATCAAATATTATTAGGCAATAGTTTCTTTAATAAATATAAATACAGCAAAAGCCACCCCAAAATATTGGCTGGAGACGCCAATTGCATTGGCGCCTTTAATCAATTCAGGTATAAATAAGGCGTGTAATATTTATAGAATTAAAAACCTTCCAACACTATTTTGCCAATAGAGCGACCTTCTTCAAGTTCTGTGTGTGCAATACGCAGGTTAGCCGCATTTATAGTGCCTAAGTTTTTACCAATCGTGGTTTGAATGTAGCCTTGGTCAATCAAATCGGCAACATGATTTAATAACTTACTTTGCTCAATTAAATCTTTGGCATTAAACATTGAGCGGGCAAACATAAATTCCCAATGTAGAGATAAGCTCTTCATTTTTAATTTGCTTACATCTAATGACTCAGGATCGTCAATCATTGCAATTTTACCAAATGGTGCAAGTACCTCTGTATACGCTTCAAAGTAAGTATCAGTACTATGCAGGCTTGCCACATGTGTTACCGAGCCAATGTTTAATGCGTCAATTTGAGCAGGTAATGGTTTTGTATGGTCAATGACATAATCTGCGCCTAGTTTTTTAACCCATGCTTGCGAGCTTTCACGCGATGCCGTGGCAATCACCGTTGCGCCAGTAATCGCTTTAGCAAGCTGAATAAAAATAGAGCCAACGCCGCCTGCGGCACCTGTTACTAAAATAACTTCGTCTGATTTTGTTTTTGCATCAGCTACTTGTTTTACAATGTTTAAATGCTCAAATAATAATTCGTACGCTGTTATTGCAGTAAGTGGTAATGCAGCAGCTTCAGCATCGTTTAAGCTCTGCGGTTTAAACCCTACAATGCGCTCATCCACTAATTGAAATTCTGCATTACTACCTGGGCGAGTAATATCACCTGCGTAATAAACCGCATCACCTGGTTTAAAGCCTGTAACAGCTTCACCTGTTGCAACCACTTCGCCAACTGCATCCCAACCAATTACTTTTACTTCACCGTTTGTTGGTGGCATATATAGGCGCACTTTATAATCGGCAGGGTTAACAGCAATAGCCTTAACTTTTATAAGTAAATCGCGACCTGTTGCAATTGGCTGTGGTAGCTCAACATCAATTAGCGACTCAGGGTTTGAAACAGGAAGTGATTGTGTATAACCAATGGCTTTCATAATAAATGTCCTAATTTGTTTACGTATAAGATGCAAGCCATGCTTTGGCTAGCTGATGGATATATAGTAGACCTTGCTTTAATGTAAATAAACCGCATAATCGTTGAATCATTATCAAATATAAATAGATAATATGAACATAGAAGATTTAAAACTTATTTTAAAAGTAGCTGAGTTTAGAAGTATTACGCTCGCAGCTGCTAAGTTAGATATGCGTACAGCCACAGCAAGCGCCGCTATTAAACGCGTGGAGTCAGCGCTAGGTAGCGAGCTTTTTGTTCGTACAACACGTCATTTGAGGTTGTCGGCTGCTGGGGAGCGCTACATACCACAATGTGAACAGGCTCTAGCAGTGCTTGAACTCGCAAAGCAAAATCTAAAAGGCGAACACGGCGAGGTAGAAGGAAGGCTGCGTGTTGCACTTTCATCTGATTTAGGACGTAACTTGGTGATCCCATGGATTGATGAACTCATGGACACTTATCCAAAGCTAAGTTTAAGAACCCATATAAGTGATAGCAATATCGACTTTTACCGTGACTCAGTTGATATAGCACTTCGTTATGGCTCGCCTAGTGATGCAAGTGTTTATGGTTTTAAAATTTGTAATGTACCGCGCTTGTTGTGTGCTAGCGAAGAATACCTGCTACAAAATGGAAGCCCTGTGCATCCCGATGATTTAGCGTCGCATCAAGGTTTGTTTTATCAGTTGCAGGATATTATAAATAATACGTGGGAATTTAGTGATGGTGAGTCAAAATATAAAGTTAAAATGGATGGCAGGCGCGCCTCAAACGATGGCGATTTAGTCAGGCGCTGGTGCGTTGCGGGTAAGGGCTTAGCTGTAAAGTCGGCTCTTGATATGGCCGACGATTTACTCAATGACAGAGTGGTTACTGTAATGCCAAATTATCAACATGTTAATGGTGAACTTTGGCTTATTTGCCCAAGTAGGCAGTCAATAACCCCAGCGGTGCGTTTACTACGTGATGCATGCAGAGCAAAATCCCAAGCTATTTTGCAGCAGTTGGTAAATAAAGGAATTATTGATAAAAGCGTATTAAAGGATTAATACGCAATCAGATCAACTTAGCTTATTATTAAAAAACTCAACGGTACGTTGCCATGCAAGCTCGGCATTGTCTTTATCATAACGACCTGTAGAGTCGTTATGAAATCCATGATTTGCCCCTTTATACATATGCATAGTGTATTCAACATTATTGGCTTTTAAGTCTTGTTCGTACTGTGGCCACGACGCGTTTACACGTTTATCTAGCTCGCCCAATTGAATCATTAATGGTGCTTTAATATTTTTACGTAAACTTTCGCTGGCTGGAGTACCGTAAAAAGGCACTCCGGCGCTGATTAAATTGCTATCTACTGCCGCTAAATAATTAACAATGTAGCCGCCAAAACAAAAACCAACAGCGCCTAATTTACCGTTACTGTTAGCATGCGATTTTAAAAAGTGCGCTGCGGCAACAAAATCGTTTTGAATTTTAGCGCGATCCATGGTTTTTTGCATAGCGCGCCCTTCATCATCGTTACCAGGGTAGCCACCCAGTGGAAAGAGCGCGTCGGGTGCAAACGCAATAAAGCCTACCTTCGCTAAGCGTCTTGCTACATCCTTTACGTATGGGTTTAATCCACGGTTTTCGTGTACCACAAGTACAACAGGGAGCTTACCTTCTATGTTTTTAGGGGTTGCTAAGTAACCTTTGCCTTTACCGTGCCCGTCTGGCGAATCGAATTCTTCGTATGTTGCTTTAATATCATCGTCATTAAACGACACTTGTTCAGCAAGTGCATAGTTAGGTAATAATGCTGATGTAAGTACAGCCATCGAAAAGCCAAGAGCAGCAAGGCCACCGAGTTTTTTCATAAAAGTACGTCGGTCCATTAAACCGTGGGCGTATTCGTCATACCAATCAAAGGCTTCTTGAGGAATGTGATCAGAGGGAGATGTATTCATGGCTGTTCCTTAACTTCATTATGTCTATTTATTATTTAAATACCATAACGTATTAGGGATAAAAAACGAGCAATATTTCTATCAATTATTAGGACTGTTAATTAATCCTGCGTGTTAAAAAATAAGTAATAGAAGTAATGTTAGCAAATAGGTGAATATCATTTTTAAGCTAAAAATAAAAAGCTCGGCATAATATGCCGAGCTTTTTTGGTTGGGATGTTACTTAATTTAGCTGTGAGTAGGCGCTGGTTGAGCATCTACTAGTGGTGGCTTGCCACGCATTTTACGTACTAATCGTTTAGCATCTTCTAGTGCAACGTACTGGCACGGTATAAGTATCAGTGTAATTACTGTGGCAAATAACACACCAAAAGCAAGTGATACAGCCATCGGGATAACAATTTTAGCTTGTAAACTCGTTTCAAAAATAATTGGCATTACACCAATAAAGGTAGTGATTGAGGTGAGTAATATTGCTCTAAAGCGACGAGCACCGGCTTGCATTACAGCATCCTTAATTGCAACACCTTCAGCACGGGCTTTGTTTACAAAATCAACCATAACGAGGGAATCATTTACGACCACACCCGCTACAGCAATTATGCCAAACATCGATAAGCTACTCATGGTCATACCTAAAATCATATGCCCAAACATGGCGCCCACTACACCAAACGGAATAACCGACATTATAATAAGTGGCTGCGAGTAAGAGCGAAGCGGAATGGCTAATAAGGCAAATATGATCATCATTGATATACCAAAATCACGAAGCTGCTCTGAAGCGCTATCCATTTCTTCTTGAATGCGCCCAGCTACATCACTTGTAACACCAGGGTAGCTTTTAAGTAATGTTGGTAAGTATTCATCACGAATTTCTTCTGCAATCGCAAATGGTTCGGCTTGGTCGGTATTTACCGCAGCCCATACGTTTACAGTACGTTTAGAGTTTTCGCGGCGAATACGGTTTACACCGTCAACCAATTTAACTTCGGCTATTTCACTTAGCGGTACTTCAGCGCCAGTAGGTGTAATAATACGCACACTTGCTATGTCACTTATTGAGTTACGTTCGTCTTCTGGATAGCGGATCATGACTTTAATTTCTTCGCCTTCACGCAATATTCGCTGCGCTTCTAAGCCGTAGTAACTAAAGCTAACTTGCGATGCGACATCAGCAAGCGTTAAACCCATGCTGTAAGCGAGTGGTTTTAAATCAAGTTGCACTTCGTCGGTAGCGCTTTGCATTGAATCGTTTACGTCGCCAACGCCTTCCATTGTTTGTAATTTGGCTTTTAATTTACCAGCCACTTCTTTTAGCTCGTCAGCATTTTTGCCTTCAAGTTTAAAGCTAACGTCGCCATCATCTCGACCGCCATTCATTATACTGTCTTGAATGGTCATGGTTTTAATGCCTGGTAAAGCGGGCATTTGCTCACGCCATAATGCACTTAGGGCAAAGGTGTCGATAGGGCGTAAGTCAGGCTCTACCAAAATGGCCATAATATTTGCTTGCGTTCGTCCGCGCAGGCTTACCGATAAATCGCGGATCATCGGTTTACCGTATTGCTCTTGTAGTTGCTGATCGACCTTTAACAACACGCTTTCTATTTTACGTGCAGTTTCAAGCGTTGCTTGCTCAGATGAGGCAAGGTTCATTTCTATATCAATACGTGGAAAGTCGTGCGGTATTTTAGGGTTTGGTACAAACTTAACTAAACCACCTGCAAACATACCTGCGCTTACAATAAGCAAACACATAAAGCCAACAATTACTGTATAGCGATAGTGAATACAGCGGCTAACAAAAGGAAGGTAGTAGTTATTCACAAAGCCTTTTAAACCACTATCAATTACCATACGTAAGCGATGTAATAGGTTTTTAGGGTTTGGTTTACGCGGGTTCATTGCTGCAATGTGTGCAGGTAAAATAAGTTTTGATTCAATGAGTGAAAAAATCAAACATAAAATAATAACGCCACCAATGGCCTTAGAAAAAGCAGCACCAGGGCCGGTTGCGAGTGTTTGTGGTAAAAATGCCGCAATAGTTGTTAGTACACCAAAGGTTGCTGGCATCGCAACACGTTTTACGCCGCGTACTACGTTATCAAGTGTATGGCCGTATTTTTCTATTTCGGCACTGGCTGACTCGCCCACAACAATGGCGTCATCCACTACAATCCCGAGCACAAGTATAAAGGCAAAAAGAGAGGCTAGGTTAATTGTTACGTCTAAAAAGCCAATGGGCATAAACAAAAAGGCACCTAGAAAAGACACCGGTAAGCCCATCATTACCCAAAATGCCAAGCGTAACGGTAAAAATAGTGCCAGCACTATCATTACTAACAAGCCACCCCAAATCATGTTATCGACCATCATATCGAGTCGACCTTCAAGGTAGTAAGTTAAATCAACAATAGGAGATAGCTTAACGCCTGCAGGTAAAAGTGGCTCTTTAGCCGCCATGTAGCTTTTAAGAACTTTTGCTACATCGGTAATATCTTGATCTTTTGATGCGTTAACTTCAAACGAGAGTGAGTTTTTACCATTATATTTTGAATACTGTAGGCCTTCTTCAAAGCCGTCATTAATGGTTGCTACATCGCCTAAATAAATTTGTGCGCCATCAGCAAGGGTAATAAGGGGGAGTTTTTCAAACTCAAAGCCACGATAGGCTTGTTTTTCAACACGCATCGAAATATAACCGTTTTCAGAGCGTATTTGCCCCGCCGACATATTGGCCGAAAAGTTTTGTACAGCGCCTGCAATATCTCTAAATGTTAAGCCGTACTCGCGCAGTTTATCAGGGCTGACTTCTATACCAATTTCGTATTCTAAGCCGCCGTTAAAATTAACAAGATTCACGTGAGGCAGTGCTTGTAACTCGTCTTTTATATCGTTGCCAAGCTCTTTTAACTGGTAGTTACTCATGTCGCCATAAAGCGCGAGTATCATTACTTCTTGCTCAAACTTATCGCGGCGAACAACAGGGCGCTCCATTCCCGCAGGAAAGGTGTTTATTGAATCAACTTGTACTTTAATTTCATCAAGTACTTCTTGTGGATTGTATTGTTCTTCTATTTCAATCCACGCTTGTGAAAAACCACGGTTAGAGTAAGTAATTAGGCGTTTAATGCCTTCAATACCTTCGAGGTTTTCCTCAACTTTTATGGTTATTCCTTCTTCAACTTCTTGCGGGGCTGCACCTGGGTAAACCGCTTGTACGCTTATCCAGTTACTTTCAAACTGTGGGAACATTTGTTTGCGAATGGTCATCGCCATTAAAATACCGCCCACTAATATAAATATCATTAGTAGGTTGGCAGCAACGGGATTTCGGGCAAACCATGCTATTAACCCTGTTTCACGAGTGTTCATGATTATTCCTCTTTCAGCGCAAGTTGAGTTACATCAGTTTTATCAGGCGCAATATCTTCAATTTTTACTGCCATACCTTCAGTTGGGTATTCAAGCGCTGAGGTAACAATTTGCTCGCCATTGTTTAACCCTTGGCTGGCTATAATCATGCCGTTTTGTTCGCGTATAATATTGAGAGTTTTAAACGATAATGTTAAATCGTCATTTAAAATTACAATTTTATTATCTTTAACTAAATGATGCGCAACAATAATTGCGTTATCAAGCGGGCGACCTTCAATGGTAGCGTTAATGTATGAACCAAAACGAAGAGGGCGTGTTTTATCGCCATAAGGTGTTGCAAGTTGTGCAACCAAGTAGCTCATACGGCTTGTTTGATCAACCACACCTTCGGTGCGAATTACTTTGGCTTGCCACATTGTTTGCTTACCCGCGTATTCTGCGTTAAATGTAACATTTGAGCCTACGCCGCCATTTTTTAAATATTGTAGTTCTTGGTCGGCAACGGGTAAACGTACCTCTGCAACTGAGGTTGCACTCAATGCACCAAAACTATTACCTGGGTTTACTACTGAACCCAAGCTAATTGTGCGTTCATTAATAATGGCATCGTATGGGGCTTTAATATAAGTACGTTCAAGATTGCGGCTAGCACGTTTAACACTTGCTTGAGCAGAGCGGTAACGCGCTAGTTTTTCGGCCAGTTGTGGTTTACGTAAATAAAGTTCTGAGGCAATAGCTTCGCTTGAGTCCGATTTAATACGCTCCCATTCAGCTTTTGCTACATGTGCTTGTGCGCGTTCTATTTCAAGTGCTGAGCTTGCTTGTGCTAAACCTGCTTGCGCTTCAATAAAGTCTGCCTCGTAATCATTTGCATCAATTCGTGCTAAAATATCGCCTTGCTTTACAAACGCGCCTTCAACAAATTGATCTGATACCGAAATAACTTGCCCACTAACTTGTGCTATCAGCTCGGTACGGTCCTTTGGTTTAACAATGCCGTACGATTTAACATCGAGCGTTATAGAATCTAAAAGTATGCTTTGTGTTGCAACTAAAGGGCGTAAATCTTGCTCTGGCTTTTCTTCTGGTGGTTTTTTCATTGCCATAAAGGCGAAAGCTAAAGCAATACCGCCTGCTAAAACAGCAATTGGGAGTATTATTTGTTTTGTAGTAGCCACAAGGCATTCCTTCATAATTGGTGGTGACAGAGCAATAATACGCAATAAATTGTTTACAAGGCGTTTTAAGATGTAACAAAGCATTACATATGTACATTACAACTCAACATGCGGCTAATTACGTTCCTAAAAAGGAATTAAAGTAAGTGTGTTTTATTCAGAGGATATTATGAAAACCGAATCGATGAGTTGCAGGCTAGGCTGCGGCGCATGTTGTATTGCGCCAAGTATTAGTTCGCCTATTCCAGGTATGCCAAATGGTAAAAAGGCCGGAGAGCGCTGTATTCAGCTAGACGAACGTAATTTATGTAAGTTATTTGGTGATTCAAGCCGACCTAAAGTATGTAGTGATTTTAGCGCCACATTTGATGTGTGCGGGTCAACAAATGCACAGGCTTTAGCACTTATTACAGAGCTTGAAGAGCTAACTTAATCCTCGTTTTTAATACACATCTATTTACAATATATTATTAATAAAAATCTTCACAAGGTTATTAAAAGCAGTCATTAATTTATTTAATGGCGAAATATTAGACATATTTAACTTTGTTGCTAATATAGGAAATTGTAAGATACTTTTTATAAATCTCATTTATAGGTGATTTCGTTCAATCTTAATTTTTAAAAGGAAAGAAAAATGAAAAATTTACTTACAGCATTTACATTAGGTGTGACTTTATTAGGTTGTTCAAACTTACCCATTAAAACCGATATTAAAGAAGACCACTTTAGACTCGAAAACTTTAAAAGAGAGCAGGGAGTAGATCTAGAATATGTCCACTTGATGTGCTTTAACAAAAAACCTACACAATGGGCTGAACCAAAGCAGTATATCAGTGGTGAGCATGATTTATGGGTAAAGGCGAGTGTTTCAAACCCTGATGTTTTAAATAGTCAAAAAGAAGCTTTTGTTAATTTTAACGTTAATTTAGATTCTGATAAAAGCTACATGCTAAATAGAAAAAGGGAAGGGGATAAAATATCAATCTGGATACAAGAAGTTGAAACCGGTACGGTTGTTTCGCAGGTTCTTACAGATGAGCTTAGTCGCCCTTTACAAATTGATAATGAGCTAAGAAAAAGACAATGTCGTTCTGGTTCAATATAAGCTGAGTAATCAAAGCTCTTAATATTTAGTAGGCCGTTTATTCTTTGCTAAATATTTATTCAAAGACCTGTTTTAAATAAACAGGTCTTTGAATGTGATAGCTCAATTCTACCAACTATACGTTGCGCTTAACGTATATTGCTCACCTCGCCCTGGTGTACCAGGTATCTCTTCAAATGATTCACCCCATAAGTTATCTGCTGCTAAAGTAATAAATAAGTTTTTTAGCATTGGCGGCGTAATTTTTAACGTTAAATGGGTAAATAAAGCATCGTCGTCACTACCGCGCAGCGCATTTTCGTGCTGTTTGCGCCACTCGTTATCTATTCTAAACTGCAATATATCAGTAGGATTCCAAACTGCGCCGAGTGTTAGGCGGTGATCAGGAAAGTTTAATGCGTAAAAACTAGCGTCAATATCTGCCGCACCGTAATTTTCTGATTTATGAAGGTAGGTGTAACTCGCTACAATTTCGGTTGTTTCAAAGTGTTTAGTTGCTAAGAACTCAATGCCCGTTGTATTTATATCTACAGGGTTTGCAAATCGCGCAGAGCTTGAGTCAAAATTAAACGTCCAATCGGTTAAGTTGTCATCTTTACGATAAAAAATAG
The DNA here is from genome assembly GCF_000238395.3 of Pseudoalteromonas arctica A 37-1-2. Lineage (GTDB taxonomy): Bacteria > Pseudomonadota > Gammaproteobacteria > Enterobacterales > Alteromonadaceae > Pseudoalteromonas > Pseudoalteromonas arctica. The sequence goes on from NZ_CP011025.1 coordinate 1,471,615, forward strand.
CCGAATTAAGTTGCCAAGTTTGCTCATCAACTAATAAACCTAGCTCTAGGCTTTTAGTCGTTTCGCGCTCAAGGGTGTAATTACTTCTAAATAACCCGCCTGAATCACTTCCGCCAATGGCGGTATATCCTGCTACTTGGCTTGCCTCTGCGTACGATAAATAAAACGTGCGCTCAAAACCTTTGCTGTTTTGTGTATTAAGCGTTATATCACCAATAAGTGACAGTTCAGAGTCGTCTCTATTTGTATCGTCAAACGCAGCACCTAAACGAAATGTAAGTTGTTTATTATCCTCAAGCGCCATTTTGTATTCAGGCAATACGCTTAATTTATAATACTTACGAGAGGTAAAGTTGTTTTCAAGCGTGGTAGATTCAATTGAGTCGTCAATAAACTGTGCTGAATAATTTACAGCAAATACATCGCTTTGAGCATGATGCCCCGATAGCGCTAACGACTTAACTTCACTTTTGTGGAACGCTTCAAAAGCGCTTGGATTTTCGCGAGAGTAAATATAATGATCGTCGTGTGTGCGGTAATAAGCCGACACTTCAAAGTTACTATCCTGCGCATAACTTTGCTTATGGTTTAGCATTAATAAGCGGGTTTCTAGCTCTTCTGTTTCGTTAACGCCAAATGGAGTGTACAAATTTGGCCAGCCAAAAAACTTATCTTGTGAGCCAAAAAACAAATCTGTTTGAGAATCAGCGCCAGCTAATTGAACGCGACCCGATGCACGCGTAAAGTCGTGATCGCCGTTATCAATTGTGCCATCGCTTTGTGAGTGAGAAATCTCACCTTCAAAACCAAGCTTCCAATCCTTTGCGCCTTCAAGGGGCATACTTACAGCTGCATGTAAGCTTTGTAAGTTAAAATCGTTTGTGCCAGTACCTACCGATACACTGCCACCTGTGCTAATTGGTTTCCAGCCAAACGATACAGTGCCTACAGAGCTATTAGCACCATTAAGCGCATTGTCAGCGCCTGTTAAAATATAAGGGCCGGTAAGCATTTGTGGTGCAATAGGAATTTCAGCAAAGTAATGCCCAGATTGTGGGTCAAGTAAAGTAGCACTACCAACTCTAAAGCCGGTATTTTCAAAAATACCACCGCGTATAGTTACATCGGCTTGCGCTTCAGCCATATTACGTGATTGCAAATCAACACGTGGGTCATACTCTAAATTAGATACTGGAGAGTCAAATGTACCTACAGGTAATGTGTTTGCAGTGGGCGATGCCTCAACCGTTATTTTTTCGATTGCCGGTGATGCTTCAGTTTTATCAATTATAGTTTCGCCGTAGGCAAAACTGCTCGCGCTGCATAGCAGTGCAGGGAGTATAAAGTGCGGTGACCATTTCATGTTGTGTGTCTCATTTTTTTATATGCAATTACGGTAACAATTAAATTCAGAACACACTTTTAAGGCGTGATAAAATAATTCAATTAAACAACTGCGATTTTGGCGCGATTGTACATTAATTCATTAAAAACTGCATTTGATAATCATTTGCAAAGTTAATGCATCTAACAAACTTGGTCACATTTATTATGAATATAAAACAAAAAGATACTATTTACTTTGCTGGTGGCTGCCTGTGGGGTGTGCAAGAGTTTTTAAAGCACTTACCTGGTGTAATAAGTACTGAAGCAGGGCGGGCTAATGGAAAAAACGATAATACACAAGGTGAATACGACGGTTATGCTGAGTGTGTAAAAGTAATATTTAGTACAAAAGCGGTTAGCTTAAACGAGCTGTTTGGCTTCTTTTTTGAGATTATTGATCCGTATAGCGTTAACAAACAAGGGGATGACGTAGGCCCTAAATATCGCACTGCCATTTATAGCAAAAGCCAAGAACATTTAAAGGTCGCTAGCAATTATATAAGCCAGCGAAGTGATGCTGATAAAATTGTGGTAGGGGTAGAGCTGCTAACTAACTACGTGCCAAGCGATCCTGAGCATCAAGACCGCTTAACTAATCATCCTGATGATTACTGCCACATACCGCTTGAGTTACTGCATAAGTATAAATCGTAACTTAGAGTAGGGTAAGCGCATAAAGATAGGTAATTAGAAGCTATCGCTTCTCGCGCAAGCAAGCTTAGCGCCTACGGGTAAAGTTTGACGCGGTGTTTTTTGCATACGTGCAGCTTGCTGACGTGACGAGTCCAGCTCGTAATTTAAGGTTGAATATAGCGTTAGGTAAAGGTAAGTGATTAGAAGCTATCGCTTCTCGCGCAAGCAAGCTTAGCGCCTACAGGTAAAGTTTAATCCGGTGTTTATTTTGTAGACGTGCAGCTTGCTGACGTGACGGGCGTAGCTCGTAATTACTTTATTTTAAAAGTTCCAAAAATACACACCTACAAAAAAGCTCACATACTGTGAGCTTTTTCAAAACTTAATTATAGCTAATTTTAACTTACTGCTGCTTTTGCGGCGGGAAGTTACTTAAAATTTCGCTCACTGTTTTGTTAATTGATGCTTCACGCTTTTCTGGCGATTGATTTTTCTTTAATCGACCTTCTTTTGCGCCGCGCCATACTAGCTGGTTAGATTCACGGTCTACAATATCAATAATCAGTGTACCCACTTCGTATTCACGCGCAGTTGTATCGCGTTGAAAACCAGTACCCCAATAACCCCAATGCGGGCGGTAGTTTATATTGAAGTTGTCTACTTCAAGCTCTTTATCTACCGATGCATGATAGTTAACAAGTACATCAGCTTGCGCTGCATCAACTAAGCTCATACCTAATGTTTGGCTCAGCTCTGCGTTAACGGCAGTGCGAACACGCTTTTCCATCAGGCCATTAATTTGATAGTTATTTGTGTCTTTAGTTAGGCTGGCGTTTTCTACCCAAGCAAATGTTTTAAAATTACTAAAGTTAGCTGATTTATCGTAATCCCAATCTGGGGTTTGTGTACAGGCTGTAAGAAGTGCTAGCGCTGCAACAATAAGTATATTTTTCATTACGTTTGCTCCAATAAAATGCATTAATTTAAAATAACACACATAGTTTAAATGTGTATTATTTAAACGTCCTAAATATTAGTCCAATCACTTTGGCTAATGTTCAACTTCAATCCAATCTTTTTCATCTACCCAGTTTTGTGCACCGTCTTTTACTGAACGAATAGGCACAATGTAGTCACAACTTATTTGTGGCTTAACTGAGGCAAATATAGGCACAAAACCAAAGCTTAGTGCGGTTTCTATAATCGCTTTTTGATTTTGCGGGTCAATGTCGGCCGCTTCATCTATGTAAATAGGTATACGGTATAGGTTTTGTTCTTGGTCACTTAATAAGTAACGAATAAACAACATGCCACACAATAGCTTAATCGTAATACGTGTGCCGTTTGAACCCGCCGAATCTATTTTTTCAAAGTGCTCTGTTTCACCTGCGCGGTTAACCACTTCAAATCGAATATCAAATAAATCGGTAAGCGTTAAGCCCGCTTTATCTGAGGCGAGTTTAATTAAGTGATCTTTCGCTTCGTTTACTGCGCTTTCGCTGTACGGTTCTTGGCTAAGTAAATCAAGCGTGTCGCCTTGTTCAAACTGATGCGACGTGCTGATAATTGTATCTATACTATCAACCAGCATTTTACGCGGTATGACGTTAATTTTAAACGCTTGCAGGTTTGAAATACGGTGCTGGCTTATGCCTTTATTAAAGCTATTCATTTCGCGGCGAAGGCGGTCTAAATCTTCTCGCAAGCCTTTAATAGTTGCGGCCACTTCGGTAAGCGCAACGCGTGCTTGGCGTTCAACAGCGTCGCGTTCGTTATCAATATTATGAAAGGCGCTTATTAGCTTTTGGTATTTAGTGTATTCGTCGTTTTCGTTGTCGAATTTAGTTATACCTGCGTTATACACATGCAAATAGGTATTACGCACGTTTATGTCAAAATTACGCAGCTCTTGGCAGTCTTTATTAAAATGATGAACAAGGTCGCTTAAGTTATCAAAGTCGACTGTAATATCAATCATGTATGGAGTTACTTTACCGCTGTATAAATCAAGCGTATGGTCAATTCGCTCGCTTTTAACTTGGCGTAAGCGCTCAGTTTGGCGATTAATTTGCTCTTGTTTAGATTTAATTAACGAGCGACGATCGGCAATTGAGCCACTATTTTTTTGAATGTCTTGCAGGTAGTCGTCAACTTGTTCGCGCTCAGCTAATAACTGCTCTTTTAGCATGGCTTGCGCTTCAACCGACTGCTGCATTATATTAAACTGCTCTAAGCGTTTTAGGGCGCTCTCTGCGCTCATAAGCTCATCGTATAGCGCGTCTTTTTCTTTTTGCTTGTCGGCAACGTTTGCTGCAACATCGCGTTGTTGTTTAAACTCTTTAAGTGAATGCTCAAGTGCACTGAGCTGAGCGGTTAATTGCTCTTTATTTTCGCCGCTTTGCATTTGCACAGGCGAGAGCTTTTTAAGCTTAATGCTCGCACCTGGTAGCGTTAGTACACCGCCTTTAACGTTTTCGCTAAGTAGCGATAAAAATTCACCAAACGCATCTTCGTCATCAATGGTTATATCGCCATTAGTGGTGGTCGCAAACGAGAGAATATCGGGGTTTAAAATCCGCGATATTTCTTCTACTTCTTTTAACGAGAGGTCTTCGCGCATACGGGTAAACAAATTAAACTCAAGGTTTTTAAGTTGCAGCTTTAAGCTCTTAATTTGTTTTTGTGTTTCGCTAATGCGATAGTCAAGCGTGTGTAGGCTTTGCCCTTGTGCGCTGGTTATAGAGTGCGAAAGCGACTCGTAATCTTGCTTTAACTGAGTCAGGCTGGTTTTAAGGGTGGCTTTATTTACCAGTTCAAACTCGCTTTTAAGCGCATCGTAATCTAAAAACCACTGCTCAATTTGTGTTTGTCTGCGCTCTATATCGCGCGATTGCTGTACGTATAGGCTTTGCTTTTGCTCAAACTCGTGTTTTTCGTGCTCTATATCTTCAAGCGCTATACCCAGCTCATTAAGTTGCGATTCTTGATAGGTATCAAAATCAATCAGTGCTTGGTCAATTTTAGGCGCATACGCGGCTAATTTACCTTTAAGCACGGTTTGGTTTTCAAGCATTGATTCAAGCGCGGCTATTGGCTCTTGCATTGACTCAAGGGCTTTTAATTCGCGTTTTGAGCGATTTACTTTATCAAACGAGCGACGCCATACTTCATAAAAGTCGACCTTAGAGTTCGACATATGGCGTTCAAACACGCGTAGCATAAAGCGTTTTACGTCGCTTGCGCCTAATTTGTGTAAGTTAAGAATACGTCTAAATATTTCTTTATAAATAGAAGAGTCTTGCACATTATTAAGCGGGATCATTTTTAAGTTAATGTCGCCGTCAAATGGGGTTGCGCCGCCAGTAAGTAGCGCGTTTAACTCTTGTGCTTTAAGCTCAATAGGGTTGTAGTTAAGCGATTTTAAATGGTTGAACAGCTTGGTAAATTTAATAATAGTTTTACCTTGCGTGTACTGCTCTAAATCAAGCTTTCCTTGATAACAAAAGTACTGATGCGCGTAACCGGCAATTTTACCAAGCCCTGCAACGCCTATTACTACCGAGCCATGAGGCAAGTTAGCTTCTAGTAAAATGTACGACTGATCGGATGAAAAATAAAACTTTCGGGTTTCATCTAAATCGTGTCCGTCCCATTCTGTTAAGCGTAAATCGTTAATAAGCGGAAACTGCAGGGCGTTAATAACTGAGCTTTTACCTGTGTTATTGGGCGCGCAAATAGAGCTGCTTTTATCAAGCGGGATCACACATTTTGCATAGCCTGCGGTGTTAAGTAGGGCGAGTTTACTTAGTCCGTATAGATTTTTCATTCCTCGTCCTCTGTAATATAGGTTTCTTCGTTTACTTCCATGAGTGCATCTATGTAGCGGTGAATTGGCGCTTGTAGCATAAAGCCGCCTTCTACTTCACGGGCTAAACCTAAGCGCACCATGCGCAGGTAAACGTCTTTGCGCAAATCAGATCCCGAAAATATCTCAAGCTGATCAAACAAATGTTTGTTAATTTGCACCAGCGTTTGCATAAGCTCTAAATCGTTTACGTCGTCAAACAACGCGCGCATTGGGTCTTTACCCGTATTGGCGTAGTGCTCAATTAAAATGTAAATGGTGAGTGCGATAGCGCGAGATATTTTGCCCATATTTGGTGTGCTTTCGTCGCTACCAAAATAATAAAAGCCACGGCTGTCGCGTTTTAAATCGTTACCTAAAGCGGTAAATAGGGCGGTGTAGTCTTCTATGTGTTGGTCAAGCTCTTGCCACATTACGTTGTCTTGCTCGCAAATGTGATAACCCGCTACTAATTTTTTATTAATGGCTTGTAGGTGGGTTAGCTCGTCTAAGTTTATGTGTGTCATGGTTTATTTACCTGCCTTTGAATCTGGCTGAGGCTCTGAATTAAATGGATATAAAGAAAAGTGCTGACCGGCAATTTTTACGCGGGCTTTTTCATCGCTTTGAATTATTTTAATATCGCTGTCGCTGACTAATTTTTGATACAAAAATAGCATTTCGTCGGCATCGAGATTTGGGTAGCTTTCGTCTAAAAATTGCAGCAAGGGCTGCGGCTTTTTGCGTTTTTTATTAAAGCGCTTAGCAAAGCTGATTTTAACATCGTTGTAGTCAGGAATATTAGGCGTAACAAATGCAGGCACGTCTTGTTGATCTGGCAATTGGTATTCTTCGTGTTCAAATTCAACCAAGCTTGCCATGTAAGCCACAATATGGCGTTGCTGACCAAGTGAATATCGCTGCGCGTCGCTAACAAAATGTGGCTGCACAGCACTTAGCATGTTGTCTACGCCATTTTTACGCACAAGCCCAAGTACTTTGGCTGCTTGGCGAGTAATTAAGTTATTACGGCGTAACTCTTCGCGCAGCGGCATAAGCATATCGGCACTTTTACGCAAGCTTTCTCGACCCACTAAATGCATTTCGAGTATACGGGTACGTAATTGCTCCAGCATGCGTTTGTCGTTGTACGCTTTACCTGAGCGCTCAATGTGCAGTATTTGCTTACTTATTTGCTCTTCAATGAGGGTAAAACACGCATGAAATTCACCACGTATATCAACCATTTCAAGCATTGGCTCTATGTATTCGTCAAACGCTTCTATTACCGCTTTATAACGCTTTTGCAGCGATTGCACCGCATTATTAGATTTAGCTTGTTCAACAATATTTAAAATAGCGTTTTCGTTGTGTGCGTATAGCTTCATTATTTTACGGACCCGATCATCCATAATGCGGCTGTAGCGGCGTAAATCGTCAAAGTCTTCTATTTCGCCAGCGTTATCTAGGCGGTTACCTAAACGTGCAAGGTCGTCGACTAATACGCTAATTTCTTGCGCTAAGCCTAAATGCTCTTCTTGCAGTAAAAACGTAGCAAAATCGGCAATAGCACGATTTATTTCAAGCTGAGAAGATTTAGCCAGTGGAATTAAAATATCTTGGTTTAACAAACGATTTGTTTCTTTATAAATGCGTTCGTTTGACCACGTAGGCTGCTTTTGCTTAATCGCGTTTTGTACGTCTTTTAGGCTAAAGTCAGCCATTTTAAAACGTTTAAATAATAGCTCTAATACACCCCAATGTTCGGTTATGGTGTTTAGCAGCTTTTTAGCTGGGATCATAAGGGGTTACAACATCCTAGTATTTTATTATTGAGTTCTTTTAGAAGACTCATTATTACGTATTTTTAATTAACCTTGTCTGTATATAGTATTCGTTTTTAAGACCATTTAATAATAGTTTTTGCATAGAGGCAGTGCTAAAATTCGCGCCGAAAATAGGCACATGAAATGGAATGTTATTTGTGTGTTCTTTAAAACTATATCAAAGGTTGTTTAACTACCATGGTTTCCTCGATTATTCTAACCCTGATAGCGATTGCATTTTTACTGATCGTTATAGAAGATATAATCCATGTAAATAAAGCTAAAACCACGCTGTTTTTTGGTACGCTTTGCTGGATTCTTCTTTTTATATACCCTCTACACGGGCAAAGCCCCGATACGATTCAACACCTTTTAAATGAAAATATTTTAGAAATTGCCTCATTATGGCTATTTTTAATGGCTGCAATGACCTTTGTAGCGTATTTAAATTCAAAGGGGTTTATAGAAAATATTGTGCATCGTGTTATGCCAAAAAGTATTAGCGAAAAAAAGCTCATGTTTTTGGTGGGTGGTTTCGCATTTTTGTTTTCGTCGATTTCAGACAACGTAACAGCTACGCTTATATCGCTTGCGGTTGTTATGTCGTTAAAACTTGAACCTAAAAAACTCATTAAATACGCCACGCTTATTGTGTTTGGGGTTAACTCAGGTGGGGTATCGCTAATAACAGGTGACGTAACCACACTAATGATATTTTTAGATGGCAAAGTAACCATTGCTCATTTATTACTACTTATAGCGCCAGCACTTGCAAGCGTTATGCTGCTTGCTGCGTTACTGTCTATAGGTATGAAAGGGCGTGTTGAGTTTGCTAGTGCAAGTAAAACCCGCATTGAAAAAACCGACATAACCATTGCTGTTATATTTTTATCTACTGTAGTGAGCACACTTACGCTGAGTGTAATTTACAGCGTACCGCCTCTATTAACCTTTTTGTTTGGCTTATCAGTGATGTTTTTAGTGGCGCAATTTTTAATGCGCAAAAAAGACATAAACAAAGACATAATCGATTTTGTTCGCGATATAGAATACGACACATTATTGTTTTTTGTAGGTGTACTTTTACTTGTAGGTGCACTTAAAGAAATTGGTATGTTGAGTAAATTTACCGACCTATACACGGTAATGGCACCAGAATACGCAAACTACTTAATGGGCATATTATCAGCAGGGGTCGATAACGTACCGCTTACCGCTGCCTTATTAAAAGCCGATATAGTAATGAGCCAACAACACTGGTTGTCGTTTACGTATGCAACGGGCGTGGGTGGTTCAATGCTTATTATTGGGTCTGCTGCGGGCATTATTGCCATGAGTAAAGTTAAAGCGCTTACCTTTATGAGCTACTTGCGTTTATCGCTGCATTTATTAATTTGTTACACGGTTGGATATGCGGGCTCGTATTACATGGGCAGTTTTATTTAACTCATAAATTATTAAATGCTTGACAGCTAGACGTCTAAACGATAACTTTCAAAGCCCCGCTACTTAGTGGGGTTTTGTTTTATTAGCCACTGGTTAATAAAGCATTCAGAAGAGGTGCGATACTTAGGTACTTAATGTTAGGCGACGAAAGCCGATGATCATTAAGGAGGGAAGTACTCGCCGAGGAAAATAATGGTACGTCGTCATTGTTTTTCGGTTTATGGGGCTGAATCCTCAAAACTGTCACCAATATAGGTGGAGAGCTTCTGGCAGTGGACTTATCTTCAAGCATTCCTTTGCCAAGTTCTTCTTGTTTTATTGCGGTTTGGATACCGCGAAAGGAGACTAAATGACTACCCAATCAGTGCCACAAACAGTACTTCAAACAGAGTTAAGCGCAAAATCAGATTACATCGTTGCCAAATTTGGCGGAACCAGTGTTGCAAATTTTGAAGCGATGAGTCGCTGTAGCGAAATTATTGTTGCAGATAAAAGCGTACGTATTGTTGCCGTGAGCGCTAGTGCCGGCGTAACTAACCACTTAGTTGCACTGTGCAAACCAAGTATTACCTCAAGTGAGCGCCAAGAACACATAAACGGCGTGCTTGCTATTCAGCAAACTATTTTAGATGAATTATCGCTAGATGCCGATTTAGCGGTTGGCTTTAACGAAACCTTAAAAGCATTTCAAACATTGGCTCAAGAGCCACTAACAACCGATCAGCAACACGACGAGCTACTTAGCTTTGGTGAGCGTTTATCGTCGTATTTGTTTGCTCAAGTACTTCGTTTACAAGGTTTAAATGCCGATCGCTTTGATGTGCGTAAGGTGCTTAAAACCGACAGCCAATTTGGCAAAGCAACGCCCAATGTTGCAGCCACAGCGCAAGCTGCTAAAGAGCATTTAATTCCGTTGTTAGACGCTCAAGTAATTGTAACTCAGGGATTTATTGGCAGTGACGAATACGGCCAAACCACAACGCTTGGACGTGGTGGTTCTGACTATAGCGCTGCATTACTAGCAGAGGCGATTAACGCTAAAAGTGTGCATATTTGGACCGACGTAGTGGGCATTTTTAGCACTGACCCGCGTTTGTGCGCAAAAGCGACGCCTATTGCACGCTTAAGTTTTGACGAAGCCGCTGAAATGGCAACCTTTGGCGCAAAAGTATTACACCCCGCGACTATTTTACCAGCAAGCCGTAGCCACATTAACGTGTTTGTAGGTTCTAGCCGAGAGCCAGAGCGTGGCGGTACATGGATTGAGCGCGAAAAATCGCAGCAACCAGGTATACGCGCAGTAACGCAACGTAAAAACCAAATATTGCTTACCCTTAAAAGCCCAGAAATGCTCCTAGCAAGTGGCTTTTTAGCACGCGTATTTACACTATTAAGTGAATACAATATATCGGTAGATTTGGTAACTACATCAGAAATCAGCGTAGCCATAACCCTTGATAACGCGCAAAACGCCTCGCGCCCAGAGCTCGATCAAGAATGCCTAGATAAGCTTGCAGAGTTTTGCCATGTTTCGGTAGAAAACAACCTAACATTGGTGGCACTTATTGGCTCTGAGATTCAATTACGCCAACACGAAATGAACTTAATGAGTGTACTAAAAGACTTTAATATTCGATTAATTTGTCACGGTGCTAGTAAGCACAACCTGTGCTTTTTAGTAGAGCAAACTGAGTCAGATAACGTAGTACAGTCTATCCATAGCCGTTTATTAGAAAATGATTTTGCTGCGTAAGTAACGGTTATTCAGGAAAGCGATTTATTAAAGTTAACTAGTAAAATCACTTAACAAAATCACTTAATAAAGTCATTTAATAAAAAGCATCGCCAGTCGGTGCTTTTTTTATGCACCACACTCACATCAAAACAAACATTGCTGTCATTGCTATCAATTACAGTAACGCGATTACTGCAAGCACTCAGCTTTGCACTATGTAATTCGTCAAACACATTGGGGCTAAGTAATTTTGCAATAGGGCGGCTGGTGGCTTTAGCTAGTGACTCTTTTAATGTCCAAATTCTAAAAAACGTCTCTGCTTGGGCTTGGGTATTAGTGGGCTTGGTAATAAGTGTAATTTCATCATTATGATAAAAATGCTTAGCAAGCTTTTCAAACGGGCGCTTTAGGCTTACTTTTTCAATATCAAAACCAAACTCACTTTTATCAAAATTTAGCGCCACCCCAACTAAACCATGCGAGTGCGAAATACAGGTATTAATAACATCACCACTTACATGTACTTGCAGCTTTGAGCTTGCCTCATCAAATTCGGTACTCATTTCATTAAGGGGTACGTGCGTATGTTGCGGCTGCGTTACTTTAATAAGATGTTTTAACAATAACCGCGTAGCTAAATACTCTTGCTTAGCTTGTGGGCTTTTACGGCGGTTTATAATGGTTAACTCAAATGGGCTTAAGCAGTCGGGCAAATTAAAGTCACTAAGCTCAAGTGTTTTAGCATTAAATAATAAAATACTGTTATTAGCTAAAGACAAATTTGCCAATTGAGTTGAAGTAATACTCAAGGCGTTTTTAAAATAGTGTTCAGTCATAAAAGCCCTAAAGCAAAAGAAGTCGCTGATATTGTGAGCGGTTAACGCCACTAATAAAGGCTGGGTACAATTTTATTACTCAGCTGGCATGAAATATGGTTTAATTCACAATAATCAAAATAATAACAGATTTGTAGATGTATGGCACAAGTGCGTGATGGGTTTCAAAGCCGACTTGGTTTTGTTTTAGCCGCTGCTGGCGCAGCAGTGGGTTTGGGTAATATTTGGGGTTTTCCTACGCAAGCGGCCAACCATGGTGGCGGTGCATTTTTACTGGTTTACTTTATTGTTATATTTTTACTTGCGCTTCCTGCGCTGTATACCGAACTTTATTTAGGTCACAAAGCACAAGCTAACCCTGTAAAAGCATTGGGCGATGCATGGCAAAACACTAACCGTAAGGTTGGTGCTGCGGCAGGTTATATAGGCCTTGCGGGCGCAGTTGTTATGCTAAGTTTTTACTCAATAGTGGCAGGGTGGATGCTCTCGTACGCTATTGAACCCATAACAACCTTTTTTGGGTTTACAGGCGCAAGCGAGTTTTTACATAGCGACTCAGTGCTGCGTAATTTTGTATTTACGCCGCTTATGCTTATTTTAACTGCCAGTATTATTTTAAAAGGTGTTAAATCGGGAATCGAAACTTGGTCGCGCCGTTTAATGCCACTGTTACTTGTGCTGCTTGTTGGTTTAATTGCCTACATTGCAACACTCGATGGCGCAAGCGAAGGTTTTGCTGCGTATTTAATTCCTGATTTTAGCCAAATACTCGACCCTAATTTAATTATTGCTGCAATGGGGCAAGCGTTCTTTTCGCTCTCTTTAGGTGTGGGCTGTATGATGATTTACGGCTCGTATTTACAGCCAGATGCTAATTTACCAAAGCTCACAGCCGGTGTTGCACTACTTGATACTGGCGTTGCTTTTTTAGCGGGGTTACTTATTATTCCTGCTATTTATGTGGCGCAGCACAACGGTGTTGAAGTATTTAGTGGTGGTAAACTGATTGGGGAAGGGCAGCTTATTTTTGCTATTTTACCTGAGCTATTTAGCACCATGGGCGAAATTGGCTTATTAGTTGGTTTATTATTTTTTGTATTAATGTCTATCGCATCGGTTACGTCAACTATATCGACTACTGAAATTCCGGTAGCGTTTTTAGTCGAAAACCACAAGGTTAGCCGCACCAAAGCAACATGGGCGGTAAGCGCCGTTGTTCTTGTGTGTGCAAGCGCGATTATATTAAATTTTGATTGGTTATTTGGTTTGGTAATTATGCTATTTACTCAATACCAATTACCGCTTATGGGTTTATTTTACTTTATTACAGTAGGGTGGATGTGGCAGCGTGGTAACAAATTACATCAAGCAACAACAGGCGTACATTACTGGTTTGCTCAGTATATTCGTTTTGTTTGCCCAGTATTAATGACCTTAGTATTTGCAAACGTTGCCTTTGGTTAAGCTCTATTTAAAGTAAATTTTTAAACAAAAAAGCGAAGAGACTAACTTCGCTTTTTTTGTGCCTATTATTTAGGTAAAGCTAAGGTATTTATAAAACCTCATTAGTTAGAGGTTTACCTTCATTTACTTCAAGCGCGTTAAGTAGGGTTGTGTTTGCTATTTCGGTGAGTGCTTCTTGGGTAAAAAAGCCCTGATGGCCTGTTACTAAAACATTTTTAAAGCTCACTAAGCGCGAAAATATATCGTCTTGATTTATTTCGTCGCTGTGGTTTTTAAAAAACAGCTCCGACTCTTGCTCGTAAACGTCGAGCCCTAAATACCCTAGTTTTTTAGTTTTAAGCGCACTAATACATGCGCTACTATCAAGTAATGCACCACGAGAGGTGTTAATAAGCATAACGCCGGTTTTCATTTTGCTAAATGCCTCGTCATTTATTAAATGATGAGTTTGCTCCGTTAAAGGGCAATGCAAAGAAATCACATCGCTTTGGCTAAGTAAGGTGTTTATATCGGTAATTGTATAATTGCCAGGTTGTGCGTATGGGTCGCACACTAATACTTTAGCGCCAAAGCCATTTAATATATTGCACAGCGCAAGGCCAATTTTACCGCAACCTACAATACCCACGGTTTTATTGTGCAAGTTAAAGCCTAGTAATCCATTTAAATCAAAGTTGTCTTCGCGTACGCGGTTATACGCTTTATGCGTTTTACGGCTAAGCGTTAGCATAAGTGCAATACAATGCTCGGCTACTGCTTCTGGGCTGTAAGCAGGAACACGTAATACTTTAATTTTATGTGCTTTTGCTGCGGGTAAATCAACGTTATTAAATCCTGCACAACGCAGCAAAATAGTATTTATGCCTTGGCTTGCCAGTTGCGCAATAACGGCGGTGTTTACAGTGTCGTTTACAAATACGCATATGGCATCAAACCCATTTGCTAAAATAGCCGTTTGTTCGCTCAGGGCTTGCTCAAAATACGTTATTTTTATGTCACTGTGATCGCGTGTACTTTGTTCAAAAAAAGGCAGCTCGTACTTTTGAGTACTAAAAAAAGCAATGTTCATGGTAATAGCCTCGACGCTTAAGGAGTATTATTTATTACTAATACAATAAACTACTTTATAAACCTGTGCTTTAGTAACACGCATTTTATTGATTTAAATTAAGCCCTAATTTATGCCTTAGCCGACGTAAACAAAGGTATTTTAGACGGTACCTTTTTACCAACTCTGGCAGCGCTTAACTTTGCGGCTTGCAGTAGGTTGCTTTCTATTACTTGTTTAAGTGTTTCAGGCTTAGTACGTGGTGCATAGCGTGCAACAAGTTGCCCTTGTGAGTTAATTAAAAACTTAGTGAAATTCCACTTAATTGCACGATTTTGCGAAATACCCCGCGTATGCGACTTTAAATAATTAAACAACGGATGTGTTTCTGGCCCGTTTACCATTACCTTACCAAATACCTCAAATGAGGTATTAAATTGCTCTTGGTAAAAGTCTTTAATGGCTAAATTATCAAGCGGCTCATTTTGGCCAAACTGGTTACACGGAAACGCAAGTACAGTAAAACCATTGCTTTTGTATTGCTGATAGAGCTTTTCGAGCGCATTTAATTGCACCGAAAAATTACACTTACTCGCTGTATTAACAATAAGGACTGTTTTGCCTTGTAATTGCCTAAGAGAAAAATTTTCGCTGTTAAAAAGTGGTGCATTAAATTGATAAATACTATCCATAGGTTACCTACTTACCTTTCCCGCTAAGGAAATTTTATAAAGACTTTCATTCGCTTTTTTATCGACCGGTTGACATAATCGAGGTCTAGTTTCTAAGTTATCAGTTTAATAGGTCATTTTTATGTCAATGAAAGTCGCATTTATAGGTTTAGGCGTAATGGGTTACCCAATGGCGGGGCATTTAGCAAAAGCAGGGCACAGCGTATGCGTTTATAACCGCACTCAAGCTAAAGCACAAGCGTGGACTGCAGAACATTCAGGAAGCTTTGCACCCACCCCGCGCGAAGCTGCCAGTAATGCCGACATCGTATTTATGTGTGTTGGTAACGATGACGACTTACGCTCAGTAGTGTATGGCGAAGATGGTGTGTTAGCGGGCATGCTGCCGCACACTGTTTTGGTTGATCACACCACAACCTCAGCTGAAGTAGCACGCGAAGTGGCTGCAAAAGCGGCTCTGCAAAATATCGACTTTATAGATGCACCTGTATCAGGCGGACAAGCTGGCGCCGAAAACGGCGTATTAACGGTTATGGCGGGTGGCAGTGAATCTGTATTTGCTAAAGTGCAGCCAGTTATGGCGGCGTTTAGTCGTTTTAGCCAATTACTAGGCGGCGTTGGCTCGGGACAACTTTGTAAAATGGTTAATCAAATTTGTATTGCTGGAGCAGTGCAAGGTTTAGCCGAAGGCTTACATTTTGCTAAGCAAGCTGGGCTTGATGGTGAAAAAGTTATAGAAACCATTTCTAAAGGTGCAGCCGGTTCGTGGCAAATGGAAAACCGCTACAAAACAATGTGGGCAGGTGAATATGAGTTTGGCTTTGCCGTAGATTGGATGCGCAAAGATTTAGGTATTGCACTCGATGAAGCTAAAAACAACGGCGCTACTTTACCAATGACCGCAACGGTCGATCAATATTACGCCGATGTACAAGCACTCGGCGGTGGCAGATACGACACCTCAAGCTTACTAGCACGCATTGAAGCGCTGCATAAAAAGTAACGCTGTAGACGCGAAGCTTGCTTGCGTGACGGGCAAAGCCCGTAAAGTAATTTATTCACAAAGAGGTTATGAGGCGCTGCGCTTTTAGAGGAAGTAATAGATCTAAAAAAGATTGTTTTTTATGTCTTCTCATTTACTCCTCATTTACTCCTCATTCGCTTCTCTTTGTGAAATAGTATTTTTCTTTTTTTGAAGTGGTACAGATATTTATAAATAAAAACGCGATACTTTATTGCTAAAGCGTCGCGTTTTTAATGCGTTATACAAACAAAATTACATGCTTTGAGCGTAATTATATAGCGCCTTTAAAATTGTAAGATTTTTTTCGCTGTCGTCATGTTCATGCGCTAAATTTTCAAGGGTGATCATAAAATCTTGCGCGTTAATCGACGGTTGATCTTCCCCGTGCATTAACTTGTTTTGGCAATACTGGCGCCATTGGTCAAGCTCTTGCTGGTTTAGCGTTTCAGGCCAGTTACGTGCGCGGTATCTAAACAATAACGTATTGAATTTTTTATCTTCAAAGTCTAACTTCAACCCTGCTAATTCATCTGGTTTAGCATCACGAATAATCGCAAACTTAGCTTTATCGGCATGGCTTGTAAAACCATCGTAAAGTAAGTAGTCAACGTTAGTGGTTGCGCTGTAATCGCCTTGCTCGTTAAACACTTCGGTTACTTTATCGCGAAGGTCGGTATTGGCTTTTAAAATAGCTAAGTTAGCTAAGCACTGCTCGCGATCAATCCCAAGGCGCGCGGCGTTTTCAGGCAATAATGTTTTAGCTGGGGCTAAAATAGGGCACTTGTTTAAATGCACCAGCTTTAAGCCAACAGGTAAATCGTCTTCGGCTAAATCTACACGTTTGGTGTATAAGCGTTTGCGTAACTCTTCTACGTTTAAATCAATGAGTACTTGCGGGTTTTGGGTTAAATCAAAACAAATAACCGCGTTTTTATTTACCGGATGAAAGCTCATTGGTGCAACCCAGCTTGTACAGCCTTGCGTTGCAGGTATTCGCGACGTGGTATGCACCAGCGGCGTCATGTTAAAAACATCAACTAATTCAGCAAGGGCTTTTTTATTACGCAGCCCAAAAAAGAAGTTATACAGCTTTGGTTGTTTTTCTTTTATTAGCTTAGCCAGTGCAATAGTGGCGGTTACATCGCTTAGTGCATCGTGCGCTGCGGCGTGTTCAATACCATTAGCTACGGTTAAATGCTCTAGCTTAAAGCTTGGGCTGCCATCTTCTTTTAACGGCCATTCAATGCCTTCAGGGCGCAGTGCGTAACAAGCACGAACCAAATCAATAATATCCCAGCGGCTATTGTTATTTTTGTATTCGCGCTCGTACGGGTCGTAAAAGTTACGGTAAAAGCTATAACGGCTTACTTCGTCATCAAACCGAATACTGTTATAACCGGCAACACAGGTGTTTGGTACACTAAACTCAGCATGAATTTTTGCTATAAACTCAGCTTCAACCAAGCCTTTTTTCATCGCCACTTGTGGCGTAATACCCGTAATTAAACACGCCTCAGGGTGAGGTAAGTAATCCGCTTGCGGCTTACAATATTCAATAAGTGGCTCGCCAATAATATTTAAATCAAGATCGGTACGAATACCCGCAAATTGGCTCGGCTTATCTTTTTGAGGGCTTGCCCCCCAAGTCTCGTAGTCGTGCCAATATATTGTAGGTTGTGTTTCGTGGTATGTTGGTTCGCTCATTCTGTCTCTTAGCCCTTTTATAATGCGGGTTTTTAGTGCGCTTTAGTTTGTTGTTGTATCTTTGTGTGTGTTGTAATCTACGCATTGTGTGTATATTATTGTGTATAATTTTTTTGCTAACTGTGTATAAAATATTAAATGGCAATCAGTGACACCAAATTAAGAAAGCTGCTAGATAAAAATCAAACACCGTGCGTATTATCGCATAGAGACAGTTTAAGTGTAAGAGTATCAGCAAAAGGCACAATCACTTGGCAGTATCGTTGTCGCGTGGATAACAAACAAGTAATAATATCGCTTGGCCGTTATCCGGGGCTAAGCATAAAAGAAGCGCAAGACTACATACCACTACTTCAAAACTGGCTAAGCCAGGATAAAGACCCACGAACCGAACTAAAGCTTATGCGTAACCAAGCCAAAGGTTTGCCAACAATGGCAAAAGTGGCAACCGACTGGTTAAATAAAAAAGTACCCGACCTGAAAGAAAAAACCCAAACTTTATACACAAACCAAGTGGGCAAATGGATAGTGCCGCTTTTAAATGACGAAGCAATGCCACTCGACCTAATGACCATAAAAGACTGGTTTACTTATTTTGATAAAGTTAAAGAGCAAGGCAGCGCCAAAACCACCGGCACAATTTTAGTACGCATAAAATCAATAATAGGCTGGGCCGAAAAACGCGGTGAAGCAAAACCATTTAACCCAGTGCTAACCTTAAACGTAAACGACGTAGGCGAACAAGCAACAATAGGCCAGCGCGTAATGCGCTTTGATGAAATAGCAAAATTGTGGATACAAATAGAAAGTTCTAAAGCCACGCCAGCAACCAAAGCATGTTTGCAATTAATTTATATAACAGGTGCTAGGCAATCAGAAGTTCGCTTGGCCAAGTGGGAGCATTTCGACTTTGACAACAATATTTGGACAGTACCGCCCGAAAACTCAAAAACAAACCAAGCCATACGCAGGCCAATATCTAAAAAAATGCACAGCATATTAAATACACTCGCCATGGTTTACGGCAAAAGCGGCTATTTAATACCAGGCAATAACCCGCGCAAACCAGTAACCACCCACAGCATAAACCGTTATTGCTGCAGAATGTGGGATCACCTATTTACTAAGTACAAAACACCCAAGTTTTTACCACACGACGCTCGCCGCTCAATATCAACATTGCTCAGTGAAAACGGCATAGCACCACACGTAACCGAAAAAATGCTAGGCCACACAATGCGGGGAGTAATGGCAATTTATAACAAACACGACTGGATAAAAGAACAGGCCGAAGGGTACGAGTTATACTGCCAGCTAATTGAGGCAGCAATAAAAGGAGAGTTATCAGTTTAGGCTGTTTCGTGTTGCCTTTAATATTTAGTTAGCTCGTACTTATGTATTATGAAATGGATTTTACAAGGCTTATAAATCTTGATTTATAGGATATTAATAAATGAAAGTAAGTATAAAGATAGTCATAATTCTAATTATGACTTAACTGGTTTAGTTTTAGAGTATAAGTTACATTTGATAGAGCTATCGAAAAGCATTATAAAAAAAGCTCCTGTTTAGGATAGTGTTAAGAGAGTAACTTGGGAAAAGCAATTTGATAAAATTGAAGTGAAATCTTCGCTCGATGGAAAAATTCAATGTTTGTAAGTTCTAAAGATACTGCTCCACTAATAATGAGTTTACATACTTGGAGCGGGGATTATCAACAATTTGATCCATTAGCTAGCCTGTCATTAAAGGCTGGGTGGAACTATATACATCCAGACTTTAGAGGGCCAAATAATAGTACAGATTCTTGTTTAAGTGACAAAGTGATTTCAGATATAGATGATTCAATCTTTTATGTAATAAAGAACGGGAATGTGGATAAAGATAATATTTTTATTGTAGGTACCTCTAAGCGATCTTGGACTTTGGTATAATCAAACAAATAACAAAGGCAGTGAAAATACGCTAAAGATATTCTTTCCTGCACAGGTAGTTCAGTTGAGCTAGATAGAAATATATGCAGGAATTAATGATGGGTATACAGTCTATACCGGTATCACATTCAATATTATTTTTTAATAAGATTGCTAGTTTGTATAATGCAAGTAATAAAATCACAGTAGAAGAAACGGTTTATATACTTGATCGCATGCATATAAATAATGTAGAAAATAAAAAATCGGAAAAAGAAATCTTATTTTTTAAAAAAAGCCGGGCCTGCCAGTATATATTTTTGATGGTTCACATGAAATGCTGCCCCAGTATACGCTTGATAGAATTAAATCTTTATTACATTAAACACAAGTTTAAAAAGCAGCCCGCACGTAGCGGGCTTTTTGTGCCTATAACTTAGTAAATTAAAGTGACTTGCCTGTAAATATTTCTTTGCCAGCCAAAATACAGTTGCCGTTTATTGCTATGGCCAGTTAGGGTTGGTGGCTTTTAGGAACTTGTGGCCGCTTTAAATTATTGGCTTGTTATTAAATCATAAAGCTTAATTTTCTCACCAAGCCACTTAGAACCTTCGTATGATAAATGCCCATTATCTCTGTATATAAAAACTTCACCAGTATGGGTTTTACAGGTTTCCCCATTACATAGGTAATCTCTAAGATCAATAACTTTGAAGTTAGGAGAAAGTTTTGAGAGAAAGTTGAAAACATCAATATTAGATATTAAAGATTCGTCAATATCACAGTCAGACAGTGATTTATTTATGAAAGAAGCTTTGTCTAGGCATTTACCAATATTGTGACCATCGACTGATGGTGGTGGTGAAAATATAATTGGTTTTATCCCTGCCTCCAAAAACACATCTAGGGTGCTTTTGAAACTCTGAAGAACTTCGTCAGAGCTTAAGGATTTAAACTCTCCACTGCTAAGCCTTACTTCTTTGAAATATTGTTTAAATGGCGATGATAATACGGCATATTTCACTGTGTTGTTTTCTTTAATCCACTTTTTGACACTTTCAGTAAATTCAAAACATTCTTTTGTAAAGTTACCATGTATTATAGGGGTAATATCAAAAAATGGACCGCAATTACTTTTAGAAAATTGTATGATTTTAGCTTTTGGGTTTGAAGCCACGAGACCACTAACCAAGTGCATTGAAAAAGAATCCCCCCACACTAAAACCTCTGGATTATCATCTGTGCTGCAATTAGGAGATAACGTAAAGCCTCTACAATCATTATGAAGCCCATAATTACCTTGTAACTTTTCTTTTTGAATAGCATAGGAGTAGCTTTTGTTGTCACTTCTTACTTCTAAACCATCATTAATAAAAACACTAAAGCCTAAAATACAAACCGATAAGGAAAAGTAAAGAGGTTTGCATTTTAAATAACTATATATACCATCAAAATTTTTGGTGAAATTTATTTTTTCAATATATGTATGGCTTAGGTATCCCAGTATAATAGATAAGATAATACCTAAGTAAACAAAATGTTCGTTGAGAGAAAAGTAAAATATAGCTACTACAATAGGCCAGTGCCATAAATAAATAGAGTAAGACCAAGAGCCTAACTTTTGAAATACCTTATTTGAAGTTATAAAGCTATTTGTTTGTGCTTGGATAACTAAAAAAGAGCCAAATACAGGTAGTATGGCTAAGTAGCCAGGCCACGGAGTATTCTTAGATATTAATATATAAGAACCAAAAATAAGTAGTATACCGAACCACCCAATGAACTTTTTTTGTTTATCATTCAGAGTTAAAGGGTACAAAAATGCTATACCACCTAGCATCATTTCCCATGCTCTAGTGGGAAATAAGAAGTAAGCCGCAGTTGGCCATTTATAGGTAGCTACAACACTAAAGGTAAAGCCTATTAACGTTCCTAACACTAAAAGTTTTTTTATGGAAATTAGTGACATAAACTTACTTAAAGTAACTAAAACTAAAGGGTAAATTATATAAAATTGCCACTCAACAGAAAGTGACCACGTATGGAGTAACCAATTTTCATTTGACGATGCGGCAAAATAACTATTTTCTGTCCAATAAACTATATTAGATAAAAAGCTTACACTGCTAATAGCATGCTTACCTAAGGCTTTATATTCACTGGGAACAAGATAAAGCCAACTGCATACAATTAAGGAAAAGCATAGTATTGCTAATGCGGGGATTATCCGATTTGCTCTTGCTACGTAAAATTTTAAAATTGAAAAATTTTCTTGCTCTATTCCTTTAAATATTATCCCTGTCATTAAAAAGCCTGAGATAACAAAAAATACATCTACACCAGCAAAGCCTCCGGGCATCCAAGCTGGGTTAAAATGAAATAATACTACTGCAATTACTGCTATGGCCCTCAGACCATTTATATCTTCCCTAAATTTCACGTTATTGTTCCTATATTCTATTTACTTAAAGTTAAATCACAAAAAAGTGTAAAGTTATTTATGTAAAAAACAATCAAAATATTCTCTAAAGCGACTTGCCTGTAAATATAACCTTTCCAACCAAGGTACAGTTGCCGTTTATTGCTATTAGTTGTTCTGGCCAGTTGGGATTTGCGGCTTTTAGAAATTTATGGCCACCTTCAATTATTAACTGCTTAAATGTGGCTTCGTTGTTGTCATCTAAACGCGCTACTACGTACGAACCGTGAATGCATTCGGCTTCAGGGTCTACAAAAATTAAATCACCTTCATCAAACTTTGGCTCCATGCTAATACCTTGCACTTTTAAAACAAAGGTTAGGTCACTGCAATTAACAGGGCACATAAAACGTTCTGCGTCGTAGGCTTTAATCTCACTTATTTCTGACCAAGCACCGGCTTGCACCCAGCTGATAAGTGGGGCTGTGGCTTTAATTGCTGGTCCTGGCACAACGTTGTTATTTATATTTTTTGCATCACTCTGGATTTCGCCAATTCCAAATAGTAAATATTCTGGAGTGCAATTGAGTGCTTGGGCGAGAGCATCAATCTTACGAGGGCGTTTAGTTTCGCCTGATTCAATATTATGAATAGAGTTTTGTGCTAAACCCGCAATTAAGCCTAGCTGTGCTTGAGTCATTCCCAACTGAACACGTCTTTTTTCTACTCTTTTTCCTAAATCCATTTTTTAAATTCCTAATATTAAAATCGCTTAAAGTGATATTTACTGATTATTGCCTTTTTATTTTATTTTGTCTAATCAGTTAAATCGATATTGACATCGGTTAAATTGATATCTATTATCGGTTTAATTGATAAATACTGCTTGGAGGAAATATGAGTGCCGTAGCGAAAGCAATAGAAATAATTGGTGGGCAAACAAAAGCCGCCAGGTTGTTAAGTACAAAACAAAACATCATTTGGTACTGGATTAACCGTCATTGCCAAGCCCCAGCGAAATACATTCCACGTATTTCAGAACTAACTAACGGTGAAATATCGGTAAACGATTTATTAGCCGATCATCAAAAAAGCAAAAAGGAAGATGCAGCATGAGCACTGAACAACAAATTATTTTATTAGATATTCATCCAGATGCTAAAGCTGTGCTGTTTGCACTACTGCAAGAAAACAACCAACTACGCACTGAGCTTGAAGAGCAAAAAGACCGCTTAGTAAACAGCGCAGAAGCCATGGAAGTTTTAGGCTGTGCCCACGCCAAGTTTTGGAAACTCAATAAAATGGCTGGGTTTCCAAAGCCGGTGCAATTTGGCAAAAGCAATTACTACCGCATAAACGAGCTAATAGCATTTAGAACCAAGTACCAACAAAACGTGAATAACTAGGAACAGGGCAATGAGCACATACCAAGTATTTAGTCGTGAAACGTTAAGCAGCTTTAAAACATTAGCAGAGCAATGCCGCTATTTATTGAGCTGCAAAATTACTACCCGCAAAGCGGTGTTTGGTTTTGACTCAGTACTGCAAGCACGTGTAGGTGATTTTTTACTACCTGTTTTTTGCAATGGCGACGAGTACCAAACAATACAAAAAGCCGTTTACTGGTTAAAAACACAAGCAACTAATTACCTAAATGCAGCAACCCGTAGCCAGCAAGGAGTTAATTAATCATGGCAAACACAGCTATTAACTACCCAAACCCAGCACCATTAAAAGCAGTAACTGGCCGCCACGTACCAAAAGGCTTGGCCGAAATAAAGGCATTAATGGGCAGTGAGCGCCACACGCCAGAATACGTGTATACCAAAGTGCTAAGCGAGCAAGAGCGTACATTAGTATGTTTTGCAGCAGGCCTAAAGCGCCACCATTTAGAAAGCGGCTTTGCTAATTTTGATGCAGATACCCGCCTAAAAATTCACAAGGCTATTTTGCAAATGGAGCAATTAGTAAAAGCGTTTACCGATGCTAACGCCATGGCCCCCGCTAAGTTTGTGCAACATGCACCGGTTGAGCCTGCCAATACCAACTATTCACACTTAACAATTACTAAGGGTTGATCATGAATCCTGACCAACTAATAAACCAAGACAGTGGCAATGTTGAGTTTTATACGCCCGCTAAAGTTTTGAAGTATGTGCACCAAATGTTTCCGGTTATTGATTTAGACCCTGCAAGTTGTTCAGTAGCTAACGAGTCGGTAAAAGCGACGTGTTACTTAACCAAAGAAGACGATGCATTAACACGAAATTGGATAGCAAACAGAGTTTGGTTAAATCACCCATTCAACAAAGGCGAAAAAGCATGCAACCCAAAGTGCGTTAAAAAAATATGTAACGACCCTAGTTACAGCAAGTATCGCGGCCACTGCATTACCGAAGATATAGCAAGCAATGGCGATTGGATTGATTGCTACTTAGACCAATATGCGCAAGGTAATTTTAAAGAAGCAATGAACATCACCTTTGTTAATAGCTCAGAAGCATGGTGCCAAAAGTTATTAAGAGCTGGCTTAAGCTGTTTTATTGATGGCCGTACACACTTTAACGATGCGCAAGGCAATGTAAAAAAGGGCGCACCAAAAGGTTGTTTTATTACTTACCTTGGCGATAGAACCGACGAGTTTCGCGCCATATTCTCAGCGCTTGGAGTAGTGAAGTAATGAAACTACACCCAAAAGCAAAAGCCGCACTTGGCTATTACAACGCACACAGAAAAGAGCGCGATATAGCAAAGTGTGATTTTCAAAAAGCGGTAAATGCATTATGCGATTTAAATGCCTACGCACCCCAAATAGCAAAGCGCATAGAGGCGCTTGGTCGTTTTAGCTCAAATAGCTGGTACGCATATTCAATGGCTGAGTTTGATATTCAACTTGATAACGATGTAAGGCTTTTACACGCATACCACAACATTGAGCCTGATGACAGCTACGACGAGCTAGACACAGACGAATTAAACGACCTCCCATTTTAAACTCTCAAGGACACTAAAAAATGAACGCTATCAAAGACCAAGCTACGCCTAAAAATACGCAATTACTACTTAGCATTGTTTTGCACGCTATTGAGCAAGTTAATTTTGCAATTCGCAATTTAAACAAACGCAGCACTATTGGCATGCTAATGCAGTGCGAAGACACGCTAACCGACTTGTTGCCGATAGTAAAAATGATTGCAGATGACGACGTTAATTTTGAAGGCGTTTACAGCCAAATGAGCATTGCGTTAAGTGCAGCACAAATTGGCGGTGAACCAATGGAAATAGAGCTGTAACAATGAGCTTATGGCCCGTTGTAAGCTTTGATGTTGTAACAGCGGTTTTAACTATGGTTAAAGCCGTTGACGACATTGAACACAGAGATTTTTTAATAAGCGGCCTTGGCCGTTTTACTGCGTTCACCCAATATAAAATGGCTAAGCAATACCTTGCCAAAATTACCCCACCAAGCAACGCCTGGTATAAAGACGAGCCTATAAACCCAAGTGAGCAAGCCCACATTTGGCTTTATAATGCGCTTAAAAATGCAGAGCACCGCATTGACGTAACCAACTTAAAAATAAGCGCACCTGCACAAGCCGCGCTTAAAAAAGTGCATAACAACAATATTCATAATTACATTGTAAAAGACATTGTAGAAAGCAAGCGTGCACCAAGCATACAGGCTAGCTTTGTGCGCCAAACTGCAAAAAACATGGAGTTTGCACAAAAGCAGCGCGACGTAAAAAAACCCCAACCTGTAGCTGCAAAGAATTTACAACAAGCGGATGGCGATCAGGTTACTAAATCGGCCATGTCGGTTATTGCGGCTATTGATGATGCAGAGCAAGTTGCTTATGTTTATAAGTGCCTAGCTGGCGTGCCTAAGCCGTTACAAATGCGTGTTGCTAAACGTTATATTGATAAATACACCCACATTAAAAACACGGGCAAAGCCAAAGGCGAAACGCAAGAGCAATACAACGAAAGGCTAATAATTGCGAGCCGTAAAAACTACGACTTTAGCGATAAAAAAACAGCGAATAAAAAGCAAGTAATTACAGTAGCCGAAGTGCGCAAGCAAATTACCGCAAACGACTGGTTGCGCCGCACAATTACAACACTACAACCACGCCTAAAAATACTTGAGCAAATTGTTAGCAACATGCCATTGCCATGGCACATTTTAGCCAATGCCGACAAAACCAAAAAGCACGGCAATGTGCTGGCTATGCAAACGGCCGAAATGATAAACGATTTAGCCAAAGAGCAGCCAACATGGGATGCAACCGACATACACGAAAAAGTAAACGAGTTTGCCGCACAATTTAGCGTGCAATTACAGTTTGCCGAAAAAGGTATTTACCTAACCGTGCCGGATGCCGAAGTAGCACTTTTAAAAGCGCAGTGCCACAAGTGGTGGTCGCGTAAACTTAAAACTATTCGCAGCCGCTACCTAGAACACCTAGAAATTGCAACGGGCGAAGTGGGCCGCGATTTATTTAACAGCACAGATAAAAAAGGCAATAAAAAAACAGAGCGCCGCGGTATTAGCGCCTATTGCTCAAAACAAGCAGTGGCCGAATACACCACCAATCGCGAACGCGGCCAGCGCTACCTAGAAAGCCTAGAATTAGTAAACGAACAAAGCGATGTTATATCGCTAATGAAAGCAGTAGAAGCAGGCGTTGCCAACCCTGAAAACATGCGCAACGAGTTAATGCTACGCATACGCGAAACCGAAGAACTGGCCGACGAAATGGGTTACACAGGCGGCTTTTATAACATTACTGCGCCTAGCCGTTTTCATGCAAACTCGCCTACGTGGGATGGGTCAACCCCAAAAGACGCTAGCCTATATTTAAATAAGCTGTACTCACAAGCCCGCGCTAAATTAGACCGCCTTGAAATACCGTATTTTGGTATACGCGTAGCAGAACCGCACGCCGACGGCTGCACACACTGGCACATGCTCTTGTGGATGCCAGCGCGTTACTACGACCAAGTTAATCATTTATTGCGCCGTTATTTTACCCGCGACGACCGCGAGGTGTTTTTTCAGCGCTTTAAAAACCGCAAAGCATTACGCGCACGCTATACAAAGGCGCGCCGTATTTGGGGTTTAAATAAATCTAAAAAGGTGTACACCCGTGCACCGGTTAAAAACTACTTTCCGAGCAGCCCACGCTACACCGCTATAAAAATGCTACCTGCGCAAATTGGCAAAGACGGTAAAAAAACAGGCGGCGCAGCGGCTTATGTTGCTAAGTACGTAAGTAAAAATATTGATGGCTTTGCATTGGCAAACGAGTACGACGCAGAAACAGGCGAAAAGCTAACCCAAGCAGTTAACCCGGTTAAAGCATGGGCTAGCACATGGGGCATTAGGCAGTTTCAGTTTCAAAAGTCGCCATCGATTACTATTTGGCGCGAGTTGCGCCGAGTGCGCGAAGAGGTGCAAGGTAACGAGCAGCTAGAGCAAATACGCCAAGCGGCCGACAAGGGCGACTTTAAAACCTTTGTTGCGCTAATGGGTGGCTTTGGTATTGGCCGCGATGCGCGCTTTAAGCCCGCTTATCAGCATACCGAGTACGGCAATCAATACGCAGAATTTACTAAAACTCTAAAGGGCGTTGAAGACACCTTTGGCCTTTGCACGCTTGTTACTCGCGTTCATACCTGGTCTAAGCAAGTTATAGGCACAGCAGCAGAAAACACCGCCGCTATTGGTGGGCAGGATGCCAACAACGTCAGCGCAGCTGACCTACCTTGGACTAGTGGGAATAATCGTACGCCTTACTCAGTAGGGCATACAGACGCATTATTGCTAAATATGATCGGTTTTACTTCAAAAGAGATCATTAACGTTAAAAAGGATCTGTTAGCGGGTAAGCGGGTTAGGAATAACGGCCATATTTACTTAATTGAAGACGGCCATTTAGTGGTACTGGATGAAGCGGCGCAGCAAAAAGAGCACCGCCAGCACGCTATTGACTATATAGCTAATAGCGAAGCGCAAAAACACGCCCCAAATAACGAGCAAACCGCCGCTAAATGTAAAAACAAGCTTAGCGACTTTAGCCCTGCGCAAATAAAAGAGCTAAACCAAGGCGGCAACGTGATCAGCGGCAACCGTGTGTACTACATGCAAGAGCGCGAGCTACACAGCTTTGAGCAACTAAGCATGCAAGCGCCAAAATCGGCTATTAAACCAATCCCAACCGAAAAACATTTTGCATACGCTCGCGAGCTTTACGACCTAGCGCACATGTATGCAGAGCTTGACGGGCGTAACACCCCATCAAACACCCAATTTAATAAACACACGGCCGACATTATCGGCGACTTAGATTTAGCTAGATTAGTTCTAGCTGGCGAAGCCACAGCAATCAGCAGTAACGATTGGTGGGCACTAGACTTAATGGCGTAGGAGAAAATATGACTATTCAAATTTCAAAGGTACTCATGCCAAGGGCATGTATTAGTTGCCAGGCATTTTGCCCAAAAGGTTTTGCAGATGATCAGCACAGCCCGTTTATTACTAAATTCGATAAGCCCGCGCCTAAAACCCAATACGGCCAGTGCGGAAAAAACAATAACAGCGTTTTTGCTACCGAAATTTGCGCCGGCTATCAGCAAGAACCTAACGCCAACGTATTTACAGTAACCAACAGACCACAACCAAAACAGCAGGTGACATTATGAACACACAATCAGCAGCCGAAAAAATGTTAGAAAGCGGGTTATTTTACAATGAAGTTTTATTAGCTCGCGCATTTGGCGAGTCGGCTGCAAATGGAGCACGCTGCATAAAAAACATTTGTAACAACGATCGTTACACAGTCGAAATTAAAGAAACCCCAATAAAGTGCATAAAAGTAACCGGCATCGATGGCCGCAGAGTCACTATTGACCAGTTACAAAACACCGCATTGCTATTTAAGCGTCCAAGCTTATTGGTTGGAGGGCAAGCGCATGGCCACAGGTAAGGTAAAAGCGGGTGAAGTTTTCAACAATTGGACAGTATTAAACGAAGACCGCCGCAACCGAGGGGTGCAGCATTTTATGTGTAAATGCGTATGCGGCACCACTCGCGTAGTACGCAAAGATAATTTAGGTCATGTCCAGGGCTGCGGTTGCGAGCGAAAAGAATATAAATTTCGCACAGGGCAAATAAAAACAACAGCAAAGCCAAGTACTAAAAAAGCGAGAATTGTTTCACCAAAAACAGTAAGCGCACCGGCTAAAATGCCGCACCACGAAAACCAAGAACCGCGCCCGCAATACCAGCAGCGCAGCAAGTCAAAACGCGAGCTGCTAGAAGATCGCTTAATGCAAATGCAGTTAGAAAAAGAATTAAGTGAATTATGGTGAACCATGAAATCAACAGTTAAACGCCGCAACTGGGTGTATCACTCAGTTGTTAAACCAAAGCAAAGCGAGCAGAAAAATGAAACAAAAAACAGCATTGATGTGGGTATTAAGAGGTTTTTACTTACAAATCGGCTTTACCTTGTCAGCAGCGGTTTATGAGTTAACCAAACTCGCTGCAAACATTTTATTTTATTAACCAAAAAGGAAACGCACTATGCACCAACAAAATAAACCACTCGACAAAGGCCGTGTAGCCTGTATTGCTGAAAAATACCAGCAAGGCAACACTACCAAAAACCGCTACGCCACATTAGGCCGTGCCACTAAATGGCAGAGCAACAACCAAGGCGGCAGCGATAGCATTGAAATAGAACTCGACACTATGCCAATTAATCAACAAGGCCCGTTAAAACTATATATATTTTGGGAAAGTGAAAGCCAGCAAAGCCAAGCGCACAATAACCAGCCACAAAGCCAAAGCCAAGGTTACGCACCGCCGCAATATCAAGGGCAGTATGATCAGCAGCAAAACGCGCCGCAACAAAACCAGCCACAATATAGCCAGCACCGACAGTAAACAGCACCCACAAAAAAGCCCGTATTAAACGGGCTTTTTAATGCGTGCAATAAAGTAAAAAACTAAAGGCCAACTAATTCTAATTGTTGTTCACGAGACAGGTTTTTAATTAACGATGCGGCCAATTGCTGCGTGCTTTGTACCGGAGGGTTTAAGAAATGATCAAACGATTGGGTAATACGAAACGTCGCCCCGCATTCACGAGTATTAGTACACGAACAATATAAATTTACTACGTGCGCGCTTTGCGTTTCACGCGATGTAATCGTAGCTTTAGCTTCGCAATTTGGACAAGTAACCCGCGCCATAATAAACCCCAATAGTTAATAAAATGCACTGTCATTATATACAGTGGTTGGTTGCGTTACAAATAACCATTTAACTATTGCCTGAGAATCAACAAGCTAAAAAAATCACTCCTCCTCGCCTTCCGCTTTCGTGCAAAAAATGCGTTAAATTGACACCCCCAGTGACAGGCCATTTTTAGCTAGCCCTTATAACCAAAGGATCTGAATGACAGTTGGAAAGGATCGTAATGGCAAAAATGTGACAATGTTTGACACAAAGTGACAGTATAAAGATCAAATAGGTGGGCATTTGTTGAATATTGAAATATAATAAATTAATTATCACTTAAGCGATAAATAAATTATGAAGTATTTATATAAAGGCTCACAAAGCCAAGAGCGGTTAGATGTGCTTTTATCGTTTGGTAAAAGTACCAGTGAAGATATAAAAGCAGCACTCAGTGATTACTTAGTTCGCGGTATTAGCAAGACCAATGCAGCAACACTTAATGGCGTGCCTGGGCCCAATTTGACAAGGGCACTTAAGCGGCTTGAAGTTACAGCAGGTAAGGTTGAAGAGGTTAAAGAGCTAGATTGGCCTAGTAGACTTGGTTAATTAAAAAAGCTACCTTGTTATACCTATTACTATGCATTAGAAAAGGATTGAGCAATGTTAGATTTTATTAAGTACGTTTTAAATGAATTAGGTTTAGATGAGCACGCCGAGCCGACAAGAACATCGGTTATGAAATATCATTTTAGGTCCAGAGATAAAGATATTCACGTTAATTTTGATTTAATCATAGATGATACTTATTTGGAGTTAACAGAAGAAGATGAAAAAGCATTTCGTGAATTTAGAAGCAAGCAGATATTTGGTGAAAAGCTAGAGAATCTTGAGTCGAGTATAAATAAGGCGGTTAAATTATATATGGCAAAAGCAGAATTAACCAAAGGAAACCAGCAGGGCTCAACATTCAGATTAACAATTGATTTGAAACTAGAAGAAGTTTAAACACCAAAGCGCTAGCTCCTAACTAGCGCTTTTTTTATTGCCGCTCTTGCTCCCCCAAAACGCCCTAAACAATCGCATTAACCCAAGGGTTGAAACTGCAATGCCTACAATTACAAATTCAAAGTACCAGGGCGCGCCGGTATAGCCCATAGCTTGCCAGCCCTTATGCATGTACGGTTGCATAGCCGGTATAAAATGACACACAAACAAACCCAAAAAGAATAAAATGATCACTTCATCCATGATGGTTTTGTCGCGGTTCTTTAAAACAAGAAAGTCATAATCAGCGTCGTTTTGCTCTGCCTGCATGCAGCGCTTTGATTTCGCTTCAAACTGCGCAATTTTAAAGTTGTTTTCAGCGCGTGCAACATCGGCAGCCATTTCGGCCGCTATGCGTTTACGCTCAACATAGCCGCCGGTTAAGTCGGCTATTGGGTCAGTGATGAATGAAACCAGTGTTTTAATCCATCCCATTATTTGCCACCTCTAATTAATTTAATAAAGCCCTTTGGGTCTTTGTTAAACGTTTCAATAAATTTATTGATCCCCTCCAAAATGTGCGGGGCCGCATAAGCCGTTACACCAATAACGCCCGTTTTTAAACTTTCATCAAATTGCCGCCACTCGCAAAACATAGCTGCCAAGTACGCAGCAAAAACAGCAATTAACACACTCATAAAATAATGAAAAAACGTAAACACTTTACGGCTTAAATACATTTGTATAGCCGCCGCTAAAAAGCTCAACATAAGCAACTGCCCCCACTGTTTAATAAATTCAACTATATCTATCCAGCTCATGCGTCATCCTTGGGTGTTGGGTTAAGGTCTGAATATTCAGGCTCTTTAAATTCAATATGCTGCGCGGCAGGTAAATAATTATTTATACCTAATACATCTTGCTGAAGTGGCACCACTTCATTGTTGTAATAGGCGCGGGTAATTTTATCTAAATCACCAAAGCCAGCACTATCACCAGACGACTGGCCGCTTAGCGCTTCTTGCGCGCGGTGCATACTTAGCATATCGTTAAGCGTAATTTTTTTAATCCGCTCAAACTCATCTTTAGTTGATATATCACCAACCGGTGTAATGTTTATCGCCTTTTCGGCATCGGCCTTATTACTTCTAAAATTAAAAAACAAACTTCTAAAATTGCCCACGCCTTTGCTATCGCGTATTGCATCTTTTAATGCCGTCTCATCTTCATCGCTTAAATTAGGATCAGCCATTGAAAATATAAAACCCATGTGCGCACCGTTCTTGTAATACCGGCGCCTAAACAAAGTCGCATCTTCATTTAATAATGCCGACTGAATGCCACCGTAATACTGCGGTATGCCATAAATGCCTTGCCCCGGGTCGTACTCTTTTACATGTATAATTTCGCCCGCATTAAAATAAATAGGCTCATGGCTACGGTTACTTAATTGCGCATACACACCGCGCGTACTCGTATAGCGCATAGTCAGTGCAGGCAGGTGCCGTAGTTTAATAATTTGCCCAAACGAATTTTTAATAATTTGCAAATAAGCGTTGCCACTCCACAGCAAATCAAAGCCAAATTTGCTTAATGCTTGATGGCTTAACAGCGGGTTGGGCTTATACCATTTTAAAATCATATTGCGCTTAAAATACAAAATGGGTCCGTGCTGGGCATTAACGCGCAGCAGTTTAATTAAACCCTGCAAACTAATGGGCGGCGCATAAATACCGTTGCTGTCACTAAATACACCAACGTAATCTGTTAGTCTGTTATCTAAGCACGGCTCGGGGTCGCCAAAACTAAACGCATCAGTCACCGCAGTTCGTTGGTTGTAATTTGGCGCTTGGCCGTTGCTTACTTGTAATCGTGGTTTCATTAAGCTGCAATTCCTACAGATGTTTGGCGGCTGTGGGCATTACCGTCCAGAGGTTCAAATAACAAGGCGTGCATAATTGCCCACGCAATATCGGCATGGCCCGTAGTGGCCGTGCGGTTAGTAGCATATGTAATTTGGTCGCCAACAACTTTACGGCGAATATTAATAAACGAGCTAGCAATGTTTACCGCGTCCTGGTCAAACTCAAGGCGTCGGTTTTGAATAACGTTAATTGCCTTAATAACCATACGGTTTTTAATAATAGGGTTGTAATGTATTGGCTCAGCGTTAGGGTAAAACTTAGTAATAAGCTCCCACACGCCGTAACCAATACCAGTGGTATCAACGCCAATGTGCACAACGTTGTATTTTTCGGTAAGTAGTTTTATTTCGCTGGCCATCGCTTCAAAATCATTACCGCTTAAATCAATTGCTTCAAGCAGCAAAAACTTTTCGCCAGGCTTCATTGGCGCACTTAAAATAGCTACGCTCGCTTTGTCGCCAAACCGCGCAGGGTCAAAACCAATAACCACCGGCTTTAACCCGTAAGGGCGTTCGTAATCTAAATCAAAGTCAGGCCACTTGGTAGAGTCGCCAACGCAGTTCATAAGCTGCTTGAGGTTAAACGCGCTGTGCGCATCATCAATAAACTTACACATAAACAAGTTATTAAACTCATCTACACTGTACTCGTTTTCAAGCACGCCAATGTCAATGCGGTCAAACCCGCTGGTAACCACATCGTACACAGTAAGCATTTGTCGCCAAATGCCATCTTCGCAAAGCCTGCCATTTTTTAAACTTTTATGGCTAACATCAATCGCAAATTCAGGGTCGTTACAGGCTTTTGTTTTGCGGTACCACTTTCCGTTCCAGTGGTCATACGCTTCATGGCTCGTAACGCTCGGCGTACTAAAATAGGTTATTCGTAAATGCTTATGCGTTGCCATGGCCTGCGCCAAACCGCGCAAGCTCTTATATTTTGGAATCCAAAAAACTTCGTCTATATATAGGTCGCCACTTTCCGACTGAGCAGTACGCGCATTAGTGCTTTTAAAAATAAGCTTAACTGTTTTGCCGCCCGCCAAATTAAGCACCATTGGCGAACCGGTCAGCTCAACATTAAAATGCTCACGCACCAGCGCCACAATATTAGCTTTAAATACCTCAGCCTGATCACGACTCGCCGATATAAATATTTTATTGCGGTCATTAATAACCGCGTCGTAAAACGCTTCAAACGCAAAGTAAAAAGTTGCCCCAATTTGGCGGGGCTTTAAAATAAAGCGGGTGCGGTGATCTTGGTTTTCAAACCAATGTTTTTGGTGGGGATAAAGAAGTTTGTCTTTAAGCTCGTCAAGCATTTCAAGCGTAATGCCAGAGCAATCATTTTTCTTTTTCTTCTTCGACTTTTTGCCACTGCCGCCACTATTGCCAGCAGCAGTGTCGTCGTTGTTAGCGCGTTGCTTAGGGGCAGGCGCAAGCTTGCTTTTATTTAGTGCACATAATTGGCGCGTGCAAAAATCTAGCTCTTTATATTCAGCATCGGTTTTATTGTCTTTATCGGCTAACAAATTAATGCGGCGGCTAAACGCCATTTCGGCATTATATGTTGGGCACATGTCCGCCCAGTTCTCAGCCTCAGACCAACGCCTAACACTTCGCGCACTTGGCATGCCTGCTAAATCGGATATTTCCTCGTAGGTATAGCCCTCAACAACATACAAATCCTGTGCTTTTTTGCGTACGTCTGGTCCGTAGTTAGCCTTCATATTGCGCCACATTAATTAATCCATGGCGGCAGTGTATTAGTAATAAAGCACGTAATCTGTTTGTTAAAAACCTATCCATTCCTAAAAGTTAAATATAGGAATTTCAAAAAGTTAAACAGTTGGAAAGGTGCAAAAGGAGGGTGCAAACTGCAGTTACTTTAAAGCATAAAGCTTAATTAAAAAACATTTAAAAGGTTTGTTTATATGCCAGGTCAACTACGCACAAAACCATTATCAATTGCCGCTGTTGGCATGACTGTCGACGGCCGCGAAATAACCGAGCAAGACGTAGCCGACATAGTAGAAACCTACAACCCGCGCAAATATGGCGCACGCATAAACCTCGATCACGAATTTAACTGGTCAGGCTGGGCCGCTAAAAACCTACACAACGTAGACATACCAGGCATGCTCGGCGACGTAGTAAGCGTAGAAGCATACGAAAACGAAGAAGGCGTAGTGTGTCTATACGCCGTACTCGCACCCAATCAAGGGTTTGTAGCATTAAACAAAGCCGACCAAGCCGTATATTTTAGCATCGAAATAAGCCGCGACTTCATGGGCACTGGCAAAACCTACCTAACCGGCCTAGCTGTTACCGACTACCCAGCAAGCTGCTACACCGACCGCATCCATTTCAGTAGTAAGAGCAAAGCAGACGACACGGAAGTCTCTTTATTAACCGTTGACTTAGGGTCATGTGAGCCTATCGACACACCTAAAAAACCCTTTTTCAAACGACTATTCACTAAGGAAGATCCCGACATGAACGAAACACAATTAGCCAATGCATTAAAAGATGCACTCGGCACGCCGCTTGAGCAATTTGGCCAAAAGCTAGACGGACTAACCGCAAAGCTTGATGCGTTTTCAACAACAAAAGTTGACGACGAAGAAGAAACCGCCCCGCCAGCCGAAGAGTCAGCCGAGCTAACAAAACTTAAAGAAGAGCTATCAAGCACAAAAACAGCACTTGAAGAGCTTAGCGACAAGTTTGCCAAAGCATTAAAAACACCTGCGGGTGACACAACCAACGCCGACGAAGAGCACGAAGGCGACGAAGGCAAATACAGCAACTGCTTGTAATTGCCGCACCCTAACTTAACTTAGCAAAACGCAGGAACGAAAATGAAAACCAGAACAAAACAATTATTTATCGCAGTACTTGCAGGCATGGCCAGCAACTACGGCGTAGCATCAATGAACGAGCAGTTCAACGTAGGGCCAACAACTGAGCAGCGCTTATACGACGCAACGTACGACTCAGTAGAGTTTCTACAATTAATTAACACCGCACTAGTAGACGACATCGTAGGCCAATCAGTAATGATGAGCGTAGACGGTGGCGTAACAGGCCGTGCCGGTGTAGAAAGCGACGACACCAAAGAGCGCCAAACGCGCGACGTAGCAGGCCTAGCAAAACGCGAATACCGTTGCCACCCAGTAGAATGCGACATTCACTTATCATGGGCAAAAATGGATCAGTGGTCAAAATTCCCCGACTTCCATCAGCGCTATCGCAATCACGTACGCCAAGCAATTGCA
Source organism: Pseudoalteromonas arctica A 37-1-2 (assembly GCF_000238395.3). GTDB lineage: Bacteria > Pseudomonadota > Gammaproteobacteria > Enterobacterales > Alteromonadaceae > Pseudoalteromonas > Pseudoalteromonas arctica. The sequence goes on from NZ_CP011025.1 coordinate 1,508,013, forward strand.
CTCGACATTATTAAAATCGGCTTTCATGGCACATCAGCCGCACCGTTTACAAACATTGCAACTAACACAATGCTGCAAGACGTAAATATCGGCTGGCTGCAACTCATTCGCCGCGACGCACCAGAGCGCGCAGTAAGCGAAGGCGCAACCGTTGACGAAATTCGTATTGGTGCCGGTGGTGATTACGAAAACCTAGACCAAGCCGTGTTCGACGCACTGCAAGCAATCCCAGAGCACAAGCGCGTAAACATGGTTGCCATCATTGGCGACGAACTACTAGCAAACGACCAAAACAAGTTGTATGCAAAGCAGTCGCACACGCCAAGCGAAAAAACCAAAATCGAACTTGAGCAAATCATTAAAACATATGGCGGCCTAGCCAGTTATAAAATTCCGTTCTTTCCAGCGCGCGGCATTTTAGTAACAAGTTTCGACAACCTAAGTCACTACGTGCAATCAGGATCAACCCGCACCCACGTAGAAGACAACCCAAAAAAGAAACGCGTAGAAGACTACCTATCACGTAACGACTGTTACTACATCGAAGACCTCGAAAAAGTAGCCTACTTCGAATCAGCCAACGTAAAACTGCCAAATAAAGCAGGCACCGGCTGGGAATAGTTTTTAGCAGCAGCAAGCCGCCCTTTTATCCCAAGTTTCGGGCGGCTTTTTTTAACAATTAGCGAGTATTTTTAAATGAGCCTTTTCAAAAAATCATTAGCCAAAGCTAAAGCAGTACCAACAAGCACTGAAAATAAAGCGCCAACGGCAGCGGCTAACGCCACTCAAGCCAACGCGCCAGCAACCGTAAACACGCAAACCGAGTACCAGCTTTATGCAGCAGCTATAGAATCCGATTTGGCTCAATTAAAAACATTTGCCGACATTAGCGACAAAGCAACATACAAATCAGAAGCGCTAGAGCGCCAAGACTACCTAGGCTACATAAACCAATACCGCCTAAGCGGCCAAAACCACCACAACAAGGTGTTGGCGTGGGTGTTTATTTGGCTCGTTGATTTAAAGCGCTGGGATGCAGTAATGGACTTATTGCCATTAATGATCGAGCAAAAACAACCACTGCCAACCGTGTTTAATACCAAGCACTGGGCAGCGTTCGTTATCGACCAGCTCTACGACGACGCAAATTACTACCTTGCCGAATCACACCAACAAGGCCTGTACGACATTGGCTTTACACTGCGCCGCTTAATTTACGTAGTTAAAAACCAAGACTGGGCAGGGTTAGAAGTAGTGGGCGGCAAGCTTTACGCAATAGCTGCAAAAGTAAATAAAGCACAGCTCAACCTAGGCCATGCACTTTACTTTGCAGAAATGGCCCAATCCATTAACGACAAAGCAGGCGTTAAAACCCTGCTAAAAGAATTGCAAAAAATGATTAAACCAGCGGAGCCAGAACAGCAAACCGCTAACTAGCTCCAACGCCAGCGGGCAACTTAGCACAACGTTAGCATTACTTGCTTAACGCGCGTGACTAAGTGGCGCCCGCATCCAATTTAATGTGTGTATTTTTACAGGTGCAATATGAATTTAAGCGGTATGCCACAAGCAGATTTACAAAGCATCAATGTTGATGTGCCAGGCAATGGCTATTACCCAGCGCTAAGCACCGCCCATTTTATTGAGCACTACGCAATAGCCCAAGAGTACGCCAGTAAAAGCGACGTACTGCTAGAAAAGCTGCTTTACGCACAGGCCGAAATTAACCAAGAGCTAGCAAATACACAGCTTACCAATGGCCAAACGTTAAGCGCTGCGCAAGCCCTGTTTTATAAGCGCGCAGTTTACAGCAAAGCAAAAGCCAGTTTGTTGGTATCAAAGCTAGGCAGCACGCACCGCGATAGCGCAACAGCACAAAGCCAGGCGGCAATAGACAACCACGAACATTGGTTAAGAGAAAGCATAAACGCCATGCGCCAGCTGCAAGGCCTAAGCCCAAATTTAACGGTAGAGCTACTATGAGCCAAAGCAAAATAGCAAAGCTTAAGCAGCATTTAGCAACCGCAGAATACCAAGGCCGCAACCTAGCGCTAAGCACCCAGTTCGACAGCTGGATAGAAGGCGGCCGCATAGAGCCAAGCAGCAAAACCATTAACGGCAACGGCCTATTGGCAGCAAGGTTTTATTACTCAGGAGCGATCAGCATAAACCCATGCGCAGCACCCGCAGCACTTATTTGTGCCTTTGCATCGTTTTGGTTGCAAAACAACGGCGGGCGATACGACAGCACCGACATTGAATTTAGCGCCGACGTTAACGACGACAACAGCAACGAAGTAGAGCTAACAATAAATCAGCTTTGCGAAGACATAGAGCTAATACAAGCGCCCAACGGCCCGTTTGAATTTAACGGCAACCGTTACGACTTTGGCGAGCAAAGCCTATGGATAGCAGAGGCGTTCACGCTTGAAGGCCAAATAAGCCGTGCTTAATCTCAAGTTTGATGAAGGCCGCAGTAAAGAGCAGTTAGCGTTTTTACAGCTTAAGCCGCAAAAGCGCCGCAACATATTGCGCAGTGCAATACGCGCGGCAAACAAAAGCAGTAAAGAGCGGATCACCAGGCAAAGTGATTTAGCGGGTAAAAGGTGGCAAGGCCGCGCCAACGGCAAAAAAAAGAAAATGCTAACCAAGCTAAAGCGCAACATGAAAGTGCGCTACGGCGCAAATAGCGCAAGCGTATATTTTAAAGGGGGCAACAGCGGAAAAATAGCCCGCGCCCACCAAGAAGGTATAAGCCTAGATGCAGGCAAGCCAAAAAGCAGTGCCGCACAAAATAAAGAAGGCCCAGCCACCCGCAACTTAGCCCGCGCATTAATGGCCGAGGGTTACAAAATACCGCGCGGCAAAGGCAAGGGCAGTAAGCGCCCCAGCATTAAATGGATAACAGCAAACCTAAGTAAAAACCAAGCAGGTTTTTTACTGCGCGAATTAAAGGGCAGCTCAGGCAAGAGCGCATGGAAAATTGATTTACCGGCCCGCTCCTTTTTGGGGCAAACAATGGCCGAGCAAAAAGAGCAAATGAATTTTATTTTAAACAAAGCTATGCAAGTGGCGTAGCGCAAGCAAAAAAAGGAACGACCATGGCACAAGGTAAAGTATCCGTTGCCGCCATTCAGACAGGCAGTGGCGCTACAAAACAGGTAGAACGCACCGTATTGTTCATCGGACAAGCGCCCGAAAACAACGGCAAAATTCTACCCATTAATGCACAAAGCGACTTTGATGCTGAGTTTGGCGTAGCCGACTCACCGTTAAAAACCCAAGTTAAAGCATGGCAGCGAAACGGCGACGACCTAGTAAGTGGTTATGCAATAGCGCACGCAATCGACGCCGACGTAATGGCACTTATTGACGAAGCAATGGATCAAGACGTAAGCCCCGAAATCATTGTTATTTGTACGCCCGTCACAGGCAAAGCCGAAGTAGAAAGCTACCAAGCAAAAGCGCTTGAAATACTAGCAAGCCTTGCTCGCCGAGTGCGCTTTTTAATAGCAGCGCCTGGGCTAACCGAGCTACAAAACTGGTCAGACTTAGTAACCGCATTACAGCCAATAACCGACGGCGTAGTAGCACCGCAAACGGCTGTTGTTCCTTTGTTATTTGGCGACGAGCTAGGCGCAGTAACTGGGCGTTTATGCAAAAACTCAGTCACTATTGCCGATAGCCCAATGCGCGTGCTTACGGGTGCAATGTCACTAATGCCGCATCCGGTAGATGCCGCAGGCAAACCGCTAACCAACTCAACCACAGCCGCACTAGACGCACTGCGCTTTAGTTGCACACAGTTTTACCCAGATTTTGACGGCACATATTTTGGCGACGTAAACATGTTAGATGCCGAAGGTGGCGACTTTCAGCAAATCGAAACAGGCCGCATTGTCGACAAGGCCGCCCGCGACGTGCGCATTATTGCCATTCAAAACATTAAAAACCGCCGCCTAAACAACAGTGCCAGCGGCATTGAATTTGGTAAGCGCATCATGGGCAAACCGCTACGCGAAATGGCGCGCTCAATTAACATTGGTGCCGACAAGTTCCCGGGCCTAATCGACACGCCAAAAGACGACAGCATCAGCCTAACGTTTATGAACGCCACCACATTGCAAGTCGTTCTCAAAGTTAAGCCAATCGATTCACCCAACACCATCATAGTTGGCATCATGTTAGATAACGCAGAGTAGGAGCGAGCATGCAAAAAGTACTAGGCGGTAAAGACTTCGATATTTTCATTGGTAACTCAATGGTGCACGTAATCGAAGCAACCGTAAAAATCACCGACGGCCGCACAGTTAAAAAAGTGCGTGGCGTCCCAAAAGGCTTTATCGACGGCGACGTAGAAGGCGAAGTAACCCTAAAGCTCGACCACGAAAACTGGCTAATTGTGCAAGCGCAAGCGGCAAGGGCAGGTAGCTGGAAAGGCATTGAGCCGTTCGACGTGGCATTTAACGCCGAAGTAGCGGCAGGCAAAAAGAACATTGAAGCGTTTGGCTGCCTACCGCAACTAGACGAAATTTTAAACATCAAAGCCGACGGCGGCGAAGAAGACACAACATTAATTAAGTGTCCGATCACCAGTCCCGACTTTGTAAAAATCAACGGCGTGCCGTACCTAACATCAGATGAAGTGAGAGACTTGTAATGACCAAAGCCATTCGCAAACTAACTGCCGCAACATTGCTTAGCACTTTAAAGGCCTGCGGCTACCGCGTGTTCGAGGGAGAATTAAACCTAAACATTATAGGTATTCGCCACAACAACACGCGCGCCAATACCTTTAACGATGTTATTTGCGTGCTGTATCAGCAAGGCAGCGAATGGCAATTAAAGCAGTACAAAGCAACCACCGACGCCGGTATTTACTGGCGTCAAAATCCAATGAACGTAAGCGGCACAGCGGTCCTAATTGCAGGGCAGCATAAAAGCCTATGGAAGTTGGGTTATCACCTGGGCAAATACCGCGCCCTTGTACAACATAAACCCGTTGTTGTCCTACGCGACAACAACCACGACACCGAGTTAGACACGGAAGTCACACCACAAGCCAAGCTACAGCAAGGTTACTTTGGTATTAACTGCCACCGCGCAAGCAGCAAAACCACATCAACCCAGGTTGATAAATGGTCTGCAGGTTGCCAAGTGCTAGCCAACCCAAATGACTTTGACGAGTTCATTAATTTGTGTGACCAATCAGCAGCCAAGTACGGCCCGTATTTTACATACACATTACTAAATCAATCCGACATTAAAGCGAGTAAATAATCATGGCGTTCGAGAAAAAAATCACATTAGAAACACCGGTAGGCGAAATCACATTTAACGTAAACGCAGCCGACTACAACAAATACATCAACTCTACGCAGCCAAACAACAAAGTGCAGCCGGCAACTAACTTTGTATTAAACACCGTAGTGCAAGAAGACGCTAAAAAATTAAAAGAGCTAGTGCAACAGCCAGGCGCGGCATTATTTTTAGTGGGCGCAATTGTTGAAGAATACCAGCCGGAGTTTAATTTCACCGTAAAAAAATCGAAGACCGAGCCAAGCAAATAGGCAAGTCTCGGTTAGATCAGCTACAGGCATACCACGCCAAGTATTTTGGCGCGGTTACCGCAACCCAAGAGAGCCTAGCGCAAGCGCTATACCTCGAAACGCAGCAGCAAGAAAATTTTGTAGTTGCTGTAAATAACGGCATATGCCAAGCACTAAGCGAGTAATGTAATGGCCACGCTCAGCAAGTTAGACAAGCTTAACTATTCAATCGGCATCATCGACAAGGTGACGGGTCCGGTTAATAAAGTCATGGCTAAAATTAATCAGCTGAGCCAGCAAACAGCCGCCGCGCAAGATCAAATGATGCGCGGCGCAGCCACGGCCGTTGGCGGTGGTTACGCACTGGCTAAATCACTAGCTCCCGCAATTGATCACGTTGCCGCGCTGGGCGAAGTGCAGTCATTAGGCGTTGCCGACGACGCATTGCAAAAGCTAACCAAAACCTCATACGAATTTGGCTTTCAATTTGGTGGCAACTCTGCCGAGTTTGTGCGCAGTGCATACGATATTCAATCAGCCATTGCTGGGCTAACGGGCGATGAGCTATCAGAATTTGCTAAAACATCAAACATACTAGCGGTAGCAACCAAAGCCGACGCGGCCACCATTACCAGCTACATGGGCACCATGTATGGCATATTCGAAAAAACAGCTAACAAAATGGGCAAGTCTAATTGGGTAAACCAAATAGCAGGCCAAACCGCCACCGCAGTACAACTTTACAAAACCACCGGTGCAGAAATGCAAGCGGCGTTTTCAAACCTTGGCGCAACTGCAGCAAATATTGGCCTAAGCTCAGCCCAACAATTTGCCCTAGTGGGCGAGTTACAGCTAGTTGCTAAGTCGGGTTCGGTTGCGGGCACGCAAGCCGCATCGTTATTGCAAGGCATTGGCAAGGCGCAGCAGTCGTTAGGCATTCAATTAACCGACGACAACGGCGACATGCTTGCAATAGACGTGGTGCTAGGACGTATTAACAACCGCCTTTCATCGCTGGGTTCTGTAGCGCGCGGCGACGTGCTAACTCAAATATTTGGTAAGCAAGGTGCAAAAGCGGTCGACGTACTAAGCACTAAAGTCGACAAATTAAAAGACGGCATTGCCGTTTTTGAAGGCGTGCAAGACAACTCAAAAGCGGCCGAAATGGCAAACATCATCGCCAGCCCGTGGGATAGGCTAGGCGGCTCATTTAATGCCGCAGCCACAGCAATGGGTAACCGCTTATTGCCAGTGGTTGAGCCATTTGTTGAAGTGCTAGCATCAATGTTTGCGGGTATCGTTTCATTAACAGATGAGTTTCCGTTCCTATCAAGCGTTATATCAGTAGCAGTGGTTGGCGTAGTAGCACTTATGACCGCCTTTGGCCTAGCCACGTTTGCAATGGGATTATATAACTTTGCAACAGGCATTGGCATAACGCTAACCAATGCACAGCTAATAGTAACTAAGCTATGGCAGGGCGCATTAATCGCACTGCGTGTTGCAGGGTTCTTATCGCTTATAGCTACCATGGGTGCGGCCGCTATTGCCATGGGCACATTTAAAGCAGTTATGCTTGCAGGCCAAGCGGCCACCTGGCTATTTAACGCAGCGCTTTGGGCAAACCCATTAACATGGATTGTTATAGCAGCCGTTGCGTTAATCGCCGCTGTTGCCGCACTTATCTATTATTTTGACGACATAACCGCCGCATTTAACGAGTGGGCGCAAAGTTCAACCGTGTTTAAATACCTTAAAGTTGCGTTCGACCTGCTAACGCTGCCACTGCAATTAGTGTGGCGGTTGATAAAAACAATAGCCGTAGGAGTGTACGATTTTTTTGCACCCGCATTTTCGGCAATTAGCAGCGTGGTTATGGGGATGATTAACGCCATAGGCTCAGCATTTTCGTATGTGGGTAATTTACTGTCCAGCTTTGGCGGCGCCATCACCGGGTTTTTCTCAGGCATGGGGAGTTCTGTATCAGGTTTTTTCACCGGAATTTGGCAAAGCGCAGTCGACATAATTGAATCGCTAATAAATTATTTAACCGAAACGTTCGGATTTTTGGGCGAATTTTTCGGCGGCATAGCCAGCGGCATCAGTGGAATATTTGACGGCGTAAGTAGCTTTATTTCAGCCATCGCCGACAACGGCGTATTAAACTCGGTTATCTCGTTTTTCTCAGACGACGAGCCAGCAAAAGTATCAAACAAAGTTGAGCAGGTAACCCAAGCAGTTCAGCCGCAAACAATGGTTATGCAAAGTGCCGACCAAGCATACAGCCGCGACTACGGCCAAAGCGTTATCAGTAAAGCCAGCGCGCCAGCTCAGCAAGCAAGCTCGCAGTATGTAGCACCAAGCAGCACTGTAAATTATGCAGCGCCTAAAGTAACAACAATTACCGCAACCGAAGAAATGCGAGCGCAAGCCTTAGCAGAGCAAGCCGCAAACGACCCTGTTTATTCAGCGCAACGCGCAATGACCGAGCGTGAAGCCGCAAACGATGCATTTAAATTTACTAGCCAGCACTTACCTGCAGTGCCAACCGACACCACAGCGCCGTTAAATTTACAGGCGCAAGCACGCAGCCAAGCATTAATAAATAATGCATTCCCAAGCGAGCAAAACAACGCAGTAACTAACAGCGCTACTAGCACTGCAATTAATGAAGCTGTAAATAGCAGTGTAGCTAACGCTACGCAAAACAGCTTAGCGCCAGCGGCCATAGCTGCCCAGCCAAAAGTCATGACTGAGCGAGAAGCCGCCCAAAACGCCTTTAAATTTACTAGCCAGCGCTTGCCTGCAGTGCCAACCGACACCACCGCACCGTTAAATTTACAGGCGCAAGCCCGCAGCCAGGCATTAATAAATAATGCATTCCCAAGCGAGCAAAACAACGCAGTAAATAACAGCGCAGTAAGCGCCACGCAAAACAAAGCAGTTACGGTTGCAAGTAACAATATTACTAACTCGGCAAATTCGCCTGTTTATAACCCTAAGCAAGCGCAGCTGGTAAGCGTTAACCAAGGTGCAGCACCAGAGCCAGCATTACCCAGCGTAAAAACAGATCAGGTAATTACTAACACAGCCAGCAACAGCGCCGAAAAAGCACAGCAAATTAGCGCCGAGCAACAGGCCACTGCATATAAGCCTAAGCTGCAAAAGTCGGCTTACCTGCAAAGCCTAACTAACAACAGCAACAGTACAAACAGCAACAGCAATAGCAGCGACAGCAGCAAGCATATAAGCATTGAGAACGTAAACTTTAAATCAGACGACTTAGCGCAAAGCTTTGAGCAAATGATGGAGCTAGCAGGTTAATGGAATTTGATATAGCGCTACACATAGACCTAGAAATACAAGACGGCGACTTTATGCTTAACGACTCGCTAAGCCCAAGCACGTTTAAAAAAGCAGACGTAATAAGCCAGGATATAAAGCACCGCATTTTAGAAAGCGGCTTACTAACCAAGCTTGTTGGCCTGCGCAACAAAAACGCCATAGAGCCAATATTAACCGAACTCGAGCTACTAACCGAGCAAGACAATCGCGTAAAGCCAGGCACAATAAAAGTGCACCGCAACGACGACGGCACACTAAGCATTAACGCACAAACGCGCCAGTATGGGAGCAGCAATGAACTTTAAAACAATGATGCAAAATGCAGGCTTGCCAATGGACGAGCAATCAGCAGCAGAGCAATGGCAAGCACAACTAAAAGAGCAAAACATACAGGTTGTTAATAACTCACCGTTTAGCCCTTTTTGGCGCACCGTTGAAGCGCTGATCACCAAGCCGCTAGTGCAGCTATTAAACTGGGTTGCACAGCAACTTATGCCAAATCTATTTATAATGACCGCCAACCGCGAATCACTAATAGAAAAGCACGGCCCAGCTCGCAACGTATTTATTCAAGCAGGCGTAGCGGCTCAAGGCATACTCACGTTCACGCGCCAAAACACCACGGGCGAAAGCTCAATTACTGCCGGTGCGCAAATTGCTACCGACGTGCTAGGCGAACAAGTATATAAATTAACGCTAATGCAAGATGTGAATTTTGCAGCAGGGCAAAGCACGGCGTACGCATTAGCGCAAGCGCAAGAGGAGGGCGCAGCATATAACTTGCCAGCAAACGCATACCGTTATTTTGCTGAGCAGCAAGATGACATAACAGTAACTAACAACCAAAACTGGCTAATAAAGCCCGGGGCCGACACAGAAAGCACAGAGCATTACCGCCTACGCATACGTAACGTGTTCGGCACCGCCGCCCGCTGGCACATTAACGCAGTGTACAAACAAATAATTGCAAGCTTTGGCGTGCCAATAGATAACATCTATATTCAAACCGGAGCGCCACGCGGTCCAGGTACAGCAAATGCCTACATATATTTAGACATAGGCGCAGTGCCAACCGCTTTGCTGGGGGCAATTAATCAGCACATAAGAACCGCAGGGCATCACGGCTTAGGCGACGACTTTATAGTGTATGCAATGGCAACCACTGGGTTTAATGTAACAGCAACATACAAACTGCACTCGCAAAGCGAAGACATACAAAGCGAGCTAACAACATTTATACAAGCAGCGTTCAGGCAAAATGCAGCGTACGCGCCTACCCGCGTTGCGCACCAGTGCGTGTTCAGTGTTAGCCAATTGGTGGCAGAGTGCCACGCGCAATTTAGTGAACTGCAATCAATCAAGTTCGACATTGACGACATAACCGCCGCCAACTGGCTACCCGTGCTTTCATCGCTAACAGTAACTAAGGTCGAAAATGGCTAACCAAATAGCAACATGGCTAAACAAAGGCTACGCCGAAAAGCTTGTAAAAGCGGCTACAGGGTATTGGAGCCAGTCGCGCAATTACGTTATGTGGGCTGTGCAGCAAAAAGACGAGCTGCAAAACGAAGAGCCAATTCTCGGACTGCTAGCGTGGGAGCGGTTAACGCAGCGGTTAAATAGTGAGCCGCTGGATCTCTACCGCAAACGCGTGCAGCACGCGCTAGTCAATACAATTGACGCCGGAGAAATAGCAACCATAAAAGATATTTTTAACCGGCTGGATCTCCAGGTCATAAATGTGCGCGAGCGAATAAACGGTCGCGACTGGGATATTATTGCAATCGACATGACCGACTCAGCACTAGCAAGTGCATACGAGCTATTGCCAGAGCTAATACAGCTCTACGGCCGAACATGCCGCCGATACGAGCTAACAGTGCATAACTTGGCAGCAGTATCGCTAAGCCTTGGCCTAACGCATGTGCAATGGGATAACAACTACGTTAACTCAGCAACAAAAATAAACGCAATAACGGGCATTGATCACGGCGTAGTTCATAGCTTTTTGGGGTTAGACGCACTAACAAGCAACACGCGCCACCAAGCAACAAGCATTGGTGTACAGCACAGCATTACAGCGCACCAGCATTATGGGTTTTTAAGCAAAGACGGCGGCATAAGCACCGCCAAGGAGCAACTATGAATCAGGCAATAACCGGCATAATGACCAATGCTGGCAAGGCATACATAACAACAGCAACGCTGCAAAACAAAGGGCTTGAAGTAACAGAGCTAGTATTTGCAAATATACCCGGGTTAAACGAGCAAGAAACCCGCAACCCAAGCGAAAAAATGCCGGGCGGCGCACAAATAGTTTATCGTCGCAACATAGATACGTCAGGGTATGTAGATGCAAACACAGTCGCGTGGGCAGTAGTGTTAGAGCAAGATATAGGCGACTTTGACTACAACTGGATAGGCCTAGTTACGCGCAACGGCACGCTGCTAGCAGTAGATTACTTACCACTGCAGCGCAAGCGTCAAGGTGTAAACAACGTGCACAACCGCTCGTTTGTTTTAAAGTTTGCGGCAGCCGCAGCCCTAGCGCGCATTACCATTCCAGCGCAATCGTGGATGTTCGACTACAGCCCGCAAATTGACGCGCTAACACTGTTAGCAACCAGCAATGCAACGGCACAAATAAACAACATGCGCCGCACTGTGCGCAATTACTTTTTAAATAAAAACTTCAGCAATTTCAGCAAGGAACTATCATGAGCGTAACGCAAATAAACCAGCTAGTAACCGCAGCCGACCAGCTAACAACAGCAATCGAAGGCAAAGCAGCAGAAATCGACAGCAAAACAACGCAGCTAGACCAGTTCGTAAAGGCCAAGGCAAACGAAATGGCAGTCGTTGCATCAGACGGTTACCGCAAGGCAATCGAACACGCATCAGGTGGCCGCAATAAAGTGATCATCGACGAACAGGGCAACCCAAATGTGATGGTGCCAATTGCCCCGTTCACATATGAAGAGTTAGCCGCTGCAATCCAAGAAAAATACAGCATAGACTTAAACCTAGGCACAGGCATTCCAACCATGTTTATGCGCAACGGTGTTCAGCTGGGCGAAGTGTACATTGGTAAATACCTAGCATCAGCCGGAGCAAATGGCGGCTGCAGTGTTATCGGTGGCGTACAGCCTCGCACATCGGTTAATTACGACCAGGCAAAAGCGCTATGCAACAACAAGGGCGCTGGCTGGCACATGATGAGCATTCACGAGTGGGCAGCAATAGCGCTGTGGTCTTATGCAAATGGCACAGTGCCGCGCGGCAATACAAACTACGGTCGCAGCCACGAAAACAAATTAGAAACAGCACGCCGTGGCGACAACGGCTTACCAGGCGATGCATCAGGCCTAGGCAGAACAGACACCGGCAAAGGCCCTGTAACATGGTCGCACGACCACACCGAATGGGGCATTCAAGATCTAGTGGGTAACGTGTTCGAGTGGTTAGACCAAATGATGCTAAACGAAGGGCAGATCATTACTACGCTTGACAATAACCCAGCAGTAATTGAAGAAAACTGGAACAAGCACACGGCGTTTTTCGACTCGCCAACGGCAAACACAGAAGGCACCGGCAGCGCTGGATCTCCAAAGCTAAGCAACAGCGTTACAAATCGCAACGGCCCAGTAGGTAATGACGCAAAAGACAACCCTTATTTAACAAATAGTCATTTTGCAGCAATCGAAAAAGCACTCGACTACAACAAAATCGAGCTGTTACGCCGTCTGTTAATCGAGTCTGAATCAACCACAACCGTTGGCGGCTACATCAGCTGTCGAAATTATGGCTCTCGATTCCCGCGACGTGGCGGCCAATGGAGCTATGGCTCGAGCGCTGGGCTGGGCGCGCTCGATCTGAACTATGCGGGTTCGTATGCGAGCAGTACTTTCGGTTTTCGTCCCGCTTTCTTTGCGTAATTGGTTATTGAAATTTGAACCCCGCGCGATAGCGCAGGCATAACTAACAATTTAAAAGGTAAAACGATGTTTACATATATTTACAATGACGTAAGCCATAACAACACAAGCGCTGAGTACATGCAAAACTTAGGTATGGACCAAGAGCAAATTGAATCTGTATTAAATCAGCAGCAGTTTGAGCTTAGCCAAAACCTAGAAAAGCGCCAGGCGGCATACACAAAAGAGTCAGACCCGCTATACATGGAGGCGCAGTTCGACGGCACGCCAGAGTCGCTACAAAAATGGCGCGACAAAGTGGCCGAAATTAAAGCGCGCTACCCATTGCCAGAAAGCACAGCAGAAAATGCATAACATAGCGCTATGCTACCACCAAGCCGCCGCCCCTTGCTCAATGCAAGAGGGCGCGCAGCTGCTTGCATCGGCAATAAAAGACGACTCGCGCACAGATAAGCCAGCACAATATAACGCGCTGCTTTTATCTGTAAGCGCAAATGACCCCACCGCACTAGCTAGCAAGCTCAGCACAATAAATGAATACTGCCCAATAGCCGAGTTCATCGCCTGCGCGCAATACGGCCAAAGCCAAAGCACGCTAGAGCAAAGCAAGCTGGCAACGTACGAAGGCCAGAGTTTAGAGTGGCAAATAAACGCCCTACAAAACTGGCTGCCCCTGCGTGAAAAACAAATGGCAGCTGAGTTAGTGGCCGCGAGCGACAGCGGCAAGCAGTTAGTAACCACCATCGACGATGCACTAACCCAAGCCGCAGAGCTAAAAACCGCCCGCGACCAGCGATTAAATCAAGCGCAGTTCACAGCAAAAAGCAGCGCCGTAGATGTGCAATTAATTACTGCAGGAAGCGCCAAGCAGCTAGCCGATGCAATCACCCGCAAAGGCAGCTACCAAATGTATTGGGCAATGTGCGTATTTGTAGGCCAAGTAGCCGAGCTAAATAGAATTAAAGAGGTATTATGAGCATAGCACTCGACGGCTGGAACGTGCCGGGGTTCGAAACCCGCGTAAACGCAGGCGTAAAATTAGCCGGTGGAGATATGTCAGGCCTTGGCAGCTTTTCACTAAGTAGCGACCAAGGCGTAAAGTCGGGCACACTAACCGTAAATACTAAAATCCCATTTAACGAAAGCGCTAGCCTGGCATTATTAATAAGCAAAGCAAAAGCGCTGGACGAAAACGGCGCACGTATTATTTACACAGTAAATAACGAGCTAGCCGCAGCATATAAAATACGTAAAGCAAAATTCGATGGCGACATAAGCGCCAGCGAAATAGAAAACAAAAAAGGCTGGCAAGTAGCATTTAAACTGGTAGAAGTGCAATCTGTATCAGAGCGCGAGCAGCAGCAGCTAGACGAGCAAGCAACCGAAAGCGCCCAGCCGCAAGCAACAACCAGCAACGACGACGTACAAAATAAATTTAACGAGGTCGAAGGGCCATGAGTGCTCGCCTCTCTAACACGCTAACAATTGGCGGCAACACAGTAACCAATATTGTTAGCAAAACCGTGCAGCTAGACATTGCCAGCACAGGCCGCGCAAAATTTGAAGTAGTCGCAGAGCAAGAGCCAAGCGGGTTGGTCGAGCTGCACCTAGGTTACACACTTGATAATATGATCCCGTATTTCCTTGGCGTAATAGAGTCAAAGCACCAAGCCAACGGCCGCTGGTATTTAACCTGCCGCGAACTGCTAGGCGCGTTAAGTTTTCCCGCCCCGCTTGCTATTCGTCACGCAACAATAAAGGCCGTGCTCGATGAATTGGCAAAGCTCGGTGTTGAGTTCGTAACACCTGAAAACGCCGAATATTTAAATAAAATAGCACCCGCGTTTTATCACAGCGGCACAGGTATTGAGGCGCTTAGGCAAGTAGCTAAAGTGTGGGGCATTAGCGATTTTATATTTCAGCAGCGCCCAGATGGCAAAATATTTGTCGGCAGCTGGCACGACTCGCGCTGGCCACTCGCAGCAATAAACGACTTTCCAGAGCACACAATAACAGCTAAAAGCTCAACCACCGGCGAGCTAATAGCTATCCCAAAATTAAGACCAGGCATACAAATAAACGGCCGCCACATAACCGAAGTAACACTAATCAACGACAGGATGCACATACGATGGTCAAACAAGCCATTAAACGCCTAATACAGCGCTACTTTCCAGAGCTAAGCGAGCGTAAACACCTGCCGCAATTGGCGCGCATTGAAAAAATATATGACCTACCAAGCGGTGGCGCAGCCATAAGCACCGCATTTAGGCCGCTAAAAGCAGCCGACGTGCAGCTATTAAACCCGCTAACAGGCGAGCCATTAGCCGTGCCCGTATTTCAACAGGTAACACTCGGCACAGGGCAAGCATCCGACCACGGATTATTAAACGAACCAGCGCCAGGCATGCATTGTTTAATACAGTATATTGATGGCCTAAACAGCCATGCCGTGATCACCAATTTACTGCCATGGCAAAGCCTAGTGTCCGAGCACAAGCGAACAGATGTAACGCTGCAGCAAAGTAGCCGCAGCAAAATACAAGGTCGCGACGGTAACTGGAACACCACAACCGACGGCGACATAACCCAAACCAGCGACACAAATAAAACAACAGCACGCAGCAGCGAGCAAAATTACCACGAGCGCAGCGCCAACATAGCCACGCACGACACGCTAAAAATAGACGGCAATCAAGTAACCGAAATAATGGGCGCGCTAAAAACTGTGGTGGGTGAAAAAGCCTTAATCGTTGCACTTGAAGGGTTATTGCTAGGCAGTAAAAAGCAGGTAGACATTGAAGCCACCGAAAACATGAACCTAACCACACTCAAAACCCTACACGCCAAAGCCACCGAACTGGCAAAGGTAGAAGGCAAAACCGTGTGGCTGGGAAATAACTCAGTAAACGTAGCGCAAGTACTGCTAGATTTAATAAGCCTGGTTAAAGATATAAACCAAAGCCTAGAAACCCACGGTCACACAAAAACAGGTGCGGGGCCACCAATTACCAAGGGAAAGTTTGCGGGCCACAAATCAACAGCCAGCAGCTTAAAAAGCACACTAGAGCCAATAGTAGAGTAAGCAGAGAGATTACAAGACAGTTTGAAAAGGGGTGTGTATAAAAGTGTGTACAAATTATTTTATGTATTATTTTAAGTTTTTATAAAACAATTGATTAGCTAGTTTTGATTATAGTCGTGCCAATAGATTGTTGCTTGATTTTGCTCTTGATATGCCATTTGAAAACCCTGAGTAGTTAACTTAAAAGCGCCTAAATACGCGCCAAGTTACTAAAATAATGAATTATTTAGATTATGGCATATGGGCGAGGGAGTTTATAGGTTTGGGGGATAAATGATGTGTTAGTACACTTTTTTAATTTTGAGGGCAAGGACTTACCTAATGCTTAATTAAGTAGTTCCAAAGTGGGCTTTATTGCTGCGAATAAAATTAACTGTTACATTTGTAATCATATTATACGAAAGGACTCTGTAAAAATGAAACTCAATCAAGTTTTATCAATTGTTAACCAAGTCGAAAAATCTAAATTCATTTCGTGTCTCGACCGCCTTTGTTCTGATGCTGCGAAAAATAATAAAAAACTAGCTAAAACAATAGACAATATTGACGGTCAAATTAAAAACGCATCTGGTAGCGAAATTACCCAATTATTCCATACGGTCAGAGATTTTTTTAAATGCTCTGTAAAAGATCAAATATTAATGAGTACAGCACAACTCAACTTGCTAGTTAATATTTTGAGTCGTGATGGGAATGGAGTTGCTCGAATTAGCTGGATTGAATCGCTTTATGAGAAAGAGTGGGCTGAATTATCAAGGCTTTCTAAAGAGCTTAAAGAGTATATTCAACAAAATTCGGCTGAAAGCATTTTAGAAAGAAATCGCGCCTTGAAAATTTATCATTCGTGCATGAAAGAAGCATACTTTAATGATGAAAAGAACAATCGCGATGCTAAAGTAACTGACGATGAGCGCAGCATTCTGAATGTGCTTGCAGATGAGTTGAATTTAACAACAGATGAATGCGCTGCTGTAGAGCATTTAGTCGATGTTATTCCTAAAAATGGAGTGTTGGATGCTTTAAATAGCCTGAGGGATATGGGGTTATTGTTTATAAGTAAAAAGCGCCAAGAAGTGTTCATTCCAGATGAAATAGTAACTTTACTTAATGAAATTCAAGGGAAAGATTTAGCTGATAAATATATATTAAGAATCCTTAGAACTCTTACAGACGCTGAGCTTTCAAATGCACTCAAAGCGCATGGGCGTAAAATAAGAGGCGTAAGCCGAACTGATAAGATTCAAACAATTATTCATTCAGGACTTAGCGCAGCTAAATTATTATCAGACGATATTCACAATGTTGAAGATAATCAAAATCAACGTAAAGAACGCTTAAAACAGTTAATACAAGACTTAGAAATTGACACAGAAAAACTTGGTACTACTTTAGATGAACGTATTGGTTTAATACTGTCATCGCTATCAGGTGCAACAGAAAAGGAGTTTGATTCCCTCAGTGCTAGTGGATTTAAGCAGCTTCTAAAAACATTAGAAGAACATTTCCCAACAATGCAGGTAGTGCTTAAAGAAGCATTTGAGCTTGAAGCTAATCAAATAATAGATACTGAACAATTACGTGCCTTAAGTATTACACCTCACGATATTCTATATTTACTTTCAAATGATGAAGTAAGGGAAGTTAGAGATAGTATGGGGCTATCTAAACGAGGTAATGCGCGTTTTGCTATTTTAGAAAGCTTTGCTAACGCGACTGATAAACTAATTGAAAATTACGACGCACTAGCGCGCCGCGATATTAATACTCTTAGAGAAGCTGGTGCAGATGTAACAGAAGCTGATATTGGTGTTAAGTTTGAAGAAGTCACAAAAGCAATTTTTGAACTACTAGAGCTTAATATCGACGAGGACCTTCGTAAAGACTTAAATACCGCTAAAGATAAAGCAGATATCGTAATTTCACTCAGTGATAACGATATAATTATAGGTGAAGCAAAAACATGTAAAAATGGAGATTTTGCCAAATATTCAACAACATCGCGCCAAGTAAAAGCCTATGTAACTCGTGCAGAAAACCAGGGTAAGCGCGTTGCACAAGTGTTGATCATCGCCCCCAGCTTTTCAGATGATTTCATTGAGTCCGCCGAAATGGATACTGAAGTAAATATCTCATTGTTAGAAGCGCATGGTCTTAAGTTAATACTTGATGCTTACAAATCTAAACGTAATCCAAGTTTCGCTCCTAAGTTACTTACTAAAGGTGGTTTGTTAAAAGCAGAGTTAATAGCCAAGAATATTTAAGGCAGACACTAAAGGCATGTACTAACTTTAAAAATTAGTTAATTTAATAAAAGAAAGATCTACCTAATACAATGAGATTAAAATTAAAAGTAACATTCCTTTGCTCATTCCTTATATCTACTAGTGCTTTAGCTGGACTGGCTAAAGTTCAAGTAAATGGCTTTGTCCTTGAATACGAGCTAGCTGGTAAAGGTAAACATACTATTTTTCTTGAAGCGGGCGGCTCTGCTGGTTTAAGTGATTGGGACCCGGTTTTTGAATCACTTACCAAACACGGTAAAGTTATACGGTATTCTCGTATTGGTAATGGTGGTTCTACGCAAATAAAGAAAAACTATAGCTCAGAAGAATATGCAGCGGAGGTTGAGTTATTACTCAAAACACTGAAAATAGATGAGCCTGTTGTATATATTGCGCATTCTTATGGTGCTTATATTGCACGTGTATTTGCTGCAACATACCCTAATCAGATTAAAGCGTTGATGTTAATTGAGCCTGCATCAGAGCACGATGTAGATATTATGCGCGCGATTGATTTGCCACGCGCTGAAAAAGAAATTGCAGCAATAAAGCTCGACGATATGAAAAATGGAATGTCGAATCAGTATTTAGATTTTTGGGCAAAACGCCCGCTACCAGATTATCCACAAATTGCTGATATACCCGTGACAGTAATTGCCTCAGTTAAAAAGTATAAAAAGTCATCTGTATTATTTTTTACCGACAAAGCGCGGGAAATGTGGGGCGACTTACATTCAAAGTGGGCTAATGCATTTCCTCAAGGTGAAATAGTTATAACAGATAAAAGCTATCACTACCCGCAAAAAGATGAGCCAGAAATGGTTGTAGCCCAAGTAGTTAAGTTGCTTGAACGTACTAAATAAGGTGTTGGTTCGGTTGCTGATTGTATAAATACCAATTGCCGTAAATTAGTAATTTGGCATTAGACTAAAGTCTATAGGTTAGATTTATTCACTTATTAGGTTTGTTTTAATCGTTTGTCGGTTTTGTGTTAATTCTCTAAAGTTTAGTTGTCGGCAACAAGTACGACTAACTAATACCAATTTTATTAAAACATGATCATTTTAGCGAATTAAATAACTCACTAACGGCGTTAAAAATTACTTATATAGAACGACTATATTTCATAATTTTTGCCTTGTTATTAAGCTATTTTCTTGACGCTAAAAAAGCTCACTAATTTAAACAATTGGCATAACAGGACTACGACCATGAAAACACTTATCAAAACTATCGCTCTTAGCTCACTACTTACATGTTCAGCTGCTGCAATGGCTGAGCAAAGTGATTACAAATTAATGGTTATTGAAACTGCAACAGCGCCACAGCCACTTGAGCAATCATTTAATAGCTGCGCACTGAATGTTAAGTCAAAAAATTACGCTGAGGCTGAAGCAATTTGTACTAAAGCAATTGCGCTTTTAAAAGACGCAGATGGCCCTAAATTTAAAGTACGCCAACTTACATCGTTTGCATTAAGTAACCGTGGTGTTGCACGTTTAAAAGCGAATAACGACACTGCTGGCCTTGCTGATTTATACGAAGCAAACCAAATGTCTACAAGTACAATGGTATCGCACAACTTAACTCGCGCTAAAGAAGAGCTTTCTTTATAAACACTTTATAAACACTTTATAAACACTTTATAAAGTGCTTACCAAAAGCATGTTATAAAATAGCGAGAGTAAAAAAACCCATGTTAGGTTAATTCCTAACATGGGTTTTTTGTTTTATTTAACGCGTGAGTTAATAGTTTAAATACGTTAATAGAGTAGGGTGTGTATTTATAATTAATATTTTGGGTATGCTTGTTTAGGCTACGCGAATATAATGCGAGATAATCGTATAAAAAATAATAACCCTTCTGCTTTGCTTGTTTTGAGCAAGGTATCATTAAATAAATATTGAGATTTAAACCATGGCACCAGGAACCAGCCTAAGCGTACTTGAAATAAGTGCGATATTTTTATCAATTACCGCGTTACTCACCTATGTAAACCATCGCTTTATTGGCTTGCCAACAACCATTGGCGTTATGGTTATTTCGATGCTTTTATCTATCGGCGCTATATTTTTGGGCTTTTTAGGGTTTGATGATCTTATAGATTACGAAGTGAGCTTGCTCGATCAGTTAGATTTTACTGAAGTTTTGCTTGATGGCATGCTCTCTATGCTGCTTTTTGCTGGGGCGCTGCATGTAAATGTTAGCGATTTAAGGCGCTATAAATTGCCAATAGGTATTTTGGCCTGTGTTGGTACGTTGTTATCTACGGTTATTATTGCAGGCGCGCTTTATTTAGTACTTCCTTTGCTTGGTTTTGATTTAGCGTTTATTTGGTGTTTACTGTTTGGCGCATTAATTTCGCCAACCGATCCGATTGCGGTAATGGGTATTTTACAATCTGCGGGTGCGCCTAAAAGTATTGAAACCGTGATTGCGGGTGAATCGTTGTTTAACGATGGTATAGGCGTGGTTATTTTTGTGCTTTTATTGGGTGTTTTATCAAGTGGTGATATTCCTACAACCTATTATGTAGCGCACACGCTGGCGGTTGAAGCCGGTGGCGGTATTGTTTTTGGTTTGGTATTAGGTGGTATTTTATATTACTTACTTAAAAGTATTGATAGTTACCAAGAAGAAGTACTACTTACTTTAGCGGGCGTTATTGGTGGTTATGCACTTGCAAGCCATTGGCATTTGTCGGGCCCTCTTGCAATGGTAATGATGGGGTTAATGGTGGGCAATCATGGTCGTAGTATGGCTATGAGCGACAAAACACGCCATTACGTTGATTTATTTTGGGAGCTGATTGACGAAATTTTAAATGCCATTTTATTTGTACTCATAGGGCTTGAAGTCGTCATGATTGCATTTTCGAGTAATTTATTTATTGCTGGTGGCTTAACTATTTTTATAGCGTTAATGGCACGTTTAATTGTTGTGGGTATAACAACCACTACATTTAATAAGCAATTAGAGTTGCCATCTGGCGCGTGGAAAGTTTTAACCTGGGGTGGCTTGCGTGGTGGTATTTCGGTTGCACTGGTATTGCAACTACCTGATGGGAACGAGCGCGATATTTTATTGGCTCTCACTTATGCGGTTGTGGTGTTTTCTATTTTAATTCAGGGTTTGAGTATTGGTAAAGTAGCCAAAGCTATCCGTTAAATATAATTTTTTAAAAAGCGTGTGAAATAGCTGTATTTCACACGCTTTTTATTTTTCTTATAAAACAAAAGGGCAATTAAAACGTAAAGCTGAGCTGCACACCGCTGTAAATATGTTCTTGTGCTTCCCAGTAGTCGCCATCTATTTGGCGTGCTCGGGTAAATACTTCTATTTTAAATGGCTTAAAGTGATAACCCGCACCTATACCTGCGTAGCCGTCTATGTCGTTGTTCGATTTTTCTATTTGGTAGGTGTTATCGCCTCTATCGTTTTTAAAGGCGAGTTCGAACAGATCTAAGCCAAGCTCGGCGTATATAAAAAAGTCATTAAAATAACCAAGCTTCATGCCATTGTCCCACGTTATAAATTCTTCTTGCTCGCCTTGTTTATTATCGATTACTGCCGCGCCAATTGCGCTTGTAAAAACAACACCAAAGTTACTGTAATTTTGTTTGACCATCATTTCTACACCCGCAGATGTAATGCTGCTATCGCCATTAAATTCTGATTTTATAAACATACCGGTGTTAGGCATGTCATTACCGAGCAAAAGCCTTGCGTTAACATTTTGGCTAAATGATAAAAGCGTGCTTAATAAAACAAAAAGAGGAAGTATGTGTTTCAAAAAAGTTAACCCATTAATGATGAAAAGTTACCAGGTCTGTAATTATAAATACATGACTTAGTATTGCATGTAATTAAATGTATAAATTTGTTTGATTGTTATTCAGCTATGCCAAAGCAAGGTGTTTAAAATAAAACCAACTAAAAAAAAGCATAAATAATTATATACATTTTAAAACGTAAAGTAGCGATTTTAGGCACGATTTTTGGTTCGTAAGTTATTTAAATATATAGAAAAAATTCAAGCGTATTAGACTAAGGTCTATAAGTTAATTTTCTTCACTTATTAGGTTTGTTTTAATCGTTTGTCGGAGTTGTGTTAATTCTCTAAAGTTCAGTTGTCGGCAACAAGTACGACTTAACTTACAGGAAATTAATCATGAAATTTACACTTATCAAAACTATCGCTCTTAGCTCACTATTAACATGTTCAGCTGCTGCAATGGCTGATCAAAGTGATTACAAATTAATGGTTATTGAAACTGCAACAGCGCCACAGCCACTTGAGCAATCATTTAATAGCTGCGCACTGAATGTTAAGTCAAAAAACTACGCTGAGGCTGAAGCAATTTGTACTAAAGCAATCGCACTTTTAAAAGACGCAGATGGCCCTAAATTTAAAGTACGCCAACTTACGTCATTCGCATTAAGCAACCGTGGTGTTGCACGTTTAAAAGCGCATAACGACACTGCTGCACTTGCTGATTTATACGAAGCATCAAAATTGTCTAACAGCTCAATGGTATCGCACAACTTAACTCGCGCTAAAGAAGAATTATCTCTATAAGGTCTTTTATAAAGTGCTTACTAAAGCATAATATAAAATAGCGAGAGTAAAAAAGCCGATGTTGGATTAAACCCCAACATCGGCTTTTTCGTGTTTATAGCATTGATAAAATGCATTACATACATCATCACAATATAAAAGTAACACTCCTCATATAACGCCCAGCATCCCTTGTGTTTTAAATCTGTGCACTTATAGCCTCGCTTAGAATTAATTGATGATTAATTCTCATGGTGACCTATCAAAAAAGTAGTTTGTTTGTTGCTGAAATGTTAAGCAGAATTTGAGAGCTAATTTTAATAAATAATAAATGTGGTTAATAATTATTAGTCATATTTAATATACCGAAAAACATCTGTTTTTATTAGCATTATTGCTTTTACGCGGTTGGTTTTAACGTGTGATTAGGCTTACTTTTTAATGGAATTATTGTTTTTTTTGTAATTGTATTATTGCCTGTTTACGTGAATACAAAGCTAAAAGTAATAAAAAACGAGTAATGCTACACATAATAAAACATCAACACGGCACACAAGGACACACAATGAGAGCTTTTAAACTATCGGCTTTAGCCGTTGCTATGGGGGTTGTTACCTGTAGTGCTAATGCAAGCGATGATCTAGACACAGTTAAACAGCAATTAAGCGAATTACAGCAACAGGTTGAAAATTTACAGCTTAAGCTTGCAAACGCCAATAAAAATGAAATAAATGCCATAAAACGCAATACTGAAAAACTATCAAATAGTGGCGAAGCGCAAGATGTTGTAGCTGAGCAAAAAGCAGGAGGAATAAAAGTAGGTGGGGCTGTTCGTACTAACTACAGTTATACGTCGTACGAGGATGGCAGTAAAAACAGAGGTGGGGATTTTGATTTTGATATTTTTAGGATAAATTTTACAGGCGATGTAGGTGGTGTAAAACTAAATGCCGAGATCCGTTTTTTTGATTATATGACCGCAGTTAAATATGCTTATGCAGCATATGATTTTGCTGACATTTGGCAAGTACAAGCCGGTATTACAAAGGTACCATTTGGTAATTGGCCTTATAATTCGCACAGCTATTTTTTTAGTACTAATTACTACATTGGGCTCGAGGATGACCACGATTTAGGGGTGATATTTAAACGTAAAATAGCAGATAATTGGCAGCTTGATTTAGGCTTTTTTAAAAATGATGAGCTAGGTGGCATAGATGGCTATGTTGATAACCGTAGTGATCGTTATTCATATGATGTAGTGGGTTTTAGGGGCGCACAGGAGGGGACATACGCAGAGCTTGATAATCCACTTGCTGAATATAATACATTTTCCGCGCGTTATGGCTATCATATTGAACACGATAAAGGGAAGACTGAGGTTGGCTTTTCTGCTTTAAGTGGTGGATTACATGATGGTGTAGACAGAGCGGGTGATTATTATGCGTGGGCAGTGCATGTGAATAGTAATTTAGGGCCGTGGAATTTACAGTTTCAACATGGCGAATACAATTACGATATAGAAAACGCAAACACCATGGCTGTAGGTGCGTACTCGTTTTATGACAGTATTGCTGCTGAGGCCACTACAACCAATGCAAATATTGCTTACAACTTACCTGTAAAATGGGGGCCTGTAACCGCTTTGCAGTTTTATAATGATTACGGAGTAATTTACGATAAATCTGATAGCAGTGCAGATACTTGGATGAACGTAACAGGGTTTTCAGTTGCTGCCGGTGGATTGTTCACCTATTTTGACTTAGTACACGCTAAAAACCAGCCGTTTGTTGGTGGCTCAATTGCTGGTGACAGCGATGAAACTGAGCGCCGTTTTAATATTAATATTGGTTATTATTTTTAAAAAAGAAGAGCATAAGCTTTGCTTGAAATAAGTTTATGCTCTTATATTACTTTTTATAATCGGTTACAGTGAATTAGTCTATTTGAGATGATAGGTTGCTGGCAATCGACTTGGTAGAAAAACTCAAGCGAACAATGAGTTGACCACAACAATTACCTGCAAATTACTCACCTTAATTTATACCTTATAAACGTGTATGTATTCTCAAATTGGTTGGTCAGTCGTTTCTATTGAGTAGAGACAAAGTAGGAAGCTATATGAAAATTAATCCGTTACCGCCGTTAAATAGTTTAGTGGCATTTGAAGCGTCTGCACGACATTCAAGCTTCACTATTGCTGCAAAAGAGTTAAATGTGACGCAAGGGGCAATTAGCCGTCAAATTCGACAATTAGAAGAGTACTTAGGTAAGGCTATTTTTATTAGAGCAAGCCGAAGTATTCATTTAACACCAACGGGGCTTCAATATTATCAGGCAATCAGCCGCTCTTTAGTTGATATTGCAGATATAACTGGGCAAGTTAAAAAATGGCAAGGTGATAAAAAAATAACTGTAGCAACAACAAATGCCATGGCTTCGTTATGGTTGTTACCTAAAGTCGCCGAGTTTCAAAATTTACACGATGATATTGATTTGCGTATTTTAGCCTCCGATAACGAGGTTGATTTAAACCGCTTGGAGTGTGATCTCGCTTTATTTTACTGCAGAACCCAACCTGCCAATATGAATATAACAACGTTGTTTTGCGAAGAAGTTTTTCCGGTGTGTAGCCCTTCTTATTTAGAAAAAATAGGCAGTCCAACTAAACCGGAAGATATTTTTACTAAAACAATTTTACACCTAGATGAAACACAAATGGGCTGGGTTAACTGGGAAGAGTGGTTTGCGGGTGTTGGGCTTGAGCAACTTGAGCCAAGAAACCGTATAAATATTAATAACTACCCAATGCTTTTACAAGCTTCAATTAACGGTCAAGGCATTGCATTAGCGTGGGGGTCACTAGTTGATGAATACTTACAAAGTGGAGTATTGATCCGGCCAACAGAACATGTACTTACTACAGGTTCTAAGTTTTCTATGATAGAACCTAATAATCGTGGTCGTATGCCAACAAGCGTTAAGCACTTTAGAGAATGGTTGTTACAACAAATTCCAGATGAGGTAGGTGAACGAGGACTCGTTTAATTACCCTCTGTTGTAAGGTTAGAATTTGGCGTTTAGATTCTGATATTTAATAGTATGAATGCGCTGCCTTAGAAGCAAACCTAAGAGCAGCGCGTATTTTTTGATCATTTAGCAGATTAGTTGATTGTATTAGTATGCTTTATTGGTTCATCGAGTTGATCTTTACCAGGGCGAACATGTTGTGGAAGCATTGCCCAAGGTTTTGGCTCGCGTCGAATGCTATAAAATAGCGTTACACCCATCATTAAAATAAAAATCGAGATAGGAAAACCAATAATAATGGAGGCAAATTTAATTGCTTGTAATCCACCTGCATAAATTAATACCCATGAAATTACCGCAATTGCAACTCCCCATAAGACACGTATAGATTTAGGTGGTTCTGTATCGCCTGCGGCATCAAGTATGCACAGGACTAACGTTCCTGAATCTGCAGAGGTGATAAAGTAAGTTGCGAGCAATATACACGCTAGAATACTGAGTATCGTCCCTAATAAACCTTCATCTAAGTTATTAAATAATGTAAACAGTGCGCGCGTGCTATCTTCTTTTGTGGCCTTAAGGACTGTTCCACCTATAAATACATCTTGCTTAATTACTTGCTCTGAATTGCTTACTTGAGCTGCAACGTTATTTTGTTCAAAGGCGTTTCGCTCGTCTTGCTCTATTTTTAATGCACTGCCACCAAATACAGATAACCAAAGAAATGCAATGGCTGTCGGTGCTATCAGTGCACCGCCTATAAGTTCACGAATTGTGCGACCTTTAGATATACGCGCAATAAACATGCCTACAAATGGCGCCCAGGTCATCCACCATGGCCAGTAAAAGCTAGTCCACGAACTTTGCCAATTGGTGTCTTTTTGTGTGTCGGTCCATAATCCCATTTGCACAATATTTTGAAGATAGTTACCAGTGCTTTCGAAAAAAATATTAAAGATGTATCGAGTAGGTCCAATCGCTAAAACAATTAATACTAATAATAGAGAAAGCAGCATATTCCACTGCGATAATAAACGAATACCTCGGCCAACCCCTGAAAGCACTGAGCCAACAGCGATGGTACATAAAGTAACAATTAAAATAGTTTGTGTTGTTAGGCTTATATCAATACCAAAAGTTTGTTGTAATCCGGAGTTTATTTGTATAACACCGAGGCTTAAAGTTTGGGCTATACCAAAGGCAGTTACAGCAACGGTAATGATATCGGCAATATGACCAATTGGGCCGTAAATACGTTCCCCTACGATAGGATATAAAATAGATCTAAAAGTGAATGGTAGGCCTTTACGATAAGAAAAATAAGAGAGGGCTAGTGCGACAATAACAAAAAGTGACCATGGATGAAGACCCCAGTGATAAAAAGTTAGCTGCATCGACATTGAGGCTGATTCGTCGGTCAACCCTTCGGTAAATGGATTATCTGCGTAATGCCACATAGGCTCTGCGACTGACCAAAAAACTAAACCTATTCCCATCCCGCCTGAAAACAACATTGAAATCCAAGCCCAAAAGCTAAATTCGGGCTTGTCGTTGTCGTTTTCGCTTAATCTAATATGGCCATAACGACTAACCATAAGATAAATCAAAAAGGCGACCACGAGCGAAACTAAGCCAATAGAAAACCACTTCATATTATAAAGTAAGAAAGTAGCGAGAGTTTCAAAGTAGTGACCTGCTTTATTAGCGAGTATCACAATAAATAAAATGAAGGCGATTAAAATTACTTTGGAAGCAATGGTAACCGTGGGGTTGAGTCCCTTAAAAATTCCGGACTTAGCTCTTATTGTGGAGTGTGTCATGTGTTGTCCTGTGAGTGTGTGTTTTTATTGCTTTTTGTTAAATAGTGTTTGAAAACTAGAAAATTTACCACCTCATTACAAATTATAAATTCTCATCAATCCATGAGTTTTAGTTATGCATGAGGTTTAGTGCTATTACTCTAAAGCCTTTTAAAAAGTTAAGTTCAACAATTATGCATGATAAAAACTCATCGATAGGTAGCGCAAAAATCGTTTGTTTAGTGCGCTGTTGTTAATCAAAATCAAGTCAGTTGATAACAAAATGTAGTTATGACCTGAGAGTTTAATTTAAATAAAAACGCTTAATTTGTTTTTCTTAAATTAAGAGTTAGGACTTATCTTTCATCACACACACCGTTTGGAGAAATAGCATGAGCAATGTAAAACAAAAAATAATCCCTATTCAGCAGATTGATCGTGTACTTAATCCTATTCATGAGGCCACAGGGATGCCTAATGAGGCTTATACCAATCCAGAGTATTTTAAATTTGAACGCGATCAGGTTTTTGGCAGCACATGGGTCTGTGTTGGTTTCGCTTCTGATTTGACAAAAAATGGTTACGTAAAGCCAATTAACTTTATGGATTTACCACTTTTACTAATGAAAAACCGCCAAGGCGATGTGCAGGTTTTTCATAATGTATGTAGTCACCGAGGCATGAAGCTGATTCATGAAGAGGGTGAAGTACAAGGCATGATCCGCTGCCCTTATCATTCTTGGACATACGATCTGGACGGTAACTTAAAGGGGACTCCTCATATTGGTGGTATTGCAAAGCATAAAGACGAGCGCTTTAAGTGTGAAAATCATGGGTTAAAAGCACTGCGCTCAGCCATTTGGATGGATATGGTTTTTGTTAACTTGTCGGGCGATGCTGCAAGTTTTGAAGAGCACATTGCACCGCTTGAAAAACGTTGGGAACAATTTATTGGTAATGACGGTTTAGATTTATTGCGTCGCGTAAATATGAGCGGACACATTGAAATAGAAGTAAATAGTAACTGGAAACTAACAATAGAAAACTTTTGTGAAGCCTACCACTTACCTTGGATACACCCCGCTTTAAATAGTTACTCTAAGTTAGAAGATCATTATAACATTATGTTTAATGAGCATTTCTCTGGTCAGGGTAGCTTAGCGTATAACCTTTCTGATACCGCCGGTACACACTTACCTAAATTCCCTAACTGGCCTGAGGACAAGTTACGTCAAGCCGAATATATTGCGCTATTTCCTAATGTTTTAATTGGCATTCAAGCCGACCATGCATTTGCGATGATGATTGACCCGGTAAATACCGATAAAACAGTTGAGCGATTACGCATTTTTTATGTGGGTGACGAGGCAATGAAAGATGAATATGCGGCATGTAGAACGTCGACCGTTGAGTCTTGGCGCGTGGTATTTAGCGAAGACATTATTGCGGTTGAAGGCATGCAGCAAGGACGTTACTCTCCTGGATTTGGTGGTGGTGCTTTTTCTCCGGAAATGGACAAGCCAACTCACTTTTTTCAAACATGGTTAGCAAAACAAGTTAAATCGGCGACGGAGCAAGAGTGATGGCACATTACCTTAATTATATAGGCGGTCAATGGCTTAATGCTGATACCCATATAGATGTAATTAATCCTGCATCTGGGCAGTTATACGCAACAATTGCCAGTGCGACGATTAACGATGCCGATAAAGCGATGGCAGCGGCTAGACAATGCGTTAATAGCGGCGAGTTAAACGATATACGCCCTGCGATGCGCGCACACTGGATGCTCAATGCGGCGCAAGCAATACGAGATATTGCTGATGAAGGGGCGCTCGAGCTATGTCGCGAAAATGGTAAATCTTTGCAAGATGCTAAAGACGAATTTTTAGAATCGGCTCGCTATTTTGAATACTACGCAGGTATGGCGGATAAACTCGAAGGTACCTCTATTCCGCTTGGTAAAGACTACATTGATTTTACTCAATATGTGCCTATGGGTGTATCGGTTCAAATAGTGCCTTGGAATTTTCCAGTGTCTATTTGTGCACGCTCTCTAGCCCCGGCGCTTGCTGCAGGTAATGCCGTAGTTATTAAATCCCCTGAAATATCACCAGTAGGCATGGTGTATTTAATTAGGGCACTTGAAAACTGTGGTTTTCCTAAGGGATCAATAAACTTACTTTGCGGAAAAGGCTCAGTTATAGGTAACCATTTAGTTGAACACGCTGAAGTAAATCAAATTGTTTTTACGGGTTCAGTGCCTACAGGGCAGCATATTCTTAAAGCATCTGCTGCGAGAGCAACACCTTCAGTAATGGAATTAGGCGGTAAATCTGCCGCTATTGTTTTACATGATGCTGACTTACAAAACGTTGTAAGTAGTGTACGCAGCGGGATATTTTTTAATGCTGGACAAGTTTGCTCTGCTATGTCGCGTTTATTAGTACATAAAAGCCGTTATACAGAAGTGAAAGACGCAGTGGTAAAAATGGCTGAAAGCTTATTGATTGGCTCTGGCGAAGAGCAAGCTGATTTAACGCCTGTTGTCTCAAAAGCGCAGCAAATCAGTGTTATGGCAATGATCGAGCAAGCTAAAAAAGAAGGCGCAAAAATCATCACCGGTGGCTATATACCTGATATGCCTGGCTACTTTGTAGCACCAACCATAATTGAAGCAACGCCAGAAATGACAATAGCGCAAGAAGAAGTATTTGGCCCTGTACTTGTTGTTATGCCGTTTGATACAGACACTGAAGCTGTTGCTATTGCTAATGGAACCGACTTTGGTTTAGTTGCGGGTGTGTTTGGTGAGGGCTTAAACCATGTATTTAATGTTGCTCAGCAACTTAGAGGTGGCCAAGTGTTTGTTAATGAATGGTTTGCCGGTGGTATTGAAACCCCTTTTGGTGGTGTGGGCTTGTCTGGCTTTGGGCGAGAAAAAGGCCAAGAAGCAATTTATAGCTATGTTCAAACCCGCAATATTGCGATTCGTTTGCATCATTAAAACAATATTTCGGCTTGTTACTCGCATTCACTTCTTATTTTTTTATTCAATAAAGTGAATGCAACAGGTGTTTTAAATAAAGTCAGTAGGATGAGAGATATGAAAAAATGGCTCTGTATTATTTGTGGTCTTATTTACGATGAGGCTCAAGGCTGGCCAGCTGATGGCATTTTACCAGGCACTCGTTGGGAAGATGTACCAGAAGATTGGGTCTGCCCAGATTGTTTAGTAGGTAAAGCTGATTTTGAAATGATGGAGATCACACAAGACGACGTTCAAGTAGCGAGTCATGTGGAGCTAATCGAGCAGGCTCAACCTATTGCAGCACAAGACCTAAAATCAGACATTACTTTAAAACCGATTGTTATTATTGGCAGTGGGCATAGTGGTTATCAAGTAGCGGCAGCACTTCGTAAGCAATCTTCAACGGTCCCTATTACTGTTATTACTGCTGATAACGGCGCGCTTTATAGTAAACCGGCACTATCTAATTCATTTGCATTAGGTAAAAGTTGTGACGATTTACAAAATGAAAGTGCGTTAGAATGGGAGCAAAGGCTTAATATTCGTGTCTACCCTCATACTCGAGTAGAAAAGATTGATAGGAATAAGCAGACCCTAAATACTAATATTGGCAGCTATGAATATAGCAAGTTAGTACTAGCCACTGGTGCTTCTGCTATTAAAATCCCGATTGCTGGCGATTGTAGTAATGTATTAAGTATTAATGATTTAACAGACTATCGCTGTTTTAAAAATGAGCTTACAGGAAAAAAACGCATCGCTATTCTAGGTGATGGTTTAATTGGCTGTGAATTTGCCAACGATTTGAGTGCAAGTGGTTATGACGTGAGTGTAATTGGTTTAGGTAAATGGCCAATTGAGCGCTTAATTCCACAAATATTAGGAGAGCGTTTAAAGAAATCATTGACCGATATTGGGGTTTCTTGGTTTTTAGAAGACAGTATTTCTCATATTGACGCTGAGCCTGATGGAAGTTCTCAATTACATTTACAAAGTGGAAAAGTAATTGAAGCTGATTTAGTTATATCGGCCGTTGGCTTAAAACCAAATACAGCATTAGCAGAGCAAGCTGGCCTTGAAGTTGGCCGAGGTATAAAGGTTAACGACTATGGTCAAACAAGTGATGAAACTATTTTTTCATTGGGTGATTGCGCCGAAACAAGTCAAGGCTGGCAGCCATTTATAGCGCCAATTAATCAGCTTGTGCCTTCATTGGTTTCTTGTTTATTAGGCGACTTGACCAAAGCTATTTTTACATGTTCACCAGTGATAGTGAAAACTCCAATCATGCCTTTATCTATTTATCCTGCGGCAGTAGGGGCACTTGGTGAGTGGCAAATAGAGCAGATTGATGATGGTTTAACTGCTCGGTTTTATTCTGTTGATGGTTTATTACTAGGTTTTGCCCTTTTGGGTAAACAAGCTCAGATAAATAGAAGCCACTTACTTGAGCAGCTTAATACAAAACAGCTTACTGTAGCGGAGTAATAAATGATTCATTTACCAAACGATGATGCTACATGTGGTTGGTATCATGCAATAACTAAAACACCAGAAAAACCTAGACTAACAGGTGAACAAACTGCCGATTACGTTGTACTAGGTGGCGGGTTCGCTGGACTTGCAATGGCTAGGCGACTAGCTTTGCATGCGCCTAATGCACGTATTATATTGATTGATGCGCAGCGTATTGGGCAAGGAGCATCGGGTCGAAACTCAGGCTTTGTAATTGATCTACCGCATAAATTTTCATTAGAGCATCCAGATCCTGCGCATAAGCAAAAGCTACTTAAACTTAATCGCTCAGCGATAGATCAGCTTTCGAGTTTAGTATCGCAATATAAGATTGATTGCCAATGGTCTGCAGCTGGTAAATATCAAGGTGCGGTCGGTGAGCGTGGTGAAGCTTACTTAGATCATTTTGAACACTTAATGAAAGATTTAGGTGAGCCTTACCAACATATAAATGGAGATGATCTTTCTAAAGTATTGGGTACAAACTATTACAGTCGCGCTATTTATACACCTGGTGGTTATTTAGTTCAGCCTGCGGCTTTAGCATGCGGGTTAGGAGATAACCTTCCTGATAATGTTGAGGTATTAGAAAACTCGCCAATAAATAACTTATCTAAAGAGCATGGGAAGTGGCTACTGCACTCTAAGCATGGTGTAGTTAAAACACCTAAGTTACTGCTTGGTACTAGTATATTTACGCGAGAGTTTGGCTTTTTAAAAAATCGATTATTACCTGTCATGACTTTTGCTAGTTGGACCAGGCCTCTAAACGATGATGAAATGAAAGCGTATACAGGGTTGTTAGATTGGGGCTTAACACCCGCAGATCATGCTGGCACAACGATAAGAATGACAGCCGATCGCCGCATATTAATTCGTAATACTTACAAGCATGTCGATAAATACGGTGCTAGTTCCACTGTAAATGAAAATGTGCGTAAACAGATTCAGGATGATCACCGTAAAGTGTTTTTAGCACGTTATCCTCAGTTAATTGACGTTCCTTTTACTCATTCGTGGGGAGGTACTTATGCAATTTCTCGTAATTTTACCAACTTTTTTGGCGAATTAGATGATGGCGTATA
Organism: Pseudoalteromonas arctica A 37-1-2; assembly: GCF_000238395.3. Taxonomy (GTDB): domain Bacteria; phylum Pseudomonadota; class Gammaproteobacteria; order Enterobacterales; family Alteromonadaceae; genus Pseudoalteromonas; species Pseudoalteromonas arctica. The sequence goes on from NZ_CP011025.1 coordinate 1,541,228, forward strand.
TGCCAGTGCATGTGATAACGGTGTAGGCATTGCGTGGGGGACAGTATCAGGAACATTATTAGCAGATTTAGTGATGGGCGAACAATCAGAATCCCTCGACGATATTCAACACGTTACAGGTATGCCCAGCCTTAATCCTCCAGAGCCGTTTTTAGGTATTGGTGTTAAAAGCCGAATTAGTTTAGCTAAATGGTTAAGCCGGAGCGAAATATGAAACAAGTTAAATTAGTAGACAGCAAAAATCTAGATTTTAATGTTAGAGGGGAGACCCTTGGTATGGCTTATGTTGCACGTGCTTTAAGCACAGAAATATCACCTCACATTGGAGTGGGTTTTGCTAAGTGGGAAGGGGCGAAAGTTGCTTGGACCGTTTTATACGATGAAGTTATTTTTGTAATTGAAGGGTGCTTTGAGCTAACTGCAAATGGAGAAACGCATTTGGTTCATCCGGGTCAAATGTTATGGATACCTGAGAATACAGAATTGGTATACGGCGGGCATGCGTTATTTGGCTATGTGGTACACCCAGGTAATTGGAAAGAAATACATGGAATAGTTTAATTTTTAAATCTACACATAGTTCCTGAGCCCTTAGTGCAACCAAACTAAGGGCTTTTTTAGTATATTAGAAGAACTCAATTTTTGTAATTTAGGTAAATTTAAAACCAAATATTAGACTAAAGTCTATAGGTTAGATTTATTCACTTATTAGGTTTGTTTTTATCGTTTGTCGGTTTTGTGTTAATTCTCTAAAGTTTAGTTGTCGGCAACAAGTACGACTTAACTAATTAGGAATATAATCATGAAATTTACACTTTTAAAAACCATCGCTCTTGGCTCATTATTAACTTGCTCAGCTGCTGCAATGGCTAATCAAGGTGATTATAAATTAATGGTTATTGAAGATTCTGTAACTGCAGCACCTGCATTTGAAAAATCGTTTAATAGCTGTGCTTTAACTGTTGAATCAAAAAACTACGAAGAAGCAGAAGCTATTTGTACACAAGCAATTGCATTGCTTAAGCAAAGCCATGGTCCGCGTTTAAAAGTACGCGAACTTACATCGTTTGCATTAAGTAACCGTGGTGTAGCGCGTATTAAGGCTCAAAAAGACACTGCGGGTATTTCTGATTTATATGAAGCGGTTCAAATTTCTAAAAACTCACTTGTAACGCATAACTTAACTCGCGCTAAAAAAGAGTTATCTCTTTGAGATTAACTTTATAGCTTGAATTAGCTGTAAAGTTCGCGAGTAGCAAAACCCCACGTTAGATAACACTTAACGTGGGGTTTTTGTATTTGTATTAAAAACACATTTGCTTACAAAAAACTCTCTACCACCAACCCCCTTTAAACTTGGTACATATAGCTCATATTAGTGAATAAAAGTGAATAGTATGTTTATTTTATTAACAAATGTAAGAGCTAAATTTAACAGGGTGTGTCACTATATAGGTACAGGGCATGTTAACTTGTTGCCATCCCCCATAAAAATTCAATAAATTTCTGTTGTTTAAATCTACTTATATAATTTATAACAATATGATTTTTAATAATAATTAAAGTGCAAAAAAGGAAGTCTTTGTATGTTTTTTAAAAAAAGTCAGTTAGCTATTTCATTAGCGTTTACGCTAGGCCTTGTTGGATGTGGCGGCGGTGGCGATGATAAAGTGGTCGTTGTAGAGCCAGTTGTAGCCAAGCCTGACCCTATAAAAGTAGATCCCGTAGAAGTTAACACTATCTCTCTTACTGGAAAGGTCATTGATGGTTATGTATCTGGTGCAATAGTATGGCTAGATATTGATGGCGATGGTACTTTTGATGAGCAAACAGAACCTTCTGTAGTCTCTGAAGAATCGGGTAATTATAGTTTTAATTTTACAGAAGAGCAGGCGCTGTGTGTGCCGTATTCAACTATGTATGTTGATGTACCGGTTGGTGCAATTGACGAGGATTTAGGAGAGGTAACACAAGCGTATCAAATGTCATTTCCGCCCTCAATTGAGGCTTTGACTGATGAAGATATTCGAAATATATCCCCTTTAACAACCGTTATTTGGGAGCAGTTAAGCCTTCAATTACAAAAAAGTGGTAACAATAATTTAAGTTGTGATGCACTTAAAGAAAATACTGAGCTACTTGCAAACCTTCAAAGCGAAATAACAAATGTTATGCAAAACTTGGTTGCGCATTATAATTTGTCGACAGAGCAAATTTACTCAGATTTTATCGCTACTAACGACAGCGACGCTTACGACAGAGCACAAGCAATTGTTAAGGGACTAAAAGCGGCCTATAAATTCAAGCAAGAGCTAGATGCTCAGTATCCTGATGCAGAAGAAGTAAGAGCAGTGATTTACCAGGACACAGCAAAAGATGCAGAGTATGGATTTGAAAATGCATGGTACCGCGATAAAGTTATTTTTGCAGGCGCTGAACTTATTTATGAGCAAGTAAAGCTTCAAAATACAGACGAACTCGACAAAATTGACGTTATTTTGTCTCGATTGGATTCAACAGATACGCCTTGGGGCGAAGAATCGTTAAATGGAAAATTAACAGTTAGAGACGATGTTTACATTAACGCCGATCGTACTTACCGATGCTCTAGCATTGAGAACGTTAGTTTTGAGCAAAGCAATGTGCTTTATGGCGTTGATAATACAAGCCCATCGGTTAACTTCCCAACAGCAGATGAATGCGTTAGTGCTAATTTAGATACACCGTTCGAGCGAGGTTTTAGCATTAGCTATACTGAGTCGGGATCGTTTTACCAAACTGACTTTGCCTTTAGAGAGGAAAATGCTGACTTTCAAACATTATCTAATTGGGTAAATGTTAAAGACAAAGCTGCTGATTTAGACACTCAAGATTTAGTTACTGTACTCGCTGCTATGCCTTATAAGTTTGATGACGAAACATCTATTGATGCTAGCTTTTGGCGTAAATATAAAACCACAGACAACGTACGTATTATTAAAACGATTGAAGGGAAATGGTTTAGAGATACTCGCCAAGAAGATGGAACAATGCTGCATGAGTGCGGTGAAAATGGTATTGATTGGGTGCAATGCGAATAATGTAAAAAGCACTTTAATAAATATTAGTTTAATGCCAGTCAGTAAATAACTGACTGGCATTTTTTTGTTTGAAAAGCTTACTTTTACGTGCGGTTTTTACTGTATACCTGATGAACACTATTTTTAATCTGTTTTTTACTTGGGTTTACTGTAAAATTACTGGGTTAACATTTGTTAAGTAATACTTACAATTGTTATTGCTCATTAAGTATTTAAACTAATTTAAGTAGAGCTTATGATTTTTTATATTATAGGGTTAAGTTTACTTGTTATTATTTTATGCGTTGCGCTTTATGTAATTTACAGCAACGTACATAAAAGTCGGGTAAGAAAATCCAAAGAATACAACGTACTGTTTGATAAAGACACGATAGTGGATGATTTAATCACTCAACTAACAGAAAAAAATCAAACACAAGAAAACCAAGATAAAACAGCTAAAGGTAAAGAAGAAATCCTTGCAATATTTGTTGAGTTACATCGCTCTGGTAGCTTTTGCGCACACTTGAGTGAACAGGAAATTATTTACTTTGTTAAAAAGAAATTAAACATGGAGAGTAGTAAAAATGGATAGCGAAAAAGCAGTCCCAGCAGTAAAAAGTGACTCATTTATGAGTCGATTTGGTCGTCGTAATGTAATTGTTGTTTCATCAATTGTTGTTGTATTAGCCGTAATTGCAACGCTTACATCGCAAGTTGTTTCGTGGAATGAAGCAGATGAGCGTTTAGTACATCAATCGGCTTTTACAGGTAACTTGACCGTAATAAATCAAGCCGGCCCTTATTTAAAAGCGTTTGGTACTACATCGGCATATAAAAAAGTAATTTCGATTAACTTTACGGGCGATGCTGGTGCAACAGCAAGCGCAATTGTGCCGTTAATTCCGATTCGATTTTTAGACACTACAACCGGTGGCGCACGAGGTGTCTCTCGTTTTAGATTGCCAGGCAATGTACCAGCAGCAGAATCGGGTGCTTTACGTGGTTTACTTAAAATACACGAAGAGTTTGGTTCACAAGAAACATTAATATCTAATTTATTAATGCGTGCGACCACTGAAAATGTAAAAGCGTCGGCGCGTATGATGTCGGTAGAGCAACATTACTCTGGTGGTAATGGTCAATTAAGCCAAGATTTTGCTGATCAATTAACCAACGGTATTTTTGTTACTGAACAAATTATTAGTACGGGTGAGCGCGATAAATCTGACGATTTAGGTAATTTAAGTAAACAGCAGCGCGTCACTATTAATATTAAAATGGATGATGAGGGTAATACACTGCGTAACGCACCTATTTTAGGCGCTTACGGTATTACAGTAGTTGATGCCAGCATTATTGATATTGACTACGAAAGCAAAGTAAATGCTCGTCTTGAAGCCCAAAAGCAAGCTGCTGCTGATGAAGCGCTAGCGCGTCAAAACCTTAAAAAAGCTGAGCAACAAGCACGTACTGAAGTGGCTTTAGGTGAACAAGCAATTGCTAAGCAACGTGCTGAATCTGAAAAGTTAAAAATAAAAGAGCAAATTGATGCTGAACGAATTAAGGCAAATGCCATTATTTCTGCGCAGCAACGAGTGGCTGTAAAAGCGGAGCTTGCAAAAGAGCAAGAAGAGATTTTAAAGCAACAACGCTTAGAAGCATTAGGTATGGACGTTTTAGCTGAGGCTCGTTTAAGAGCTAAGTCTGCTGCACTTGATCCTAAGTATGTATTTGATGAAACGCTAAAAGCAGAAGTTAAAATTCAAACCGCCTTATTTACAAGCTTAGGTAATAGCCGTTTAGTGCCTGAAATTGTAATAGGCGCAGGCCAAGGCGAGCAAAGCAATGGCTCTGAATTTATGCGTTTATTAGCCGCTGACGCTGCATTAAGCCTTAAGAAACGTTTAGAAAAAGATAAAAAATAAATAATTACTAAATATATAAACAATATTGAGGCTTAGCCTTTAAATACTTAGCCTTTAAATATTATATAAACAATAAAAACGCTGGCCAATAAGCATTGGTCAGCGTTTTTTATTGTGCGTATTTTGCTATTGTACTGTTTAGGTAAGCTTTGTGGCTTATTAAACATGTATTTAGGTAATAAAAGGTAAATAGTGAGCAGTTATGGATTCGAACAGTAATCAGTTTATTTTAGATTTAGGGCAAGAGCATATTACTATTCAGCGTCGATATGAAGCGCTGGGAGCGTTTAACGATTTTTTAATTGCAGTGTGGTTTTTAATTGGCAGTTTTTTCTTTTTAAATGATGCATTAGTGCAAAGTGGCACATGGTTGTTTATAGCGGGCAGTGCTCAATTACTTATAAAACCTGTTTTGAAATTGATCAGCTTAGTGCATGTTAGTCGGGTATTTCATTCAAATAAAACTCCATAAATAAAACCATAAATACGACTCATGATGAGTTCAGTTATTATGGCTAATAATTTACCAGTATAAGTTATTTAAATATCAAGGATTGAAAAGTGAAAGTACTTAAGTGGATTGCAATTGGAATAGCTACTTTATTAATTATAGGCTTACTAATTCCCGAAAAAATAATGATTCCGCTACAAGGTGCCACAAGTAAAGATTGGAACCATAACACGTTTTGGTACGAGCCTTGGGGTAGGTCGGGTGTGCATAAAGGGATTGATATTTTTGGCACAAAAAATACTCCCGTAGTTGCCTCAACAAACGGTGTTGTTATATTTGCAGGTGAGTTAACTCGCGGTGGTAAAGTGGTTGCGGTGCTTGGGCCTAAATGGCGCGTGCATTATTTTGCACATTTAAATGACTACTCGGTAAGTACAGGTGATGTAGTAAGCATAAACAGTCAAATTGGATTACTGGGCGATACCGGAAATGCAGCAGGAAAACAGCCTCATGTGCATTATTCTATTTTATCGTTAGTGCCTATGCCGTGGCTTTTTACAACGCAAAACCAAGGGTGGAAAAAGATGTTTTTTTTGAGCCCACATAAAAAACTCACTGCTAAATAATTACTTCATTATTTATAAATGACCTTTGTGTAAATAATAGTTTTAGCTGTTAAAGCAAGGTATTTAACAGCTAGAATTAGTTAATAAGTAAGCGTGTATTTAAGCTAGAGGTTAGCCTGCAACAGGTGTTTTACCTGCGCGAATATTTTTAATGCTTTTAATAAACATATAAATACAGGTAGTGATTAAACAGCCTGCTAAATAAAACACAATACCGTTTGGTGCATCAGATAAATTTGCGGCGAGCATAGGGCCAAATACCGAACCAATACTGTAACTCAAAAGCATTACCTCAGTTGCCGATACTATTTTTGCCATTGGCAATGAGTCGCACGCAAGTGTTATAGCAATCGGGTAAAGTGCAAAGCTGCACGCGCCTAGTATTAAGTAGCTCACTATTAATCCTGCTAAAGTGTTTGCTTGTAATATACCCACAGCACCGGCTGCGCCTACTAAACAAAACATACCCATCAATAAGCTTTTTTCAAGCCGAGTAGATAAGTAACTTACAAGCGGCTGCACGACCATGCCGCCTAAAATAATAACCGCCATAAGTGTCCCTGTGTACTGAGCTTGATCAGTCTGCGCTGAAATATAAACCGGCATTAAGCCGTAAATAGGGCCCAGTAATAAGCCCGATGCTAAGCATCCGAGCATTGCAGGGTGGCTTAGTGTTTTTATTTCTTTTAGTGGTAGTTTTTCAAGGTGCTGTTTTTCGGGCTGACCTTTGGTTATTAATAAAGGCGCTAAAATAGCTAAAAATAATAGCGAGGCTACAAATAAATAAGGCGTTGAACCTTCGGTGCCAAGCGGCCCTATAGCAAGTTGACCTACTGCGCTGCCCCCATAAAGTGAGGTCATGTATAAGCCCAAACGTTTAGCACGCGACTTTGCTGTATTGGTCATTAATAACCAAGACTCAACAACGACAAACACACCGGCAACAGCAAAACCTGCTACAAATCGTGCAATTAACCAGTTAACGGTATTTGGCAGTGCAAGTTGTGCAAGCACGCTTGCTATTAATAGGCTTAAAAATAATATAAATGCGAAGCGATGACCAATTTTTACCACAATGCGCTCTATTGTGGTGGCGCCAATAAGTAAGCCAAAGTAAAAAATGCTCGCAAGCCAAGGCGCTAGGTTTTCATCGAGTTTAAATGCGGGTAACGACAGCGGAATAAGGCTCATTAAAAAGCCGGATGCGATAGCAAAAAATGACAGCCCGATAACGGGTGCTAAAGGGTTATTAGAGGTGCTTGTGGCGGCTAATTCGGCCATTTGTGTTTATCGACTCTTGAAGGTAAATAACCACTGTTTTAAAGTTTGAGAGGTTACTTTAATAATAAAATTTGCGCGAATTTAGAGCCAAATTAAAAATAAGTAAAGTGATATTTTATTAAACAATATAAATAAACTTTAAAACGATCTATTTGGTAAATTATCGGATCTATTATGCTTTTTATTGTAGTTTTTTCATGTGGATATTGTTTTATATTTGTGAGCATTTATGTCTGAATAGAGTTTTTTGTAATGCAAGCAGACAGGCACATATCGCATGCTGCACGTCACTTTTAAAAGTTTGCGCAGCAGCACGTAGAGCAATATTTAGATACGCAGTGGGTGCGTAACGAGTTACATAAATTAGATTTAAACTAGATTTAAATTAGGTTTAAAGTTAATTAATGTCGGGTGTTGAGTCTCTTAAAATAAGCTTTGGCTGAAACACATGCTTTACTGTTATGCCGCTTTTTTTATAAATGTCTTTAAGTACTAAGTTAGCCGCAGCTCGGCCCATTTCGGGAACTGGGTTATCTATTGTAGTCAGTGTTGGGTAGAGGTAATTGGTAAAAATTACGTTATCGAACCCAATAATGGCTAAATCTTTTGGTAGGTTAAAACCGTGTTCGCGGGCGTATTTCATAGCACCCGATGCCATTTCGTCATTGGCACATACAAGGGCGGTTATTTGCGCTTTATTTTGAATAAAATGCCTTAAGCCGTCGCTGCCGCCGGTTTCTTTAAAGTCGCCTATGTAAAATAGCTTTTCGTCAAAGGTTAGGTTGTACTCTGCTAGGGCTTGTTTGTGACCTTTTAAACGATTTGACGCGTCTTCTTTAAACTGCGGGCCTGCTATGTACGCAATGTTTTTATGACCTTTGTTGATCATGGCTTTAGTGGCTAAGTAGCCGCCCATTACGTTGTCGAGGCTAATGCAGTTTTCTTCAATTTCTTTAACGTAGCGGCTCATTAAGTAAATAGGGGTTTTGCCTTTACTTAACTCAATTAGGTACTCGTTTGATACCGCTTCTACGTGGGCAATAATAGCGTCGCAATTACGGCCTATTAAAAACTCAAAGCCGCTTTTTTCTTTTTTCTCGTCACTGTGCCCAGGCGTAATAATAACGTGTTTACCTGCAATACGAAGGTGCTCTTCAATGGCTGACATCATTTGACCAAAAAACGGACCATCCAACTCAGAAACTAAAATACCGACGCTGTTTGTAGTGCTAGACGCCAAAGAGCGAGCAATAGAACTTGGCTGATAGCCTAGCTCTTTCATTGCTTCTAATACCTTTTTTTTAGTTTTTTTGCTTACGTAGTCGTTGTCGTTAAGTACCCTTGAAACAGTTGATAAAGACACACCTGCCATTTCTGATACTTGATAAATTGTCGCCATTGATGTCCTAGCTTATATGTGTTTTTACTCGCGCTTTATAAAAATATAAAGCGCGAAGGGTCATTAAAAGTTAATTTACACATTACTGCGTCTAATTGCTAAGTCTTCTGTTATTTTTTGCGTCATCGCTGAAGTAAGCGGATAAATAAGCATCAATGCGGCACCTAAAAAAGCAAATGCGGCAGGTATCCAGCTCATAAGTAACTGCATACCAGGTAGGGCTTGCGTAATTGTTAGCTCATCCATACCGTTATAGCCGTAGCCTGCAAGTACCACTAATACTAATGCACCGGCAAAACCACCACCGGTTTTTTGCACAAATGTACCCGCAGAATAAATAAGGCCTGTAGCGCGGCGTTTGTTTTTCCACTCTGAATAATCGGCTGAATCACCAAGCATACTAAAAAATAATGTTGGCATCATCGCGGCAAAAAATTCAGCAGCGCAACCAAAGGTAAATACAGCAATAAGGTTATCGCTAGGTACCCAGTAAAATGCAGTAGTGAGTATGCCGCTTAGCATTAATGATGCAATAAATAGGTTTCGTTTACCCATAATTTCGGCCAGTTTACCTGTGGCAAGTGCGCCTAATATAGATACAACCAACAAGGCGATAAAATATTGCCCAGCCATGAGTTCATTGGCTACGTGGTACTTAAAGTAGTACGCAATTACACCGTATTTTATGCCATTAAACATCATGGTTAAAAAACCAATGCCAAGTAACACCAACCAAGGTTTGTTGGTCAGAAGGTCAACCATGTCACGCTGTGATCCCGTTAAGCTTTGCTTATCTTTATTGAGTAATTTTTTAATAACGAATGTCATTGCAGCCATAACAAGGGCAAAAAATACGCCGCTGTATAAATCGCGGTAATAAAAAAACAGGGTGGTAGCAAGCAAAGGTAGGATTATAAATGGCAGGCTTTTGGTTAAATCAAACAACTCTGATTTTAAATTGCCTTCATTTGAGGCGTGCGGTGTTACACGCTCTTTGGTAGTCGCAAACGTTATAATCATTAAAATAATAAGTAAGCTGGCAAATAAGTACATAGTAAGCTGATAGCCTTTGGCATCGTCGCCGCCACCAAAAAAAGCTACTAGCTCAGGTAAAAAACCCATAACCAATAAGCCACCAGTAAACGCACCTGCAAACCTAAAACCAGAGAGCTTTGTGCGCTCTGTATCGTCTGGTGTCATTACGCCCATAAGTGCCGAGTAGGGCACGTTACTTACGGTGTAGGCAAGCGTTAAACCAATGTAGGTTACGTAGGCATAAATAAGTTTGTTGGTGGTGCTAAAGTCGGGTGTAGTAAAACACAACACCATAAACAAGCCCAAAAATGGTGCCGAGTAGAGTATCCACGGTCGAAACTTACCAAAGCGCGACTGCGTTCTGTCGGCAATCATACCCATAATAATATCGGTTACGCCATCAGACAGCCTTACAACCAAAAACAACATGGCAGCGGCAGCCGCCGATATGCCAAATGTATCGGTGTAAAACACCGCTAAATAAGCAAGCGCACCGCGCCATACTAAGTTAGCGCCGGCATCGCCCATGGCGTAACCGACTTTTTCGTATAAAGGGAGTTTGTTCACAGTGTGTGTTCTTATTGTTATAAGCCGATAAATTATCGGCTTGTTATTAGTTTACTGTACGCTTTACCGCTGGCTTTAACAGTTCGTTTTTGTGTGTTGTAGTCTACGTGTACTATTCCAAAACGTTTTAAATATCCTTCAGCCCATTCAAAGTTATCCATTAGGCTCCACGCAAAGTAACCATCTACTTTAACGCCTTGCTCTGCTGCGTTATGCAGGGCATTTAAATGTTCGTGGTAATATTCAATACGGTCGATATCTTTTACTTCACCGTCTTTAAATTCGTCAGCCATGGCTGCACCGTTTTCGGTAATATAAATAGGTGGTAGGGTGTATTTTTCGTTTAACGATACAAGTAATTCTGTAAGCGCTTTAGGGTAAATTTCCCAGCCAATATCGGTCATTGGCGCTTTATGTGGCAGCTCATGGTAAAAGTCGGTTTCGCTTGCTTGATAATGCATGCGGGTATAAAAGTTAACCCCTAAATAATCCAGCGGTTGAGCAATTATTTCCATATCGCCATCTAAAATATCAGGGCGGTGGGCTTTAGGTAATTGCTTAATAATATCAGGGTATTTACCTTGCATTACAGGCTGCATGTACCATTGGTTTATATAGTCATCAGCAAATGCAGTGGCTTTTAAATCTTCTTCACTTTGGGTAACGGAGTAACAAGGCGTAAAGTTAAGTACAATACCGTTTAGCGTATTTGGGCTATTTTTAGCAAGTACTTGCATAGCTAAACCGTGACCCAGTAATAAGTGGTGCGCGGCTTTACGACCAAATTCACGACCTACAATGCCAGGCGCATGTACGCCAATTTCGTAACCTAAGTAAGAGCTACAAAACGGTTCGTTTAAGGTGGCGTAAGAGTGCACACGTTCCCCAAATGCTTTGGTAATTAAATCTGCGTAATGGGCAAATTCGTAAGCGGTGTTACGGTTTAGCCAGCCACCTTCGTCTTCAATGTGTTGTGGTAAATCCCAGTGGTATAGCGTTACAAAAGCTTTAATGTTACGTCGTTTTAATTCATCTAAAATGTTGCTATAAAACTTAACGCCTGTCGGGTTTAAGTGACCGCTTTTAGTCATTACGCGCGGCCACGAAATTGAGAGTCTGTAAGCGTCTACACCTAATGACTCAATTAAGTTTATATCGTCTTTCCAGCGAGTGTAGTGCTCGCAGGCTACGTCGCCATTTGAATTATCGACTATTTTGCCTTCTTTACTGCAAAAGGTATCCCAAATACATGGCAAGCGATCAGCTGCGCCGCCTTCAATTTGAAATGAGGCCGTAGCTACACCATAAGTAAAATTTTTGGCTAAAAGTGGTGAGCCACTAGGTAAAGATAATTGTTTCATTAAGAGAAAACCTCTGCTTCTTTGTAGTAAATTTTGCTTTTATTTATAGTTTATAAATTGCATTGATGGAAGCGCTTCCATATTTAATTTGATTAATCACTAAGGATGGTATTTAATAACTTTAAGGAAGCGCTTCCATATTTAGGTTAGTGGCTATTGTTAAGCAGGTCAATAGTTAAATTTAAATAACAAATAGGCGTTCCACAAAAACACACTGACACAACACAGGGCTATAAAAATGAAAAAAAGCTTAAACACTAATAGGTTACACATGCTCCCCATTTTAATAGGAGGATTGTGCGTTTTAAGTGGGTGTAATAAACAAGAGGTTAGCGCAAATAATAGCCAAGGCGCCGTAGCCAAAAAGGCTGAGCATGAGCAAGGTGATTTATCACTTTGGCCAACGCTTAAAAGTAAGGTAGTGAAAACGCCTGAAATTGAAAATACGATTGCACAGTTTTTAAAAACAATGACGCTTGAGCAAAAAGTAGCGCAGATGATCCAACCTGAAATTCGCGATATAACCGCTGCAGACATGCGCAAATACGGTTTTGGTTCGTATTTAAATGGCGGTGGCTCGTTCCCGAATGCTAATAAGCATGCAACGCCTGCAGATTGGATAACGCTTGCTGAAAGCATGTATCAGGCATCAGTTGATGACTCAATTGATGGCAGTAAAATTCCGACCATGTGGGGCACCGATGCAGTACATGGCCATAATAATGTGATTGGGGCGACGTTATTCCCGCACAATATTGGTTTAGGTGCTGCTAATAACCCCGCATTAATTGAGCGCATTGCAGCAGCTACGGCAATAGAAGTAATGGCAACAGGCATAGATTGGGTGTTTGCACCGACTGTTGCGGTTGTGCGCGATGACCGATGGGGCCGAACGTACGAAGGCTACTCAGAAGACCCTGCAATTGTACGTGAGTATTCAGCCGCAATTGTAAACGGATTGCAAGGCAGAGCCGATGAGGACTTTTTAAGTGATAAACGCGTAATTAGCACTGTTAAGCACTTTTTAGGCGATGGCGGCACGGTAGATGGCGACGATCAAGGGGACAACATTGATAGCGAAGAGACGTTATATAACATTCATGCACAAGGTTATATAGGAGGCTTAACCGCAGGTAGTCAGTCGGTTATGGCATCGTTTAATAGCTGGAATGGTAAAAAAAATCACGGCAATAAATATTTACTTACCGATGTACTAAAAACAAAAATGGGTTTTGATGGCTTTGTTGTAGGCGATTGGAACGGGCACGGACAAGTTGCCGGCTGTACAAATGAAAGCTGCCCGCAAGCTGTTAATGCAGGGCTTGATATTTTTATGGTACCAACGGGTGCTTGGAAACCACTTTATGAAAATACAATTAAACAAGTAAAAGCGGGCACAATAACAATGGCGAGAATAGATGACGCCGTGGCACGTATTTTACGCGTTAAATTACGTGCGGGTTTATTTGATAAACCAAGCCCCGCAAATCGAAAATATTCAGGTAAATTAGAACTAATAGGTGCGCCAGCACATCGCGATATTGCCCGCCAAGCCGTACAAGAGTCGTTAGTACTGCTTAAAAACAACAATCATTTATTACCGCTTAACCCATCAAGCAATATACTGATTGCAGGCGATGCGGCCGATAACATAGGCAAGCAATCGGGCGGTTGGAGTATTACGTGGCAGGGAACTAATAATCAAAATGCAGATTTCCCTGGAGCAACGTCTATTTATGCGGGGCTAAAAACGCAAATAGAGGCTGCTGGCGGTAACGCTATTTTAAGCCCAACGGGTGAATTTAATACCAAACCCGATGTAGCCATTGTTGTATTTGGTGAAAAACCATACGCAGAGGGGCATGGCGATAAAGACAACCTTGAGTTTGAACGTAACAATAAACGTTCTCTTAAAATATTAAAAACATTAAAGCAGCAAGGTATTGCGGTGGTATCGGTGTTTATATCGGGCAGACCAATGTGGGTTAACAGCGAACTAAACGCGTCAGATGCATTTGTAGCAGCATGGCTTCCTGGCACTGAAGGACAAGGCATTGCAGATGTTTTATTAGCGGATGCAAGTGGGCAGGTACAATACGACTTTAAAGGTAAGTTGTCTTTCTCGTGGCCTAAATCGCCACTACAAACCGCAGTAAATAAGGGTGATGCTGATTACTCACCACTATTACCCTACGGCTTTGGCTTAACGTATAAAGACGAAAGTACGCTTGGCAATAATCTAAATGAAGACTCAGGTGTTGATATTAGTAACCTTGCGCCGCTATCTATATTTAATGGCAGCTTTAAAACACCGTGGCGTTTGTTTTTAAACTCAAACAGCGAGCAGCACCAAGTAGCAAGTAACAGTGTAAAGCTCGGCGGCATTACTTATCGCACTGAAGACAAAGCGATTCAAGAAGATGCGATGCAATTTAATTTTGATGGCACTGCAGCCAGCTACATCGAAATTAATAGTAACTTTACCGAAGACAAAGTGGCCTACATTGAAGCAAATTCGGCCCTTAGCTTTAGCTATAAAGTAAACCAAATACCTAGCTCACAGACATACCTTGCAATGAAATGCGAACAAGGCTGTGGTGGCGAGCTTGATATTACCAATGAGCTTAAAAATGCTGATTTAAATACATGGCAAACCATGAGTATAGATTTAACGTGTTTTGCTAAAAAGGGCGTTGATTTTGCCAGAGTAACCAGCCCTTTTATTATTAAAACGACAGGAGAGCTTAGCGTTTCAGTTGCAGATATTAGCTTTGAACCACAAAGCGCTAAAAGCGCCGTGATTAAGTGTGAATAAGAAAACGTAAAAGTTATAGTGTGTTGTCTCAAAGCTCTTAGTAATAAGGGCTTTTTTTAAAGAGGATATTTATGCTGGGCAATACTGTTTTAAAAACTCATGGTGGGGTGGTAATTGGCTAACGCGTTGCTCTATTTGTTGCTTAATACCGTGTAAAAAACGGGTGAGTTCTTCATCGCTCATCATGCTGGCTATTAAGTGATGTTGATTAGGCTCAATACCTTGGCCAAGCATAACTTGCACCCACGAATCGACTCTAAAAATGTCGCCATCGTCTAAAAATACACGGCCGGTTTGTTTAAACAAATCAATTTTATGCTGAAGTGTTTTTGGCACTTCCATGGCGCTACAATGTTGCCAAAACTCACTATCATCGCGATTAGTTACTTTGTAGTGCAGCACAATAAAGTCGCGAATATTTTCAATTTCGCTTTTAAGTTGTTTGTTGTATTCGTCAATGGCGTGATTGGTAATGCCATTAAACGGAAATAAACGCATAAAGCGAATAATACCCGACATAATTAAGTGAATGCTGGTGGACTCAAGTGGTTCAACAAAACCGCTAGCAAGGCCAAGCGCTAAGCAGTTTTTGTTCCAGCCTTTTAAGCGACGCCCTGTTTTAAATTTAATAATACGTGGCTCTGTAAGCGCCTCGCCCTCAATGTTATTTAATAAGAGCGCTTTGGCTTGCTCATCATCCATATATTGGCTGCAATAAACTAATCCGTTGCCGACACGGTTTTGCAGTGGTATACGCCATTGCCAACCGCTTTTATGGGCAATAGAGCGGGTAAGTGGTAATACAGTCTCGCTGGTTGATTTTGTTTGCACCGCAATGGCGCTGTTACAGGGTAGTAAATGCGACCAGTCTTCGTAGCCAGTATGTAATGCTTGCTCTATTAATAGGCCTCTAAAGCCGGTGCAATCAATAAAAAAGTCGCCGTTTATGTGCTCGCCATTATTTAAAGTAAGTGATTCTATATGGCCCGTTTTAGTGTTTTTTACTACTTTTTGTATTTTACCTTCAATGCGTTTTACACCTAATGGCTCTGAAAATTCACGCAAAAACTGCGCGTAACGCGTGGCATCCATATGGTAGGCATAGTTAATAGGGTTTTGCTGATTAAACGCAAATTTACCGCTTTTAGCCGCTTGCAGCTCGTAGCAGTAATCGCCAAATGGGTTGTTTATTCCTAAAGCTTTACCTTGCAGCCAAAAGTGATGAAATTCACCCGCCCAACATTCTTTGCCCGTTGCGCCAAATGAGTGAATATAATGCGTGTTTTCATCGCCCCAGTTTTCAAAGCTAATACCTAATTTAAAACTGGCTTGAGTGGCTTTCATAAATGCTTGCTCGTTTATACCCAGCAATTTATGAAATGTACGAATAGGCGGAATTGTTGCTTCACCAACACCTACAGTGCCAATATCGTCAGATTCAACAAGGGTTATGTTTATATTGTTACCAACTAGTTTAGCAAGTGCTGCTGCGGCCATCCAACCTGCAGTGCCGCCTCCAGCAATTACTACATTTTTAACAGCGTTTGTTTTAGTCATTATGTGGCTGCCCATTATTTGATAAAAGGTGATTTAAAAGCGCGCGATTACTT
The DNA here is from genome assembly GCF_000238395.3 of Pseudoalteromonas arctica A 37-1-2. GTDB lineage: Bacteria > Pseudomonadota > Gammaproteobacteria > Enterobacterales > Alteromonadaceae > Pseudoalteromonas > Pseudoalteromonas arctica. The sequence continues at coordinate 1,557,360 of NZ_CP011025.1, forward strand.
GGCAGTCCATTTAAGCACTGCGCTATTTTTTCGCGATTTTGTTGATAATAGTAATCCCCAGTGCGTGGGTCGTTAAATGTATTTTGTGCAGATACTGTTTGTGTATTAAAGCCCATGCCATATAAAACGTATTGATAACTGCTTGATGAAAACACTTCTTCGTTTTCAATAAAATCAAAGCGGCTAGGGGGCTGAAATTGCCAAAGTTTAAGTAAGTTTTGCAGGCGCTCGGGCGCGGTATTTAAATTACTAATATCTTGCCAATAGGGAGTGTCGTCGCGCTCGCTTAGCACATAATGAAGTTTTAAAAACTCAATAACGCGCTGCCAACGAGTACTAAAACGGTCATTAAAACGCGTTTCAAGCTGGCTCATGTGGGTGCGGTTTTGCGGTAGCTGCTCGCTTATCATGCTAATTGAAAGCTCAACCATGGCAAGAGCTGACGCTTCAAGTGGCTCTAAAAAGCCAGCAGACATACCCACGGCAACACAGTTTTTAATCCAAAATTTTTGCCTGTAACCAGGGCTGAATTTTAATACGCGGTAGTTAAGTTGCTCAGCTTGTTGCTCACTGGTGCTTTTGGCTATGTAGCTTTTTAGTGTACTTGTTGCGCTTTCATCGCTTTGATATTTACTACTAAATACATAACCTGTACCACGGCGCGTTGGCAGGGCTATATCCCAAATCCAACCGTTACTTTGCGCTGTAGATAGCGTAGCAGAGGCGATTGGTTGATCGGCGTGTGCATTAGGTATTTGCGCCGCAACAGCGCTGTTATTAAATAAAATATGATCTTGCGCTATAAACTCACTATTAAAATGCTCACCAATTAAACGAGCGCAAGAGCCTGAGCAATCTATAAATAAATCACCCGTTATATCGCCATTATTATTTGTTTTTAATGAGGCAATATAGCCATGCTCGTCGTTAATAACATGAGTTACATCGTCAGTAATATGCGTAACGTTTAGGTTTTTAACGCAGTAATTTTTTAAAAACTCAGTAAATTTACCCGCATCTAAATGATAGCCATAGTTGGTAACTGCTGCATATTCGGGTGTTTGTAATTGTTTTGGTGCAAGTGCTGCTTGGCATACAAAGCTTTGCATATTAACAACGTCGGCAAATTTTTGGTTAGGTGCAATACGTTGCCAACTGGCGTGTAAATTAGTGTGCTCGTAGCCTTGTGGATTCATAAAAGGGTGGTAGTAGTTTTCTCCCTCGCTGAGGTTTCGCCAATTTATAAATTTAGAACCTTGCTTAAATGACGCGTCGCACTGGGTTATAAAATCACTTTCTTTAATGCCAATGCGCTGTAGGGTGTTGCGCATTGACGGCCACGTGCCTTCGCCCACACCCAATATAGGCACATTTGCCGATTCCACTAACGTTACATTAAGGTGTGGGTGTTCGGCGGCTAATAAGCCTGCGCTTAGCCAGCCGGCAGTACCACCACCTAAAACGACTATTTTTGTTATTGGTTTGGTCATGAGTTAACACCCTAAAGTTGATAACAATTAAACTAGCATTAATACTGTTTTAAATACAAAAAAGCCGCTAGTAAAAACTAACGGCTTTACTTTGTATTACCTTTAGAAGTTGTAACGCATACCAATATTGTAACGTGCACCTAGCTGTTGTAGGTTCCACAATTGTACTGACGTACGGCCATGTTCGCGGCTGTTTTGTTCAGTAATATTAAGGCCTTCAACAAAAAACGATAGTTGTTCGCTGTAGTTGTACGCAACATTAAAGTCGATTTGATAATATTCTTCAGTAAAGCCTGGCTCATTTACGTATCGAGCGGCGCTATTTAAAAACTTATCACGCCAGTTGTAAGCAATACGTGCTTGAAAATCGTCGTTTTCGTACATTGCAATAAAGTTAGCTGTATCGCTTAAACCTACCAATGCAAATTGTGTAGTAGTAGGGTCAGCGTTTACATCAAAGTCTATGTCGCCATTAACAGTGGTGTAGTTTGCTTGCACACCAAAACCGCTTTCACCAAAAAAGTGCTGAAAGGCAATTTCAAAACCATCAATGGTGGCATTTTTATTGTTGGTAGGTACTTGGGCTGTAAATTCTAGTAATGGGTCATCGCTGTTAGCAATTACATCGTAGGCGGCTTCAAACTCTTCGTAGGTCATAGAGTCAAAATCAACATTGTTTTCTGTTGCGGCAACCATTTGAAATAAGTTTGAATCGGTTACTGCAAGTCCGCGAGATTCTAGCTCAGCAATGGCAGCTTGAGCGCGAGGGCCCGCTGTTGCATCGCGTAATCCGTAGTAGTTTTGTGTCATTGGTGTTAAACCAATAAAGTTTTTGATGTCTTTAGTGTAATAACCTACCGACACATAACTTGTTTCTGCAAAGTACCACTCAGCCGATACATCAATATTATCTGATTCAAGCGGCACTAAACCAGGATTACCCGTTGACGCTGTAGCTGGTGATGAACCCGCTAAAAGAGTAGGGGCGCCCGGTACACCAACCGTCGCTGCTGAACTTAAGTTGTCGTAAGTTGGGCGAGCAATTGTTGTGCTATAAGAAAAACGCGCTTTTACGTTTTCGATTACTTCTATGTCAAAGTCAAAGCTTGGTAAAAAGTGATCGTAGCTAGATTTAAGCGTGAAATCTTCTTTATCTGAGCCAAAGCGAACGTTAAAGTCGTTATTACCTTCCCACGCTACTGCGTTAGGTAAATCGATATTAGCCGTTGAGGTAATGTCGGTAGACTCTTGGCGCGCGCCAATCACAATGTTGTATGGCATATCGCCAATGTAACCATTGTAAGTAAATTGCACAAACGCTGCGGTTATATCTTCTTCAATGGTGCGGTTAGTTGCAAATGCGCCATCGGCTGCAAAGTTAAAGCCGTATTCATCACCAGCCCAGTAACCAATTTGCGATGCGCTGCCAGTGTAACCTTGGTTGAATGAGCCTGATGTATCGTAGTCGTCAAACTCAGCTAAAAAGTTTGTTGGATTTAGGTAGCCATCAGGTAGTTCGCCTGGGTTTTCTATCCCCCAGTTACCCATTGTATTACGTGTAAGTGATTGCAGTGAATGGCTTTCCATAGAGCGAGACTCTATACCAAAGTCAATTGCACCGTTTTCAATTTCGTATTTACCATGGATTCTAAATTCTGTTATTTCAGACTCTTGGCGAGCAAAGTTAGAATCTAAAATAGACGTACCCACATCAGAGGCATCTAATGTGTTATTACAATTTAGGTTGTCTCGGCGGCAATCATCAAAATCGATACTCATTGATGGAAGCTCGCGGCTAAAATCAACTTCTTGTGCGTTAACTACGTTTGCGCCCAAGCCTGCGTTTACCCAGCTGCCGTAAGGTGCATCTGGTTTGCTAGTGGCTTTTGAATTGTGCGCATCAAACATAAAGCTCAATTCTGAATTGAAATAGTACTCAACGTTTAAACCAATAGAGTCGTTTTGATTAACTTGGTTTAGCTCTTGAAACGCTAAACCTAAATCGCGTGTTTGCTGATCGCGACGTTCTTCTCGGTAATAAATAGGGGTTTTTACCGTGTTATCGTCAAATGTTAGCGCGCTTTTGTAGTTATCCATCCATATTGATTGCTCAGCACGGGCTTCGAATAAATCTTGCTTAGAGTACGTGTAATCAAGCGTGGCTGTTAAATCGTCAATAGGGCTGTACTGCAGCGTTAATTGCGCGTTTGTACGAGTACGTTCTCTGTCGGCAATGGTGTAGCGCAAATCTGATGGCATTGAATAAAGCTGACCAACAGCGGGTGCATTAGTTAAAACAATATCGTCTGCTGCTTGTGGGATTGTGCCGTCAAAAGCAGATGTATTCCATTGATTTACAAACGCACCTGTTGATGAGCTATCGCGCTGTTGCATGCTTGCAGTTAACGAGGCACCAAATTTAGCTTCACTGTCGGTCCAGCTAATTAAGCCCGAAAGCTCAGGTGTTATGTCATCACCAACACGGTTTGTTGAGTCATGTAATGCTTTTACGCCAATGCTTGAAACAAAGCCTGGATTGTCGAGTGGGCGAGCCGTATTTATATTAATTGTTGCGCCAATACCACCTGATGCAATACTTGCTTTACCTGTTTTGTATACTTCAACTGATTTAACGCTATCAGACGCTAAGTTTGCAAAGTCAAAAGCACGAGAGCTTGGTGTACCACCGCCTGAAGGCAATGACGCTGCCGGCATAGTACGACCGTTTAGGGTTACCATATTGTAGTCGGGACCAAAACCACGAACAGTTACTTTAGAGCCTTCACCATTTGAACGATCAATCGACACACCTGTAATACGCTGTAGCGACTCGGCTAAGTTGGTATCAGGAAATTTACCAATATCTTCAGCTGATATAGCATCTACAACACCTGCGGCGTCGCGTTTTAATCGAGTTGACTCTTTAATACTGCTTTTAAAACCAGTAACTTGAATTACTTCAACATCTGTATTTGCTTCTTGTGCATATACAGGTAAAGAGATTGATGCGCCTAAAATCAGAGATAGGCTGGTCGCTATCTTTGTTTTTCTTACAATATGGTTGGACATTCGGTTTCCCTCGCACTTTTATCATTATTATTAACAGCTGTATGGGGCTGTTATTGTGTAATTATAAACATTGTCAAATGTATGGAAGCGCTTCCAGAAAAGTTCATTTAACTGAGCCTTGTGGAAGCGCTTCCAGAAATGCTAGTTTAAATTTTAAATAGGGTCAACTATTGTTTTAATAAAATGAGACTAAATTGTTTTTAAAATGTATGCTTTTTAGATTTAATTTTATTTAAATTATAAATTACAGGTGGTTATAAAAAACCATTTTGGATAGTTGTGTAACAACATTTTATTATAAGAAAACCGGTTATTGATTCATTTAGTTATTTAAACACTTTAATAAGGTGTTTAAATCAGCTTTTAGTAAGGGCTAAAATTAATAAGTAGGCCGTTGGTCACTCAACTAGGACAAAACTTAAATTAGTTATTACACTCAGCCATAGACTCAACTGAAAACACTATTTATAGGTATTAATAATTATGAGCAATGTAAAACAAGGGTTAGCTGCAACCGCTTTAATTATAGCGTCGTTTAGTAGTATTGGCGCGCAGCAATGTAGTGATGTAAGTTTGCAAATTTTAGGCTCGGGTGGCCCTGAGCTTGACGATGGTCGCGCAGCAACAAGTTACCTTATTTTGCACGAAAATAAAGCCAGAGTGTTAGTTGACGTAGGCTCTGGTGCCAGTGTTGGGTTTGATAAAGCAGGTGCAAAATTTAGTGATGTTGATGCCATTTTATTAAGCCATTTACACACTGATCATGCTGGCGATTTACCTAGTTTTATAAAAGGCAGTTACTTTACATCACGCGATAAAACACTTGCGATATTTGGCCCCCAGGGCAACCGTGTAATGGCTTCTACTAACGAATATGCACAAGCGTTACTAGGTAAGCAGGGCGCATTTAGATACTTAAGTGATTACGTAGAAGGTAATGAAAACTACAAATTAGATATTCGTTCTGTTGCACCAACAAAACAAAATGAATTTAAACAATCACTACAAAGTGATTTGGCTGTTAATGCAATGACAGTTAACCATGGACCTATTCCGGCTTTAGCGTGGAAAGTGAGTATAGCAGGGTGCGAACTTGTGTTTGCAGGCGACATGACTAACAAATTAGGCACATTTACTGACTTTGCTAAAAATGCCGATGTAGTGGTTATGCACAACGCAATTGATGAAAACGCATCAGACGGGGCTAAAAATTTACACATTACCCCAAGTCAAATCACTAAGGTACTAATTGAGGCTGCACCTAAAACGGCGGTTCTATCTCATTTTATGAATCGGTCATTAAAAAATCAGCAATTATTTAAAAAATCGTTAATTAAATCACTAAAAAGTAACGTAGTTTTTGCAGAAGATGGTTTAAAAATAAACTTATAAAGTATTGCGCATAAGAGTGTTGCGGGTCGCTAGTTTTATCGCTATTTTAAAGGCTCTCTCATAGATGGATTTTATTATGCGCATTAAATTTTTAGCGAGCTTTTATTCTTTCTTCTTGTTTGCACTGTTTGGTTGTGACGACCAAAGCATGGCAATGCAAGATAGCCCTCAGCTAAATAGTAATGCAAGTAACTTACCCTCTGATCTCAAAGTAAACACACCTCCAGCAGCTCAAACAAACGAACCCGCTTTAGTGGTCGGTATGCTTGCAACACATTGTAAAAGTAATGAAGCAGCCTACATTAACGCAAAAATGCATAAAGTTGTGCGTAACCCAGATGAAAGTACAGCCTACAAGTTAGAGCCTACCGATAAAGTGCTTTCTATTTGTGTTGCAAAAGATGACTCATCGCTTAGTTATCGATTTGGTAGAGTTAATGACATAGGGCTTGAAAAAGAAGCAACACCGGATGCTCCATTTGGTAGTTACTACAGGCAAGTAGGGCGTATTGGCGAGAGTATTTTATTTTTTAGTAACGGCGAATATCATTATTATATTATTAACTCAGGCGGTATGGGCAGCGGTGTAACCGTTAATGTTTATAAAAACGATACATTAATAACTGAGCTGTTTTCGGGTAATGATCCTTACGATGATTTTGTTATAGCAACCGATTTAAATTTCCCTAAAAAATTGGTTATCGAAAAACAGCCATTTAATAAGCAAATGCAGTAAATAATGACTCCACAGCAGCAAAACGTAATAGAGCAAGGGCATTGGTTTAAAAACCGTAGCGCTTATTTAAAAAGCTTTTTATTAACGCAGGGCAAAACGCTCTCGCTAAAAGCTCAGCAATCATTATTTTTGCGAGGTGATAAGCACGATGGAATTTATGCCGTGCTTAGCGGCGTGGTGCGTATTAGTGGCGTAAGTAACGAAGGCAAAGAAGCCGTATTGAGCTTTATTGATTCATCACTGTGGTTTGGCGAAGTTACCTTGTTTGATGGTGGCCTGCGTACTCATGATGTATATGCACAAACTGATGTTGTGCTTTTTTACGTGCCCCAACGCGAGCTTGAACAGCTATTAAACGAACAGCCACAATATTGGCAAGAGTTTGGTTTATTGCTGGCACAAAAGTTACGCCTAATGTTTACCTCAATGGAAGATCACGCATTACTAAGTGCTGAGCAAAAAGTATGCAATCGACTTTTAATGCTTAGCGAACATACAGAGCACTTAACACCGCTTGTTTTATCTCAGCAGCAACTTGCTGATATGACCTACCTAACGCGCCAAACTATTAATCAAATACTGCAACAGCTTGTTAGCTTACAAGCTATTAGTTTGGGGTATCAACGCATAACTGTTTTAGATAAACAAAAGTTACAGGCACGTGCTACACAAGCTTAAATAGAGGCTGCTTTATTTAGTTGGAACCAAAATTGCTACAGATAATGTAACGCAACAATGGATTTGAGCTAATGACTACAATAACCTTTAAAAATCAATATAGTAATTATAACTCTCCTACAGTAAATAAAGCGGCAGGTTCAAGCGAAGTTGCGGCAACTAATACCCTCCCTAATGAAAAAACAAGTGATGCTAAAGGCATTACCTCAGCCCCTAAAGAACCAACGTTTTTAGAAAGTGCTCAAGAAGCGTTGGTTTATCAGCGCTTAGGTGTAAACAAAAACAAAATAGACGAGCTAAAAGCGACAATAGAAGAGCTCATTAAAGAACAGCAAAGTGAGGGCGCAGACCCTAGCGCAATTGCTGATAAAATAGAGGAACTTCAAAAAATGCTTGAGCAAGAGTATCAAAGAGGGCGCGAGCGAACGGATATGAAAGGTGAGCATGAGCCGGGTAAAATAATTTCTGCATTTGTTTAATTTACAAAATGTCGGATACCTGACATTGTTGCTGTGCTTACTTTTGCTAAAGTAAGTTTTATATATAAAAATAAAGGCAAAACAATGAAAACACTTCAACAGCAACTTGGTAAATATGGTTTATATCATCGTTCTAAACGTAATGTACTAACGCACTTTATTGGTATTCCGCTCATTGTATTTGCAGCGTTGTGTTTACTAGCGCGTATTCAAATACCCCTTGGTAGTGTAGTAATTGATGGTGCACAACTTTTTGTATTAGCGTCGGTTGTTTATTATTTTATGCTGAGCTTTTCGCTTGGCTTTATTATGGCCGTGATATTCACTTTACTCCTTGTTGGTGCTCAGCCTATTGCGGCAATGGCGTTTTGGCCTTGGTTGAGTATTGGCGTAGGTGTGTTTGTATTTGGCTGGGTATTACAGTTTATTGGGCACTATTACGAAGGTAAAAAACCGGCGTTTGTAGATGACCTAATTGGTTTAATTATTGGCCCTTTGTACGTAACTGTTGAACTACTATTTTTAATGGGTTTTTACAAAACATTAGAAGATGAAGTAAACGCAATAGCAGGTCCTACAAAGGCGTAAAATACTTTACTAAGTACCTTTATAAAACCTAATAAATAACAATAAAAGGGCAGATAACGCATGCAATATAATAATAAAACCGTGTGGATCACCGGCGCATCATTAGGTATTGGTAAAGAGCTCGCTATACAATTTGCCGAGCTTGGAGCGCGCGTTATTTTATCGGCGCGCAATGTAGATAAACTAAACGATTTAAAAGCAACCCTTAAAGGCGAAGGGCACTTAGTTGTGCCGCTGGACTTAGCCGAGCCAGAGCATGTACTGAGTTCAATAACAGCAAAAATGAGCGAGCTTCCTGCAATTGATATTTTAATTAATAACGGCGGCGTATCGCAGCGTAGTTTATTTTTAGAAAACGACTTTAACGTGTACCGCCAATTAATGGAGGTTAATTACTTTGGCTTAATTGCACTTACTAAAGCTGTATTGCCTGCTATGGTGGCAAGGCGCAGTGGCTCAATTGTGTCTATTAGTAGTGTGGCGGGTAAAGTTGGTTCAAAATTTAGAACGGGTTATTCGGGTTCTAAATATGCGGTTGTTGGTTTTATGGATTGTCTACGTGCAGAAGTTGCGGAACATAATATTCATTGTTTAACAATTTGCCCAGGATCTATTAAAACAGCAATTGCGCATAACTCACTAAACGAGCAAGGCATAGCGCAAAATAAACCAGAAGAGTCGATAGAAAATGGCATGGATGTAAGCGTAGCTGCTTCAAAAATGATTCGTGCCATTAGTAATAAAAAAGACGAAGTGATTATTGGCAAAGGTTTAAGTGGTTGGGCGCCCACAATTAAGCGCTTTTTTCCTACTTTGTTTAATCGCATTACAGCAAAAACAAACTATAGGTAGCGTCGTTTATTTCAAAAGCGTAAAATGCCGTAAATTTGATCAATTTAGAAAAGGATTCTAAATGAAGTATTTATGGCTGAGCCTGTTTTTTATTGTATTAATTTGGTCTGGTATTAACCCAAAAGATCAATTTACATGGCTGCTTGAAGTTATCCCCGCAATTATTGGTTTAGTGCTGCTAGCAAGTACCTATAGCCACTTTAAACTTACCCCTATTTTATATACATTTATTTTAGCGCATTGCATTGTGCTGATGATTGGCGGACATTACACCTACGCCGAAGTCCCTTTTTTCGACAACCTATTTGGTAGCGAGCGTAATAACTACGACAAAGTAGGGCACTTTTTTCAAGGGTTTGTACCTGCACTACTAGCACGCGAAATTTTACTGCGCAAAAAAGTAGTAAATGGTCGAGGCTGGTTAATCACCTTTGTTATTTCGGTATGTTTAGCATTTAGCGCGTTTTACGAATTAATAGAATGGTGGGTTGCAGTATTAAGCGGCGAAAACGCAGAAGCGTTTTTAGGCACACAAGGTTACGTGTGGGATACCCAATCAGATATGGGACTGGCGTTATTTGGGGCTATTTGCTCGCTGTTAGTACTTTCAAGAGTACACGACAAACAGCTTAAAAACGTTAAAGATTATTGATTCAAATTTCATTATAAAAAGACTATATTACGTTCTAGCTTTAATTGAGTAACCCATATACTCACGGTTGATTTACCACCCCCACCGCTTTGGCTGCTTCTTCTTGTGTAACCTTGGTCTTCTACAAGTTGAGCAGTTTCTAATTTGATTGCAGTGGAGTATGTTTCGCGTTTTAATTTCGTCATTTTTTCACCCAAATTTGTATGCTTATTAGCATAACATTTCTTTTTTAATGGGTGGCCAAATTAACTATGCCACTACTAACCTATTAGCCAACAACAGAAATTTACATTTGAATGCCTTTACTATTTCCATCACGCATATTAAAAGTTATTAATTTGTGACTTCAAGGTTTAAAGAAAACTTTAAGTATCCTAAACTACAAACTTATTAATACTTTTGTTGTGAAAAAGCCTTTTCTTTCTACAAAAAGCATTGTATTTAATTTATTATGCCGCTGCACATGAAATGTGTAAGTAAGTTTGACAACATACTAGTACCACTTATTGCATGATTTCAAGTTGGTATTAATCTACATAAAGCAAATAAATTATCTAAAGGCCAATAAGTGAGAAACTTAATTTTATCAGGTATTACTGTTACATCGCTGCTACTAGGTGGTTGCTCTTTAGCACCTAAAGAAAAAGATGTAACCCCACTTGAACTTAATCAAGACGATTCTTTTGCAATGCAAGTTTTAAAATCTGGTTTTGACTCAGTTCCATTTAATATTAAAGACCAAGAGTTATCTGAAGATGAATACCAAAACGTTCTCAATTACGGTACTAGTGCATCAATTGGTTTACTAGCAGGTGGTGGATTAGGCGCACTTAAAGGGTTAGGGTTCGCGGCCCTAATGAATGCGGGTGGTAACCCAAATAAAGATAAAATACACTTTGTTGCATGGATACCTGTTACTGATTTTGATATTAGTAAAGGTCTTGATGCACGAAATTATATTAGTAAGCATTATATGGAGCCAGCTTTAAAGGCTTACCTTAACAGTGCTGACAATAAAAATAGTACAGTACCGAGTGTGTATCAAGATTTCTCATATGGTAATTTACAAGTTGAAGGATCTGCTTGTTTTGACTTTTACTTAGGCCTAGAGGAATTAAATTGTAAAATTTTAGGCGGCCAAGGTTTGTGGACTATTCGTTATGCTAATGAGTTAACGGGTACACCGTTCAAGCCATCAGTAAAAGCAGAAAAATATATCGTTGCAAGATTTTCTGATAGTTTATACCGAAGCGCTGTTCTTCTTAAATATATTCAAACGGATATGATGTATGCATACGTACCACCATTTGGCCACCGTACAAATCACATTAACGAAATCGTTTCAGACACAGCTCTTCGTAATACCCCATATATAATGGGGAAAAATAATACGCGTCATTTCTTCGTAAAGAAAGTAAATAAAAAAGGATAATATTGAAAAGTTCTACGTTAAATGTAGTTCTTTTTGATTTCAGAATGAAAGGCCCCAAAGCACACTATAATTTACATTATTGTTAATAATAGAGTTGCAGTGATTTATTTTCTTTATGAAGTGGGGGTTGGCTACTCATCCGTAGTTTTAAAGTAATGGTAGGGTAGTCATTTAATGACTGCTTTTACTAAGCCGTAATCAATAAATTCTAAATCTGTATAAGTGGGGACAATACGAGTTTACGATTTGTTTTACTAAACGAGGCTCTTTTATTTTAAAGCTATTAAACTATACAGCCATTCCAAATCAAGAAAGTCAATCTAGGCATAGTTTTATTTGTTTAATTAGGGTGACTGCCTAGTTTATTTCTAGTAATAGTTTACCTGAAATTTATAAGATGATGGGTTTGTAAATTTTTAGTGCCAAGACTAAATCTTGAGGCGATAATATAGGGCCATAAATTATAAAAGCCGACTTATTCATCGGCTATTTTATTGTTTAGGGCGAATTGTATTTTATTTAGAGTCGACAGCCAGCAAGAAGCGCTGCAGAGCGTAGAAAGCTTTACTGTCAGTTTCACCATCGATAATAGCATTCTCCATTGAACCAGTTGGTGTTGAAACACGAATCCAAGTTTTTTCTGAATTTACAATGTCTCTAATCACTGATAATTTGGTCGAAAAGCTTTTAACAGATTGCTTCACACTACTACTATTGAAGTCAGTTATTCCTTTAGTCGTATAAAGTTTTATTTTGTTGCCGTCAATATTTAATTCAGCACCGGTAATTGCAGAGATGTCATTAAAAATAGCTACTTGTAGGAGAACTAAATCTGGAGTAGCAGAATTCCACTGTGCACCAATACCAGTAGCAATCATGCTATCTGAAGCATTTCCATGCGGGGTTATTGTGACAATTTTTGCATTGTCAAAACCGCTAGTTGAGACAGTAGGGCTAAGACCTGATTTGTTTGAGCATGCAGTTAGTAATAGTGCAAATGATAACGTTATTAGAGTTTTGAACATTTAAATTCCATTTAGTTGATTATAAGAAAATATATACTTAATAGGTTGTACTTAGTTATTTTGTACTGTTTTATTCCTTTTGTACATAGGTTATAAGATTTAACTCATTGAATCTAAAAGTTTTTGTTGTTTTTTTGAACGTTAGGTTCTGAGGGTATGGATAAAAAAGATGTAGTTTTAGCTCTTTTTCTTGAAGCTAAACATATTACTGCAAATTTAATCTCGAAAGATAAATAAACCCTAACGTTATCTATAACTTTATTGCTAATAGCTATTGGGCCAAAGGCATTCCTAAAAGCGTGAGGCAATAATAGATAACTCAATGTGCTTTGGTGTTTACAGCGCTCATAACGAACGAGTTGGCTTTGCCCGAGTAGTGACTGATAACGCAACCTTTGCCTATTTAGCCGATGTATTTATTGCCCCGCACTCGCAAGGAAATGGGCTGAGTAAGTTACTCATTAAAACGATAGTAGAGCACCCTGAGCTACAAGGGCTCAGGCGCTTTTTATTAGCGACTTCTGATGCGCATAGCCTTTATACGCAATACGGGTTTAAACCAATAGATAACCCAGGGCTACTAATGCAAATAAACCCTGAAAATGTGTATGAGGGAAATACTCGAGAGGTATAGTAAAGGGGGAAGAGTTTAAGAAATTTGTTATGCTCCTGATTTATCAAGATTATATTGTTCTAAACTACCAGCGGCAAAACAAATACCAACATAAAACCAAACAGTACTTGCTACAATTTGCCAAGTATCTAAACCTGAAGACGTTAGAAATGTAGGAACTGCAATTAACCCCCGCAATAAGCAGATCATTGCAATGGTAATTAAAGCTGGTTTGAGCAGAGGAACTTTGCGAATTAAACCAACTGCAGAAAAAGCAAAAATAGTACAAGCAAACATTAAGCTTGCAACGGTTATTGTGCCAATTGGAGCAAGTAAGCTTCCTTGAATCGAAGAGTCGATTATTTGTTGAGGTGCCCGAGCAAATGCAAACCAACTAGGACCACCCAAAATACAGAGTAGGTGCCAGATCGCAGAAGTGGAAGCTATAGCACCTGCACTAATTAATAATTTGGATGGGATACTAAGACTCAATGCTAACTTAATTTTGCACTGGCACATAATGCTTTGTTACACGTCACCGGCTAACTCCGCTAATAGTGGCTCATGTGGCATACCCGCTTGTCCCTCAATTCGCTCGCCTGTTTCGATGGCGTAACTAGCTGCATGTTGTTGCCTTCCGTAGTCGATATGGATATGCGGTAAGTGGTGCCCTTTTTCTTGGTATATTTTTATTTTCATGTTCTTTCTCTTTGCCAAGAGAATTTCCATGAAGCCGCTGCGTGATGACCGACTTGGCTCAGTTAATAAATCTTTTTGTGCGAAGAGTCCTTGTAACTCATCAAATTCTTCTTCAAGACTCATGCATTATCCATACGTGTAACGAGCCTGTAGATTAACTCGTTTTTAAATTTGTTTTTATTGATAAACAAACCATAACTGAGTTCCTATTTTGGTTCAATTGATTACTGTATTTTTACGCAGCATATAAAGAAGTGTTTGGTGTTGTTTTAATTGGCGTTTTGGACGGGATTATGGGTGCTTTAGTAGCTTTATTTTAGGTTAAAAGGGCTTACTCTCATTAATGCATCGTGTTTTTCAGCTTTTCTATATTATGAACAAGGCAATACAGTTGCCGCAGCGTGAAGTAAGGCATTCACTTTCATTTGACCCCGTAAGGTCAATTTATTCATACCTTTGTTCACTGTAATGTTCCGCTTTTTATTTAAAGGAAAGTCGGTTCAAGGTAATTAGGATGGGTGTCATCCTAATTTTGAATAGATCGCAATACTCTCAAACACCGCCAAACTCCTTTTGTAAACTAACACCCTAATAATGGGCAAAAAATTGTTGGCTAAAATGTTGAGGAACGAAAACAGCCAACTGTTTTTTGTCCTTATTTATTAGCTTGTTAAGTTGCATTTACACACCGTAAGCCAACATAACAGCCATTGCAAGAGGCATTAAAAGTAAAACAATAAACATAACAACCTCCAGCCACTCTTTAGCTAGAGTTACAGAATACCAAAACGAATTTATTGAGGTACTTGAGTCGAGCTTTCCGAAGTATTGCAGGAAGCCGGCAATGAAGAATGCCTCTGCCCCTAATATTGCAGCTAACATAGCGGCAAATGATAGGTATGGAGTTTGCTGACTCATATTGCCCAATATAAAGAAGAGAACAATAAGAACAACAGTTGAAATAATAAATGATTTTTTCAGGTGAGCATATTTCACAGCTAACTCATTAAATCCTTTTGGGGAGAATATCACCCGAACTCCTTTTGCAATTTAACGCCTCAATAAGAGGCAAAAAATAGTTGGTTAAAATAAGCGACGAAGAAGCAAAAACCAACTGTTTTTTGTCCGGCTTTATTGCCTTGTTAGGTACTTATTCTACAGGCTCATTTTCAGCCTTGATTTCTATAAAATCTTTTATTATATCATCGCCAATTGAGAAATTTATATTCAATGTAATATCTTGATTTAAGCTAGGTGTTTCAAATACTGAAAATTCACCTGATATCTTATTTAGGTGAACACTACCAAGATTAAAATCATTTACACTACAACTAAGCACTCTGGATAAATTAATATTCATAAATTCAGTTGAAGTGTTCTTTATTAAGTAATTACAGAATTCCTTACCTTCCTCTGTTTCATTATGTTCACAGCTCTTTGAGAAGTTAGCCCAATCATTAATCAATTTAACTTTTAGAGGTTTACCGACTTTTGATTTGCTAGCAAAGGAAATTAAGTGTTCGCACAACTTATCATCTTGCGCTGATGCAATGAATGGCATTCCAATAATTGATATCAATAAAACTTGAAAATTACACCTAAACACTAGAAGTACCTAACGCCCAAATAACAGGCAAAAAATAGTTGGTTAAAATTAGCGACGCAGGAGCAAAAACCAACTGTTTTTTGTCCTTGTTTATTTTCTTGTTATGTTTCTTTACTCTCAATTTGGTCTTGAATTTTGATAAAAACAGTTAAACATTCTTCTACCAAGTTCTGTTTAGGGTGCTGAATAACAAACAAATACATCATATGTATCAATAGTGTGGCACCAATATGACGTTGCAACATTTCATTAATATTTTCCACGGATGGAATTGCATTATCCGATGCATAAAGCATTTTATTACGAATATTAGCAACTTCTTTTATGTGTTCATAAATTGAATCAATGCCTTTCTCTTGTGCTACATTCCTGACATCTTTTAAATAATCCTTAGGTGAACCAGATGGGTCTACTGAGACCAGGTTCAATGGAGGGTCAGGATATATAAATTTATATTCACCTTCGAATTCACCTAAAAACATACGTATTCTTAACACTTCATTAGGGGATTTCAAATGTTGTTTGTATTGGGAGTTCATGATTTTTTACATTCAATGTCTCTCCTACCAGCATTAGAAACGGGTAAACACCACCTTTATGTTTATGGTTTCTTTTACTTAGTATTTTAGCTTCTGTGTATTTATTACATTTTAAAGCAGAAAATAGAGCTGTTGATGCTTCCTCTTCGGCTGTGATTGCTAAAAATGCAGAAACTTCAGGCATTGAATTAGCTAATTCAAATGCTCTGTGAATATGACGGATACTAGACCTAGCAGCGTAACCTGCATTCCCTTTAGTTTTAGATGAAACTTCTAAAAGCTTCTTTTGAAAGTTATTTAAAGGCATAGACCCCTTTTGAAACATAACACTTTAGTATTTATGCGACACGCAGTTTGTGTTGCATAATCGCTTGTTGGACTGAGGCGCTACCTGCTCGGTGTGTCAGAGTTGGTGTTGTTTATGCTATGGGAATTTGCTTTTTAGAGGCTCTAGCTAAATCAGCTAATTTAATAAGCTTACCTATTATAATTTAAGCTTTCCCTGCATTGCTCAGCGTTTATTATCTATTCATTAAACCGAATGTTTAACCGTTAAGCAAGGATATTTTTCGCTCGCACAGTCGCTATTAGCCTGAGCAATTAAGCAGGTTAACTTATTGATTTGATGCAGCAAGCAAGGCTGCTAACTCGTTCGCGCTATTTTATTTGTCGCCTCATCTAAATTCATCACACCAATAAATCGTAAGGTACCCGTCTTGCATGACTGGCAAGACCAATGGGGTATTAATCGTTCTTGCTCTACCTTCGGCTTCACCGCTTTGCATGGGGTTGCTGATACTTGAGCCTTTATTAACCCTAACTTTCGCTTGCGACACGCATTAGCTAAAAAGCCATAGTGACGAATGCGCATAAACCCTTTGGGCAATACATGTTGTAAGTAGCGCCGTAAAAATTCATCACAACTCAGAGTCATGACTTTATCGCGGTTGTTATCTGCATAATCGCGGTATTTAAAGCTCACTGTTTCTTCAGTCGCTGACACTAATCGCGATTCTGACATCACGCCTTTTCGGGTATAACGAGCAAGGTAACTAACTAGCTTTTCACTGTACGTTAAACAGGCTTTGCTATACACGCACCATTTGGTTGGTGTGCTTACCTTCGCGAATGAACTATCGCATTCATTGAGCGCCGCGAGCATTTTCCCTCTAAACACTGTTGATAATGCTTTAACGGGGTATAAATAGCCTTTTTTTATTTCATGCCAGTGCGCTTTATCAAGCGCGCCTGCGGGTATCAAGCAATGCAGGTGAATATGCTGACTTAAGTTCTGCCCCCACGTATGCAGTACGCTTGTCATGCCTAACTGGCCATGCCTCTTTCGTTTCGCAAATTTACACAGCGTTTGCCATGCAGCTTTAAATAAACAGTGATACAACGCGTTTGGGTTGTAGTGCGCAATGATATTTAACTCATGCGGGAGCGTAAAAACAAGGTGGAAATAGCGACACGATAATAAATCCTCTTGTTGTCTTTGCACCCATTTAGCCGTAGCCATCCCTTGGCAACGTGGGCAATGCCGATCTCGACAGCTACATCCAATTTGTTGTACTTCACTACAGTTATCACATTGCCATGCTTGATAACCGAGCTGACCCGTTCTGCATGATTGAAGGTGTTGGCAGACTCGTAACTGCTGATAACTCATTATGTGGTGCTGCCGATAATTCCCAAGGCCAGAATTTAAAATATCAGCGAGGTGCAAGCCTCTCATTGGTTTCCCCAACTTGCGAGTAAATCAATACCACCATGCCCTAATTCAGGTAACCAGTGTAAGTAACTTTGCGTGGTTCTAATGTCACTGTGACCAAGCTGATGTTGAAGTTGATGAAGCGGCATCCCTAACTCAAGTTGATGTGTTGCATAAGCATGGCGTAATACATGTGGATTACAGTGCTTTAAACCACACATTTGTGCATGTTTTTTCAATGCCTTTCTGAAGCTTGAGGGTGACATAGGTTTATCCATTAACCATCGTGAATAAAACATCCAGCCCGTTGGGTGATACATTTTCCAATAGCAACGTAATTGATTTAGCACGCTATCTGATACAACAACATAGCGTGACTTATCTCCTTTACCATGTTCAATTAAAATGGTTTTACGCTGTCCATCGATGTCTTGCACTTTGATGCGCAGCAGTTCGCCAATACGCAAACCACATCCATAACACACCACTATCAATGTTTTTAAGCGCATATCCGTGCAACTTTCTATAAGTCGTCGAATATCATCACGCGATAAATAAGTAGGTGCCCGAGGTTTTGCTTTAGGCAAGGCTATGTCTAAGTTCAGTGGGCGGTGTAAAATATTCTTAAACAAAAACCAAATGCTGTTTATTTGTATTTTTTGACTCGCTCTGGAGAGCTTGCGAATGGCGGGATCTTTAAAAAAGATATTCAGCTCATCATCAGTAATTAAATCGAGTGGTTTATTAAAATAATGGCTGAGTTTAAGTAAATGCTCGCAGTAACTTTTACAGGTACTTTGTGAATAACCACGGTAGGCTATTTCAATTTTGACTTGTTCAATGAGTGTATTCATGACTTACCTCCAAATATGGGATAACCCCAAGGTAAGTGTGGCTCAAATGGTCAGAATAGGATCTCCGCGTAGCGGCTTAGTTCAACAGCTTTATCAGAGGACACTTTCCTCTTTTTATGAGCAATGTATGTCCTCTTAATTATTTTTAATATTAATAACAAATCCTGTAACACATTGCGAGTATTAAACTTTAAGTCGGGCTGTTCTTTTAATAATATCCAAAAAAGAGGAAAACGTCCTCATTTTTTGACTTAGGAGGAAAAACGCCAGCGCTGTATGTAAATACAGCAATTGAATATTTAAAATGAAAACCAAACCCGATTTTAAATCCGCGTCATTTAATATTCACTAAAAAACGGTGGCGATAATGCAAGTAACCGCTTTAAGTACACTTATTTGTGTAGGCGTATTATAAAAGGTGGTTTACGGATGGTGGAAGCTGTAAAGCGAGGTCATGAACTATTTACTAAACGCGTCTTCCTTCTTTTAAAACAGGGCAGACACGATGTACTTATACCAATCGACTTAAATATTTAGCCTTTCTAGCGTGCTAAATAAAGCGTTAACGGCGTTATAAATTTCTCAGTAGAACAATTACATGTCGAAATTTATGCCTTGTTATCACTTTATTTACCCGTAGCTATAAATGCCTAATAACTTAACACGATTGGTATTATTTGGCTTTTTTAGCCTCTAGAATTTCTATTTCACTCCAGATTTTTTCTGCTTCTGCACTTAACATGGCGAAGCTTTTAATGTCACCTTTTCTTTGTGCCTGCATGCCTTGCTCTAGCTTTACGTCGTATTCTTTACGCAGTTTTTTTATTGGGTCAGGCTTTAAAAATGAAAACATTAGTATTCTCTTAATTTATTAAATTATATTTAGTTAGTGTACGCATTAATGGGCTTAATAGTTCTTTGTTTGGTGAAAATGTTTACTTTGCGCTTTAAAAGCGCAAAGTAAACACGGTGTAATTTTGCGTACTGTGTGCTAGTTCTAGTGCTTACGTTTCTGGCTCTAGGCGTTTAATACCTTGCCCATCAATACCTAAATAAATAAAACCATCACTGCCTTGGGCTAAGCTGCGTACTCTGCCTATTCCATCGAGTATTTTATATTGCTTAACAACCTTACCTTTTGAGAGCTCCAGTGCGCTAATGAATGCAAATTTCATTGATGCTAATAATAGCTTACCTTTAAGCTTTGGGTATTTATCACTCGTTACATACAACATATCGGAAGGGGCAATTGAAGGGGTCCAATGTAATACGGGCGATTGCATGCCGTCTTTTTCTTTAAGGTCTGTAAACTTGGTACCGCTGTAGTTAACGCCATAGCTTACTAAAGGCCATCCGTAGTTAGCACCTTTTTTTATTATATTAAGTTCATCGCCGCCGCGTGGTCCGTGCTCGTGAGACCATAAAATATTGTTTTGATTATCAAACCACATGCCCTGTGGATTACGGTGCCCATAAGACCATGCCGCATGTTTTGCATCTTTTTGTTTAACAAACGGATTGTCGCTTGGGATACGGCCATCATCGCGTAAGCGATAAATTTTACCGCCGTCCCGCGTGAGATCTTGTGGGTTTATAGTGCGTGCGCCGCGATCGCCAATTGAAAAATAAACATAACCTTCATTATCAAACACAATACGGCTGCCGTAGTGCTGGCCTTTGGTAGTATTATGCTCGCCTTTGTATAGCAATTGCTGATCAGATAGCTGCGTATGATCGCTATTTAGCTTGGCGCGCATTAAGGCGGTGTTACTTCCGCTTCCTTTGCCCTCACTACTTGAGTAACTAAAGTACAGCCATTGGTTTTGCTTACTATCGGTGTGTAGTGATAAATCAAGCAATCCACCTTGGCCATTAGCATCAATGCCGGGAAGCCCAGAGACCTTAGTTAATTTAGTTGTATTTTTAGGTAATAAGAATAATGTTCCACTGCGCTCAGATATTAGTAAATCACCATTAGCTAAAGGCTCAATAGCCCAAGGTATAACCACACCTTCTGCCGCTGTTACTGCGTTAACGCTAAGCGATAAAGTATCGAGCTGTTTATAGTTTTTTACGTAATCGCTTTTTGCATGCGCGGGTGCGTTAATAGCAAATATAGCAACGGCTAAGCCTGCACTTATTAGTTTAGGGAGTGTGTTATGTGACATTAAATTTATCATTATGGCTTCCAAAATTAATCCAATCTTACATAACCTTAACATGGCATAAATAAATTTGTTAAGCGTTGAGTTGAATGAAAAACACACACTTATATTTTTATACGATGACCTTTTAACAGAAAATTGTTTTAGTAATTAGCGCTAATAAAAAATTGAATAATTACTCTATTGGGGTTGAAAACTAAAAATTTCAGCGTACACTTGTGCGCTGAAGTTTGAGCGTACACGTGTAAGTTCAAACGTTAAGTATTTTACGACCCAAGAGATTAATAGTGATGATAATTAAAGTATTAAACCAATTTTCAAAATGGTTTTTACACCATCAAAGTTTTGCAGGCTACATAGAGCCAATAATACAGGTGTTTAAACCTGAATGGCGTGCAGGGCAGTTTAGAGCGCAAGTAGTTAATACAGCTGTGCTTGATGGCGGCTTTTTAAGTGTGCAACTTAAGCCAAGCAAACATTGGCAGGCGCATACGTCAGGGCAGCATATAAGTTTAACGCTTGAAATTAATGGGCGATTATTAACACGCGTTTTTACCGTGGCTTCAAGCGCTCAGCAATTTAAAAATACAGGTTTAGTGCGTTTACTAATCAAAACAAATACGCAAGGGCGCTTTACTGGCTTACTTAGTAGCGCATTAAAAGCGGGGTTGTGGTGCAATATTTCTGCGCCAAGCGGCGACTTTGTATTTAAAAACACACACACGCCAGCCACTTTTATTGCCGGTGGGTCGGGTATAACACCTATGCTGGCTATGCTTGATGATTACTTAAGCCAAACTACACAAAAAGTGTCGTTAGTGTATTACGCTAAAGCTACTGAGCATCAATGTGTTGATGAGCTGAGTGAGTTAGCGGCTCAGTTTGAGCATTTTTCGTTTTTATTATTAACGCGTGAGCAATCAAGCGATATAACCAGCAATATTAAGCCGTGGGAAAATCCAGACATTTACTGCTGTGGCCCTGCAGCATTTATGCAAACGGTGAGCGATTTTGCTAAAACGCATAAGCTAAATTACTACCAAGAAGCCTTTGGTTTGGCGCTGCCTAGCTTAAACGACAATAGCCAATTTAATGTAAAAATTAACGCCAGTGCCCATGTTGTATCGGGCAACGATGTTTTACTGACTCAGTTTGAAGAAAAAAAGCTACCCGTTAAACGCGGTTGCGGTATTGGTATTTGTCATCAATGCCAATGTATTAAAAAGTCAGGCGTGGTACGTAATTTAAAAACAGGTGAATTGAGTGACAACGGCGAGCAATTAATACAACTTTGCGTAAGCCAACCTGTTAGTGATTTGGAGTTACAATTATGAAAAACATAAACTATGACATGCTCGCAAGCGAGTTAGATGCCATTAAAATGGACACCCTTGGCAAAGTAGGCCAACAAGATGCTGACTATATTCGCTCTGTTGTGCGTAAACAGCGAGTGTGTGAATGGAGCGGGCGAATTTTGCTAATGCTTGGTTTTATTCAGCCATTATTGTGGGTTGCAGGTGTGTTGCTATTAGCGCTTGCTAAAATTTTAGACAATATGGAAATTGGCCACAATGTAATGCATGGTCAATACGATTGGATGAACGACAAGCAACTTAACTCACAGCATTATGAGTGGGACATAGCGTGCGATGGGCAAAGTTGGCACCGCGTTCATAACTTTGAACACCATACGTATACTAATATTATTGGTAAAGACAGAGACTTTGGTTATGGCTTGTTGCGTTTAAGCGATGATTTCAAGTGGCGTTTTAAAAATGTATGGCAGTTTTTTACGTATATTAATTTAAGTGTGTTATTTCAGTGGGGCGTGTCGTATCACGAGTTGGCTGCAGAGCGTGTTTTTATTGGTAAAAAGAAAGAAAACCGCGAAGGGCTTGTATCACACTCTACATTAAAGCATCGCTTTTTTAGTAAAGGCGCTCGCCAGTTAATTAAAGATTATGCGATATTTCCGTTACTTGCAGGGCCTTTATTTTTATGGGTATTGGCCGGTAATTTAGTGGCAAACTTAATCCGTAATTTATGGACGTCGACCATAATATTTTGTGGTCACTTTACTGAAGAAACGCAAACTTTTAAACAAGAAGACTGCGTAAACGAAACCCAAGGGCAGTGGTATTACCGCCAAGTACTGGGCTCGTCTAATATTAAAGGACCGCATTGGTTTCATGTTTTAACAGGGCATTTGAGCTGCCAAATAGAGCATCATTTATTTCCTGATATGCCGTCTTCGCGCTATCAAGAAGTAGCGCCTCAAGTACAGGCTGTTTTGAAAAAACACGGTATTGATTACCATACGGGTGGTTTTTTTAGGCAGTATACGTCGGTGTTAAAACGTATTATTAAATATTCGTTTAAATAAACATGTTTTAATTAACGAATTAAAAAATCGGTCTGTGTAACTACACTGACCGATTTTTTTGTTTATTGCACTCAATACGGTTGATTAGTAAACAGCACTTGCAAAAATTTCTCATAGTTAATTAAAAAAGCCTTACTTTAGCTATGGTTAAATAGCGTGTGATTGTCATACAATGGAGGAAAATAGACCACACAAGAGAGATTAAAATGGCCGCATTTGGTACCGTGTTTATGCCGCAGATGATTCAAGCTCGTTTTTCTGATAATAAATGGAGCGAAAGCTCAATTGTCCCTTCCGATAAACTTGAACTTCATGCTGGTGCGCACGTTCTTCATTATTCAAGTACATGTTTTGAAGGCTTAAAAGCCTTTCGCCATGAAGATGGTTCTGTTTATCTTTTTAGAATGGATGCAAACATTGCACGCATGCAACAAAGCTCAGCGCTATTAAGCTTACCGAGTTTTGACAGTGATATGCTAAAAACGATGATTATCGATATTATGCGCGAATACGCAGATGAAACGCCATTACCGCCGGGCTCTATGTATATTCGCCCAACGCACATTGGTACTGAGGCTGCAATTGGTAAAGCGGCTGCGCCATCAATGAGCTCGCTTTTATATACGTTACTATCGCCAGTGGGTGATTACTTTGCAGGTGGTGCAACTGCACTGCGCGTACTGCTTGAAGAAGATGGCATGCGCTGCGCTCCGCACATGGGTATGGTAAAAAGTGGTGGTAACTACGCCAGCGCACTAGCACCCATTAGTGCTGCACGAACTAAGTATCAAGCAGATCAAATTTTATTTTGCCCAGGTGGCGACGTACAAGAAACCGGTGCTGCTAACTTTATACTTATTGATGGCAACGAAATTATTACTAAAGCGCTTGATAGCACGTTTTTACATGGTGTAACGCGTAATAGTATTTTAACCATAGCCAAAGATTTAGGTATGACGGTAAGCGAGCGTAACTTTAGCGTTACTGAGCTACTAGAGCGTGCTGCTAAACCAGGTACTGAAGCGGCGCTTTCGGGCACTGCAGCTGTACTAACTGCTGTGGGTACGTTTATTCATAACGATAAAGAATACAAAGTAGGTACTGGCGAGCCAGGCCCAACGACTGCGCGCCTTCGCCAAGCATTGAACGATATTCAATGGGGTAAAAGTGAAGACAAGCACGGCTGGTTAACTAAAATCTAATTATAGATTTAATAGCAACTCGCATTAAAAAGCCACCTAATCGGTGGCTTTTTTGTGTTTGGTTACTTTAAGCTGTGCTTATTAGAACTTCATTTCTATTTTACCGTACACGTAGCGTCCGTTAAATCCATACGGCGAGAAGCTAGAGTAAGCAAATAAACGTGAGAAGGTGGTTACATCGTCAACATTTTCACGGGTTGCATCTGGGTAAACATCAAAAATGTTATTAGCACCTAAGCTCAGCGATACGTTTTCACTAAGCGAGTAGGCGACATCTAAGTCGGTTATCCATTTAGGCTTAAGCACTTCGTTACGTTCTGGGTTATCTGAAGGGTCTTGAGTTTCGCCGTAACGTGTTGTTCTAAGCGTTGTACGAATATCATCGTTTGTCCATGTTGCGCTTAAGTTGTACTTATTACGCGGTGTGCTTACTTCAAAACGACGTAGCTCAGTGCCTGAGAACAAGTTGTCTTGATCAAACCCTGCACCTTGTAGCTCTGCTGGTGGGTCGATAATATTTGTTACTTCATTTTTGCCGTAGTTGTAACCTAGGTTAAAGGCTAAATCGCCATAACCATCAGTTGCTACATTATATGAGGCAACCACATCAACACCACGGGTTTTACTGTCAATTGCGTTTAAGAAGAAGCGGCCCTGATTAGCACCGGTACCTTCAAGTAGTTGCTCAATAGCAGCACCCGATAAGTTATTTGATAATACAATACGGTCATCAATTAATATTTGGTAGTAATCAACCGATAAGCTGAAATTAAAGTCGGTAGACCATGTAAAACCAACGCCGTAGTTTGTTGCTTCTTCAGCATCAAGACCCGGTGAGCCCAGTGCTTTTGCTACATCGCTGCTTGGTGCAAAGGTACCTGTTTCGGTTGGTTCGCCATCAACAAATACAGTGGCC
This sequence comes from Pseudoalteromonas arctica A 37-1-2, assembly GCF_000238395.3. Classification (GTDB taxonomy): domain Bacteria; phylum Pseudomonadota; class Gammaproteobacteria; order Enterobacterales; family Alteromonadaceae; genus Pseudoalteromonas; species Pseudoalteromonas arctica. Next base: position 1,582,441 of record NZ_CP011025.1, read on the forward strand.
ACTGAGGTAAAGTATTGTTGCTGCAAAGAAGGTGCTCTAAAACCAGTAGATACAGAGGCGCGTAGTGCTAAGTCTTCAGTTAATGAATAACGAGTTGCAATTTTACCGTTAAGTGTATCGCCAAAGTCCGAGTAATCTTCATAACGGGCGGCAACCGCTAAATTCCAATCGTCGGTTAGGTAGGTTTCAAGGTCTATATATAAGCTCACGTTGTGGCGGCTGTTATCGCCCTCTGATTCGGGTGTAAACCCCGGGAATACTTGTGCGCCCGCTGCGCCAAATGGGCCATCAACAGGGTCGGTTACTGCGCCTCCTGGGCCAAATGTGCCTTGTGCATATGATGCTTCTTCGCCTGCATCTATTTGGTATCCTTCGCGGCGATACTCAGCACCTACAGCTACGTTTACAGAGCTTTCTAAAAAGCTGACGTCTACCTCGCGGCTAAAATCAACGTTTAAAGTAAGTTGATCGTAGGTAAGTGTTCCTGCATCAAAGCTTGTTTGGCTAGTAGGGCCATATGAGGTATTTAAGCTATTTATAACACCAAACTCAAATGCATCTTGACCATATACGGCCGATACATCGTAATTCCATTCACTTACAAAACCTTTAGCGCCAAGTGCCAGTGAAAAGTCATCTATGTCTGAGGTAATAACAGGTAAAAAGCCGTCAGGGTAAACTTCTTCTATATTACGGCTATCGCTTGCACGGCGATAAAACCCGCCGCCTTCGCCTTCACGTTTGCTGTAAGAGCCAAACGAATATAAGTCGACTTCGTTTGTTAACTGGTAACCTGCGTTATAAAACATTGAAAAATCTTCAACATCGCCATTACCAAAGTTATGGTTATATCGATTTACGGTAAGTTCACGTGGGTCAAGCGCGCCATCTACTGATCCGTCATCTATGCGTGCGTAGTTTTCACGGTTATCGTAGTCTGAGCGGTTAGTTGAATGGCGGTCGCGGTATTCTGTTGAGATGTTTAAAAAGCCATTATCGCCAAGCTCAAAACCCATATTACCTTGCAGCGTTAATGTTTGACCATCGGTTAAAGAGCGATCGCCCCCTTCGGTAAAGGCTAAATTACCATCACTGCCTTCAGATACTGATTTTAGCTGTGGTACACCGTCCATTTCGGTTACGTTAGCACCATATATAGCCGCAACTGAACCACCGCTGCTGGCACTTTTAAGTACAATATTAATAACACCAGCTATAGCATCAGAGCCATATTGCGCTGCTGCACCATCGCGTAATACTTCAATACGGGCAATAGCATTTGCAGGTATCGCATTTAAGTCAACCGATGATGAGCCACGACCCGTTGAGCCATTTAAGTTAAGTAATGCGTTGCTGTGGCGGCGCTTACCATTAACAAGTACTAATGTGTGATCGGGTGCCAAGCCACGAAGCTGAGCGGGGCGTACATGGTCGCTGCCATCAGTAAGTGATGCTTGTGGGAAGTTAAAGCTGGGTAATAAACTGCTAAGCAGGGCATTCGTTTCAGTAAAGCCTGAGTTTTTAAGTGCATCTGCACCAATTATATCGATGGGTACTGCGCTGTCTTCTACTGTACGGCCTAATCGGCGAGAGCCAATTACGCTTATTTGTTCGATGTTTTCTTCTGCTTTAGTGTCTTGCTCTGCAGCATTTACGCAGAGCGAACCAAGTAGTGCAGCAGACGCGCTCATTGCGAGTAATATTTGTGGTACCGATTGCTGTAATTTAAATAACGGTTTTCTATTCATGCTGTATTTCCCCATACCCATTGAATTATTTTAGTTTTGTACAAAAAGATTAATACCAACCCGCAATAATACTTAATCATTTTTAGGGGCTAAACGTGCCGTTACCTGCGTTAAAAAATTCTCATTTAGAGCAACTAAATAGCGAATTTTTTGCCTAGCTATCAACACGTTTTTCCATCCTCAAAATAGATCACTTAATTAAGCGGATTGGTATAAACTTTTTTGTTACCTTGAACATATACTTAATTAACAAAGTCAGTCAATTGAATAACATTCAATTAATTTAAGGGTTTTTATAATTACATTTAGTTGTTTTTTATAATGATCATTGTTTTAGTTATATAGCGAAGGTAATTGCTAAGTAATTGATGGATAATGAATTATATTTAAAAGTTAAATTTAACGTTTAATTAACTGGTAAGATGAGATGGGTGGTTTAAATTAATTATGGGTAGGGAATCATTTTTATTGGGCTGGCAATAAATAGCTGTTGAGCTATAAATATTTTTTAAAATTTAAAATACAAATAAACCCATTAAATGTTAACTAAATTAACATTTAATGGGGGTACTATAAATTATGTACTACTTATTAGAACCTATACTTTAAAGCATGAAGCAATTTTGTTTTTATAAGTAATTGGTATAAAAAAGAGTGCTAAAAATAGTGTTAAAATTTAATTTTTCCAACAAGCATATCTTTAAACATTACCCAATCTCCCCATAAACTGTAAAAAGGGTGTTTAAAAGTAGCAGGGCGGTTTTTTTCAAAAAAGAAATGTCCGACCCACGCAAATCCATATCCAATAACAGGTAATAGCCATAATAAACTGTAGTGTTGTTTTAATAATGCTATTGCGATTACAGCAAGAACAAGGGTGCTTCCTATAAAATGTAAGCGGCGGCAAATCACGTTGCGGTGCTCTTTTAAGTAATAAGGGTAGAAGGCTTTAAAGCTTTTAAACGTGGGGTTTGTACTTTGCATAGTGTGCTCTTTTATTGTTTTTTATTTTAATGAGGGTCGTGCTATTAAAGCGTAAGTTTACATTTGTTTACAGCGATAAATGGCGCTTAACGCATCTAAATAGACAAAAGGGCTAAAAGTTAATAACTTAGGCGCACTATTAATAAATAAGAATGGAACTCAGGATGTTTAAACATACTCTAGCGTGTGCTGTAATTGTAGCGCTTAGCGGCTGTTCAGAGCCAACTAATACGGTAACTCAAGAAGAAGTAAAAGCACCTATGAAGCAAGTTAACGCAGTTATATACCCAGAAACAAAAAAAGGCGATATCGTAGACACCTACTTTGAAGAAGCCGTTAGCGACCCATATCGTTGGCTTGAAGATGATATGAGCGACGAAACTGCCGATTGGGTTAAAACGCAAAACAATTTAACGTTTTCTTATTTAGAACAAATCCCTTATCGCGATAAGTTAAAGCAGCGCCTTGAAAAACTAATGAACTACGAAAAAATAGGCGCTCCTTTTACTGAAGGCGATTACACCTATTTTTATAAAAACGATGGTCTGCAAAATCAATATGTTTTGTACCGCAGTAAAGATGGCGGCGACGTAGAAGTATTTTTAGATCCAAACAAGTTTAGTGAAGATGGTACGACGTCTATGTCGGGTTTATCGTTTTCAAAAGATGGGTCATTACTCGCGTATCAAATATCTGAAGGCGGCAGCGATTGGCGCAAAATTATAGTTATTGATGCACATACTAAAGAGCAAGTTGAAGAAGCGCTTGTTGACGTTAAATTTAGTGGCATTGATTGGTTAGGCAACGAAGGTTTTTATTATTCAAGTTACGAAAAACCTAAAGGCAGTGAACTTTCGGCTAAAACAGATCAGCATAAAGCGTATTACCATAAGCTAGGTACTGCACAGTCTGCTGATAGTGTTGTATTTGGTGAAACTGATGAGCAAAAACATCGCTATGTAGGCGCTGATGTAACCCATGACGGCCGCTACTTACTTATTTCAGCTAGTACGTCTACTTCAGGCAATAAGCTGTTTATAAAAGATTTAACAAAAGAAAACAGTGAGTTTGTAACAGTTGTTGGAGATACTGATTCAGACACATCAGTTATTGATAACGAAGGCAGCAAGCTGTTTTTAGTTACTAACCTTAATGCACCAAACAAAAAAGTAGTGACGGTTGATGCAAGTAATCCAAGCCCTGAAAATTGGGTTGATTTAATTCCTGAAACCAAAAACGTACTAAATCTTACAAAAGGTGGCGATACCTTTTTTGCTAACTACATGGTTGATGCGATTTCGCAGGTAAAACAGTACAACAAAAAAGGCGAGCTAATTCGCGAAATTACATTACCAGGCGTGGGTACTGCACGTGGTTTTGGCGGTAAGAAAGATCAAACAACGCTTTATTATTCATTCACTAACTACAAAACACCAGGTACTACTTATACGTTTGATGTAACTACGGGTGAATCGGGTGTTTATCGTAAGTCGGCTATTGATTTTAATAGTGATGATTACACGTCTGAGCAAGTGTTTTACACCTCAAAAGACGGTACTAAAATACCGATGGTAATTACCTATAAAACAGGCATTAAGCTTGATGGTTCAAACCCTACTATTTTATATGGTTACGGTGGTTTTAATATTAGTTTAACGCCAAGCTTTAGCCCCGTTAATGCTGTATGGCTTGAGCAAGGTGGTGTGTACGCCGTTGCTAATATTCGCGGTGGTGGTGAGTACGGTAAAGACTGGCACAATGCCGGCACTAAATTGCAAAAGCAAAATGTGTTTGACGACTTTATTGCCGCAGCTGAGTACTTAAAAGATAAAAAGTATACGTCTAAAAAGCGCTTAGCACTTCGCGGTGGATCTAATGGTGGTTTGTTAGTTGGCGCAGTGATGACGCAGCGCCCAGACTTATTTCAGGTGGCTCTACCTGCTGTAGGCGTACTTGATATGCTGCGCTACCATACCTTTACCGCAGGTGCCGGTTGGGCGTACGACTACGGTACCAGTGAGCAAAGCAAAGAAATGTTTGAATACATTAAAGGTTATTCACCACTTCATAATGTAAAAGCAGGTGTTGAGTATCCAGCGACTATGATTACAACCGGCGACCATGATGACCGCGTTGTCCCTTCGCATTCGTTTAAGTTTGCCGCTGAGCTTCAAGCAAAGCAAACAGGTAATAATCCAACGCTTATTCGCATAGAAACCAATGCGGGGCATGGTGCAGGTACTCCAACGAGTAAAACAATTGAGCAGTACGCTGATATATTTGGTTTTACGCTATATAACATGGGCGTAGAGTCATTATAAAAGCGCTTTAACAAAATAGCTAACTTTAATAGCTGAGCAAAAAGGCCGAGCAAATTAAATTTACTCGGCCTTTTTAATGTTTGCTAGTAGTTAGTAGTTAGCAGTTAGCTATTGCATAGGTGAAAACAATCGTTGATACGTTTTATAAGCGTACTCGTCGGTCATTCCGCTTAAGTAATCGCAAATTATGCGCATCCCTTGATTTTGTTTTTCGGCTTCTATGTATTGTGCTTGTGTAGTTTCGGGCAATAAACGCAGCGGATCGCTAGCAAACGCGGTAAATAACTCTATTAGTAAGTTTTGACCTTTGAATTCTATTTGCTGCATTTCGGGGTCACGTATTAAACGCTGAAACACAAAATGCTTAAGTATTTGCAATACACTGTCGTATTGGGCATCTAATTTAGCGGTGTACTTTAAAATAGGGCATTCAAAGTCATCGTTTTGTATATCTAAATGTATATGAATAATAAAGGTATTAACCAGCTCACCTATGGCATCTTTTCGCTCATAATCATTTTTTGAAAACAAACGCTTCGTGAGCGACTCAAGCATGGTGTTTAACCAGTCAAAATTTAGTGCTTTTAAATGAGGTAGAGCATGAGTTTGCCAATCGTCTAGCGTAAGTACATGGGTTGCAATGGCATCTTCTAAGTCGTGTACGGCGTATGCTATATCGTCGGCATGTTCCATTATTGCGCTATCGAGCGATTTATACGTTGTTTTAGCGCGGTACTTATCAATAGCGGCATGGTTACCCAGCAACGTTTTATCGTTTTGACTCAGTGGTTCTACTATCCAATTGAATATGGCTGCATCGTCGTTGTACAACCCTTTGGCAGGTCGCCAATCATCTGCTTTTATAAATGCACGACCGGTTGTATCGTCGGGAATGGTATGCCAAAGCGTATTAATAAACGCGGGGTATTTTATAAAACCTAATAAAGTACGACGAGTTAGGTTCATCCCGTGCCCATTACTGTAGGGCTCAAGTTTTGCAACTATGCGCAGTGTTTGTGCGTTACCTTCAAAACCACCGTGATCGCGCATCATGTAATTTAGCGCTATTTCACCACCATGGCCAAAAGGTGGATGGCCAATATCGTGCGCCAAACACAGTGTTTCTAGCAGTCCGGTTGATGGAAAGTGCGTAAAGTCGCTATGTTGCGCTTTTAAGTGGCGCAATATGCCAGTACCAATTTGCGATACTTCTAAAGAGTGGGTAAGGCGAGTGCGGTAAAAGTCGTTTAGGCCAATGCCCATAATTTGGGTTTTAGCTTGCAAACGCCTAAATGCAGCTGCATGAATAATACGCGAACGATCGACCTGCCACGGCGAGCGATTATCGTTAGGACGATGTTTATATTGCTCTATTATTCGGCTTTGCCATTGTTTATTCATACTGCTTACTCACACATAGTTAATATTATTAAACTTTGCCCAGTATACCCATGGACTTATAAATTGCGAATGAACAAATGCACTACATAGGCTCTGTTTTATCTAAAATTCAAATACACTGCTGAAAATTCAACCGTAAAAGGTCATCAAACCCCAGTTATTCGCGTTTATAAAGTGGCTTAGGTATAATGCGCCTTCGTATGCTTGTGTATTAACCATGCATAGCTGTTGTTTCAAAGAGAGAATACATGTTAAAAACGATTTTTAAGCTTTTACTAACCGTGTTTTTTGTATGGGCGCTTGCATATCCGTTTATACAAAATGATGATGTTGAACTAGATGAACAAACGTCAGAACAACCAAAAAAAGTGAAGAAAAAAGAAAAACCATTACATAATGTAAAACTGCCAAAATTTTCAGAATTTAGTGATGTTAAAGAAAAAAAACATGCATTTTTTAGCTTTATTCGTCCGCACGTTGAAGCCGAAAATAAAAAAATATTACAGCAACGCGCTAAGCTCGAAATAGCACGCATGATGTTACAAAACGAATTACCTTTAGAAAAAAAGCAAAACAAAGATATTGCTAAAATTTTAAAGTCGTATGACTTACCAACCACGGTTGATACGCTAATACTTACGCAAGCACTACGCCGTGTTGATATAATTCCTAAAGAATTAGCGCTTATGCAAGCTGCAAACGAATCTGCATGGGGCACATCACGTTTTGCACGTATTGGCCTTAACTTTTTTGGTCAGTGGTGCTACACAAAAGGTTGTGGCATGGTGCCAAAACGCCGTAATACCGGGGCTGCGCACGAAGTTGCTGCGTTTAAATCGGTAAGAGCTGCTATAAACTCTTACTTTAAAAACATAAATACGCATCCTGCTTATAAAGATTTGCGCGCAATACGTGAAAACTTACGTCTTGAGCAAAAACCAATTTTAGCGACTGAACTTACACAAGGTTTAATGTCTTACTCTGAGCGCGGTGAAGCGTATATAGAAGAGTTAAACACGATGATTAGCCAAAATAGAGCCTACTTTGATGAATAAATACATTTTTAATTGTACCAACGCTATTGTGTTAGTGCTGCTGAGCATCAGTGCATTTAATGTAAATGCGAGAGAGTTTGTGATGTCGTATGACGGTTTTTACGACCGCTTAAAAATTGTTAACAAAGGCGATTTTCAATATGCGCGAGTTAACTTTTACATTAGTGATATTGGTACTAATGAAACATGTGCGATTAAAAGCGGTACTATTTTAACCGAAAGAAACGAGTATCCACTTAACTTTACCGATAAAGCACAATTACTATTGCCGTTCGATAAGCAGCTTGATACCGATAAAGCGGTCATTGTAGTAGAGCCGCTCAATCCTGTACACGATTGCCAATTAAAGCTACAAATAGAAGCAAACGAACTTGAAGGTTTAGCATTTTCAAAGCAGTCGTTATATACCATTAACGAAGAACTTGATGAGCTATTAACTGATTTGTCGGGCTTTTTTGTAAGTAAATTAATGTGGTTTTTATTACCAGAGCAAAAGGGCGTAGCAGTTACATTTAAAAGCCCAATGCAATTTGATGATGAAAATATAACGTGTGAAAAGTCAGTGTGTTATTTTGCAGTTGAAGATAGCTGGGAAGATGATAGCGCAGTGCTTGGCGATATATCGAACGTTATTAAAGTAACGCCTTGGATTGTTAAGTAGCTCACATACAAAAAGCGGCATTTAGCCGCTTTTTTTGTACCAAAATCAGTACTCGTTTTTAGTCTTTGGTTTTTATTTAATAAGTGGTGCTGATGAATCGCGCTGCATTAAAGTAGGTTCAAAAAAGCGATTTATAACGAGGTTTTTATTTTGATATACGTCTTTAAGCACTAATTTAGCTGCCATTTCGCCCATTTTCCCGACCGGATTATCTATGGTCGTGAGTGTAGGGTAAAGGTAGTTTGCAAAAATAACGTTATCAAATCCAACAATCGATAAATCAATTGGTAAATTATAACCGTGCTCTCGTGCATACTTCATGGCACCGGAGGCCATTTCGTCATTGGCGCATACCAGTGCAGTAAAGCTAAGTTTTTCATCAATAAAATGTTTTAAGCCTTTACTACCGCCAGTTTCGTTAAAGTCGCCAATATAATAAAGCGTAGGATCAAATTTAACACCAGCCTCTGTAAGCGCTTGTTTATGACCTTCTAAGCGGTTAAAAGCATCGGCTTTAAACTGCGGGCCTGCAATGTACGCTATTTGTGTATGGCCTTGATTTAATATCGATTTAGTGGCTAGGTAACCACCTAATTGATTATCTAGGCTGATACAGTTGTCTTTTAGTTGCTCTACGTAACGGCTCATTAAATAAACGGGTGTAGAGCCTTGGCTTAGTTTTATTAGGTAGTCGTCTGAGACGGCTTCTACGTGCAAAATAATGGCATCGCAGCGTCTGCTAATTAAAAACTCAATGCCTTCTTGTTCTTTGTCTTCTTCACTGTGTCCGGTGGTAATAATAACGTGTTTACCCGCAGCACGAAGCTCTGACTCAATACCTGCCATCATTTGGGCAAAGAAAGGGCCATGTAACTCAGACACTAAAATACCGACACTGTTAGTACAGTTAGAGGCTAAAGATTGCGCTATTGAATTAGGCTTGTAGCCAAGCTGCGCCATAGCATCAAGCACTTTTTGTTTAGTTTTATCGCTTACACGGGTATTTTTGTTCATCACGCGAGAAACGGTGGCTAACGATACGCCCGCAAGCTCTGAGACTTGATAAATTGTTGCCATGTTATTTGTTCACTCGCTTATCCTTAACTACTTCGGCTAAATAATACCTTAGAGTATATATCTTAACTAGCTGTTAGTTTAGATTGAATATTTTCAACAACCTGATTAGTCAGTGTATATTTTTTCATTATGTAGGCAACAAATAATGAGCCAAAAGCAGGTAGTACAGTGAATGACAGTAAAATACCGTGTTGGGTATCAAGAGTTTGTACTGCATCGGCCTGATAACTGTAAAAAGATAACAACCAGCCTGCAATTGCGCCGCCTACAGCCACGCCCATCTTAATAAAAAATATAACGCCTGAATAAACCAAACCCGTAATGCGTACACCTGTTTTTTCATGCCCATAATCTATGGTGTCGGCCATTTTTGCCCACAACAATGGGGTTGCCATATCTAAAAAGAATTTCCATAAAATAAAGGCAGTAAATGCGAGTACTAATTGATCTTTACTAATAAAGTAACTAAAACCACAAATAGCGGCGGCAATAACTTGTAAGCTTATATAGGCCTTTATTTTACAAAAGCGCTTTGCAAGTGGTTGAGCTAAAGCACAACCTACCATGCTGGCTGCAACACCTAGCGTCATAAATAAAGTGATTAAATCGTCTCGACCTAAATAGTATTTTACGTAGTAAACAGCAAGCGTAAGCCTCAATACTTGCCCGGTAAGTAAAAAGAATGCAGCTAAGCAAAGTGTTCGCCATTGATCGTTTTTAATTAATGCTTTAACACTTTGGGCAAAAGGAATGTTTTGCTCTTTAGGCTGTTGTATACGCTCTTTTGTGCCTAAAAAACAAAGTAAAAACAGTACAAAGCCTAAAATGCTCATTGCAGTCATTGTGTATTGATAGCCCTTTGCTGCATCGCCTTGGCCAAAATACTCAACCATTGGCATAGTACAACCCGCTACTATAACGCCGCCTAACATACCAAATACAAACCGGTAAGACTGAATAGTCACGCGCTCTTTTGCGTCGCTTGTAAGTACGCCGCCCAATGCACAATAAGGAATATTGATAGCGGTGTAGACAACCATAAGTAAAGTGTAGGTAGTAAAGGCATAAATTATTTTATCGGTGCCTTCTAAATCGGGCGTAGTGAACGCTAAAATACTAATAATGGCAAAAGGGAGGGCAAGCCAAAGTAAGTAGGGGCGAAAGTGCCCCCAGCGCGTATGTGTTTTATCAGCAAGGTTACCCATTAACGGGTCGGTTACGGCATCAAAAATACGCACTGCTAAAAACATAGTACCTACAACAGCAGGCGATAAACCCACTACGTCTGTGTAGTACAGCATTAAAAACATCATAACTGTTTGAAAAATAATATTACTGGCGGTGTCGCCTAAGCCATACGCTATTTTTTCTTTTACACTGACCATGATTGTTTATCCCGCTTTATACTTGTTTTTAGTTGTGGGTATACTCTTATCTTTTAGAGATGAGTTCTTTATAAGCTAAGCCACTATTTTTAATGGTGCGTTGCTGCGTCTTATAATCTACATACACAATACCAAAACGTTTTAAATAACCTTCTGCCCACTCAAAGTTATCCATTAAGCTCCAAGCAAAGTAGCCATCTATAACAACACCTTGTTCAATCGCATTATGAACCGCATTTAAGTGATCATTATAGTAATTTAAACGATCTAAGTCGTTAACTTCACCATTATTATATGTATCGGGCATGGCTGCGCCATTTTCTGTTATATAAATAGGCGGTAGGGTGTATGTTTTATTTAGCGATACGAGCAAGTCGGTGAACGATTGCGGATAAATTTCCCATCCCATATCAGTCAACGGACCCGTTGGTGCAATGGGTTCATAAATGTCAGTAGGATGCGCCTTATAAACTTGGCGGGTATAAAAGTTAATGCCTAAGTAATCAATTGGCTGAGAAATTAGTTCCATATCACCAGGGTGTATGTCTGGTAAATGATCGCTTGGTAATTGGTTAATTATATCGGGGTACTTACCATCCATTATTGGTTTCATGTACCACTGATTTAAGTAGTCATCAGCGTATTTGGCACTGTCTATGTCTTGTTGATTATCGGTAAGTGGATATGCGGGTGTAAAGTTAAGCACAATGCCGTTTTGAGTATTAGGCGATGTTTTATTTAGCACGTTCATGGCCAGACCATGAGCGAGTAATAAGTGATGAGCTGCTTTTTTACCATACTGCTTGCCGACTAGGCCTGGGGCATGTATGCCAATTTCGTAACCCAAAAACGCGCTGCAAAAGGGTTCGTTTAATGTAGCGTACGAATACACTCGAGTTCCAAATGCGTTAGTAATTAGTTCTACGTATTGCTCAAATGCGTAAGCAGTTTTTCTGTTGAGCCAGCCGCCTTCATCTTCAAGGTGTTGCGGTAAATCCCAGTGGTACAAAGTAACAAAGGCTTTTATATTTTTTTGTTTTAGCTCATCTAAAATATCAGTATAAAACTTAACGCCTACAGGATTTAACTTTCCGTCTTGAGTCATCACGCGAGGCCATGAAATAGAAAGCCTGTAAGCATCAACACCTAGAGACTCTATTAAATCTATGTCTTGTTGCCAATTATTGTAATGATCGCAGGCAATATGACCATGTGAATTGTCAGCAATTTTACCTGCAGTACTACAAAAGGTATCCCAAATACACGGTAAGCGATGCTCATATCCGCCCTCTATCTGAAATGATGCTGTAGCTACACCATAAACAAAGTCTTTTGTTAATAGAGGTGAATTAAATGGTAATGATATTTTTGTCATTGGTTACAAACCTTTTTGAGAACTTAATTGCACGCTTAGCGCTTATTTTTACTGACTTTCAGCGGGTACAAAACATTATTAAAAATAAAAGTTGTTGAAATATGTAACATGTTCGTATTTAATTAGCCGTGAAAGCGCTTACATTTTTAGATTAATGTTAATTAATCTTCAGGTCAACTCTTAAATACTGCGCCTTAGCGGGGGTTGTATTAATTACTTACTGAAGGTCAATTTATAATAATAAATTGCGGAGAGCACATGGCTAGTTCAGCACCACTGACATCACACACACAGTCGCAAAACCACCAAGATAAAAACTATGGTTTTGCACTTACATCTTTAACTTCACTGTTTTTTATGTGGGGTTTTATTACTTGCTTAAATGATATTTTGATTCCGCATTTAAAAGCGGTTTTCGATTTAACGTATGTACAAGCAATGCTTGTGCAGTTTTGCTTTTTTGGCGCTTACTTTTTAATGTCACTCCCTAGTGGACACATAGTTAAAAAGCTTGGTTATAAAAAAGGAATCGTGGTTGGGCTTTTAATTGCGGCAGTAGGGTGTGTCTTATTTTACCCAGCAGCGTCTTTACATAGTTATCCTGTATTTTTATTCGCTTTATTTGTACTTGCCAGTGGCATAACGTTATTACAAGTATCTGCAAATCCTTATGTAAGTTTGTTGGGTTCAGCAAAAACAGCGTCGTCTCGTTTAACGCTTACTCAAGCTTTTAACGCGTTAGGTACTACGGTTGCACCATCATTTGGTGCTCTGTTAATTCTGGACTCAGCGTCAGATGCCTTTTTAACACCGGCACAAAATGCAGAATCAGTACAACTTCCTTACCTCCTTTTAGCTGCAATGCTTATTTTACTAGCCGGTATTTTTGCTTGGCTTAAATTACCAGACATTATGAGCGAGCAAAAAGAAGCGGCTAAAAACTCAGAAAAAATTGAAGGCAGTGCATGGCAATACCGTCACCTAACATTAGGTGCTGTGGGTATATTTATGTATGTTGGCGCAGAAGTGGCAATTGGTAGCTTTTTAGTAAGCTTTTTAGCGCAAGAACATATTGCAGGACTAAAAGAGCATGCTGCAGCTCATTACATCACTTATTATTTTGGTGGTGCTATGGTTGGGCGTTTTATTGGTGCTGCTGTAATGCAAAAATTACCCGCTGGGAAAGTACTTGGCTTCAATGCAACCATGGCTATTATTTTAGTCGTTATTGCCATGAGCACGTCGGGTCAATTAGCAATGTGGTCAATACTATTGGTTGGTTTATTCAATTCTATTATGTTCCCCACTATTTTTAGTTTAGCGTTAAATGGGCTTGGTAAGCATACAGCTCAAGGCTCTGGTATTTTGTGTTTGGCGATTGTGGGTGGTGCAATAGTGCCACTTTTACAAGGTGCACTTGCTGATAGTGTGGGTGTTCAACTTTCGTATGTTTTACCTATTTTATGTTACATATTTATCGTGTTCTATGGTTTAAGCGGTAGTAAACCAGTTCAAGCGCAGGAGACTCTATAATGAAAACCCCTTTTACACTTAATAAAATAGCCTTAGCAACATTAATTGCATCAGTAGGTACTTTATCGGCTTGTTCAAACGACGCAGTAACATCGGTTGAAAGTAATGAAACGTTATCTAAAACAGCGCAAATTTGGCCAAAACTTAATATTGCTGTTAAAAAAGACGCCGATATTGAAGCTAAAATAGTTAACTATTTAAAAGCCATGACACTTGAGCAAAAGGTTGCTCAAATGATTCAGCCAGAAATTCGTGATATTACCGTTGAAGACATGCGTAAATATGGCTTCGGTTCATACCTTAATGGCGGTGGTGCATTCCCTAATGGCGACAAACATGCAACACCAATGGACTGGGTGGCCTTAGCAGAGAGCTTTTATCAAGCTTCTGTTGATGACTCACTTGATGGCAGTAGTATCCCAACTATGTGGGGCACCGATGCAGTACATGGTCATAATAACGTAATTGGCGCGACGCTTTTTCCACATAACATTGGTTTAGGCGCGGCGAATAATCCTGATTTAATCGAGCAAATAGCATCGATTACTGCAGTAGAGGTAATGGCTACGGGTATTGATTGGGTATTTGCACCCACAGTTGCCGTAGTGCGCGACGATCGATGGGGCAGAACGTACGAAGGCTACTCTGAAGATCCAAAGATTGTTCACGATTACTCAGCAGCGATTGTAAATGGATTGCAAGGTAAAGCCGATGGCGACTTTTTAAGTGATAAGCGTGTTATTAGCACGGTTAAGCACTTTATTGGCGATGGCGGCACCGTTGATGGGGATGATCAGGGAAATAATATAGATAGCGAACAGTCGCTATTTGATATTCATGCCCAAGGTTATGTAGGTGGTTTGTCTGCGGGTAGCCAATCGGTTATGGCGTCTTTTAATAGCTGGAATGGCGTTAAAAATCACGGCAATAAATACTTACTTACAGATGTATTAAAAACACGTATGGGTTTTGATGGCTTTGTAGTGGGTGATTGGAATGGTCATGGGCAAATTAAAGGCTGTACTAACGAAAGCTGTGCACAAGCCGTTAATGCAGGCCTCGATATATTTATGGTGCCAACAGGTGCCTGGAAGCCACTTTATAACAATACAATTGCGCAAGTTAAGTCAGGCGAAATTAGTATGTCGCGTATTGATGATGCAGTGAGCAGAATATTACGCGTAAAACTTCGCGCTGGTTTATTTGATAAACCAAGTCCGGCTAAGCGTCTTTACTCGGGTAAAACAGAACTTATTGGCGCGCAAGAGCATCGCGAAGTCGCACGCCAAGCTGTGCGCGAATCGCTTGTATTACTCAAAAATAAAAATAACCTATTACCTATCGCAGCTAATCAACGCGTACTTGTTGCAGGTGATGGTGCTGATAATATAGGTAAACAGTCGGGTGGTTGGAGTATTACGTGGCAGGGGACTAATAATAAAAATGCTGATTTTCCTGGTGCTACTTCGATATATAAAGGGCTTGAAGAACAAATATCTGCAGCAGGTGGAAGTGTTACTTTAAGTGCTGATGGTACGTTTGATCAACGTCCTGATGTTGCCATTGTTGTATTTGGTGAAGAACCTTACGCAGAAGGGCACGGCGATAAAGATAACCTTGAGTTTGAACGCGGAAATAAAAAGTCATTAGCACTTTTAAACTCGCTAAAAGAGCAAGGTATTCCTGTTGTATCGGTGTTTATATCAGGTCGACCTATGTGGGTGAACAGTGAACTTAACGCATCTGACGCGTTTGTAGCTGCATGGTTGCCAGGTACAGAAGGCGCAGGTATTGCTGATGTTTTATTAAAAGCGGCAGACGGCACCATTCAAAATAACTTTAAAGGTAAATTATCGTTTTCTTGGCCTAAATCAGCGGTACAAACTGCGGTTAATAAAGGCGATGAAAATTACGACCCATTACTTCCTTATGGTTTTGGTTTAACGTACGGCGATAAAAACGTGCTAGCTGACGACCTTGATGAAGACTCTAAACTTGATAACTCAGGGCTTACGAGTATGGATATACTTGTTGGTGCACCTGTAGCGCCATGGCGCTTATTGTTAAAATCGGGCGATGAGCTTTTAGATGTATCGAGTAGTACACATGAATTTGGTGCAATTAAATACCGAACTGAGGACAAAATAGTACAAGAAGACGCGCGCCAATTTAACTTTAGCGGTGCAGAAAAAGCCAGTGCTGAAATAGTAACAAGCTTTGCAGAAGATACCATTGCTTACGTTGAAGCCGATAGTGTGATTAGCTTTGATATTAAATTAAACGAAGCACTAACGAGCGATATAGCACTTGCTATGACTTGCTCGGGTGAATGTGGTGCAAGCATTGATTTAGCAAACGTAGTGGATAAAACCATTGAGAATAAATGGCAGTCAGTATCAATCGATTTAGGTTGTTTTGCTGATAAGGCTGTTAATTTTGCAAACCTAACAAGCCCATTTAGCTTACGCAGCAATGGTAAAGCGTCAATTTCTGTGGCTAATATTCAGTTTGTGCCAAATAAGGCAGGCGAAGCTACACTGTCTTGTAAGTAGTTTATTAACTCTATTGTGTGTATACCAAAGCCCTTCGAATGAAGGGCTTTTTTTATGTAGAGGATTAATACTAACCTGCATAAATACTTGAGCTAATTGATATAACTAAATAGGAGCAAGTCGCTATAAATACAAAGAGTTACCACGTTTTTATAGGAGGAACCTTTTTTATAATAGCTTGTAAAATAATTAGCACTGCATTAAGAGGTTTTTTTCGTCAAAGCTAACTACTTTATCTCTGCCGGTTTCTTTAGCAAGATAAAGGCGTTTATCAGCCAATGACAGTAAGTCTTTTACACTCATTTTACCATTTACAGAGTGACTCACTCCCGCGCTCACAGATAGTTTTATATGCGCGTTTTGATAATAAAACGGATGCTTAGAAATATTTTCACGTAAGTGCTCTGCATATTCTTTAGCTGCTCGTAGGGAATAGTCTGGTAGTAATATTGCAAATTCTTCACCGCCTATTCTGGCGCAAATACCCTCATCAATAAATTGCTCTTTTATGTGCTGCGCAATCCATTTAATTGCTTGATCGCCCGTGTCGTGGCCGTACTTATCGTTTACATGCTTAAAAAAGTCGATATCTAAAATAATTATAGATACATTTATATCATTGTTATTAGGCTGTTTAAGGACTGCTTTGGCGTTGTTAAAAAAACCTCTGCGATTAAATAACTGTGTAAGAGAGTCGGTATTGGCAAGGTTCGATAGCGTGTATTCACTATTAGAAAATAACAAAAATGGCAGTATAAGAGCACTCAGTGTGGCTAATAGTAAATGACTAATAAGCACAATTTGCAAAGGGGTTGCTACATCTTGAATACTCGAACTAAGTACCGGTATTGATAGAAATATAGCATTTAAAAACATAACTCCACTGTGCACTAAAAAGCAGGTAATTAACGCCTTTTTCTGGGCTTTAGCAACAAAGCTCATGCTTTTGATTAAATACGCTGTGTAAATAAATAATCCGGCAATTACTAAACTCGTTAGCATTTTTGCTGCACCGAGAGGATAAATTGCCAATAACAATAAGCTAGAAAAACCAAATATGCAGTAAAGAGGCATTAAGCTAATATTTTGTACGTTTTTGTATTTATATAGTCCAACAATAATTAAAAGTGGGCTAGTAATCATTGAAACACTAGCTAAATAGTGGGTTATTAAAGGAAAGTCTATGAATAAGCGCAAACATGCTAGTATTTCGGCTAATGCGAATGTGGCACAGGCTAAACCAAATAATAAAAAAGATGTTTGTTTTTTATATTTATAAATTGATAGAAAAAATAAGCTTATGAATAAGTTAAGGATAAAAGAGAAGAAGATCACAGTAGGCAAATGAAACATGATTTATTCTCTTTATTATAAAATGATGAAATATATATTTAACTAACTGTTGTAATTATTATGTATTAATAAGAAAAGGTCAATTCAGTTAAAAGGATTGCTTTTTCAATTTTTATATTTTACCTCAAGAATTATTAACGCCCGCTAAACCAAACTCTCTAAAGCTGATTTAATATCAGGATGATGAAAACGATAATTATGAACGAGCGCCTTTTTAGGGACTACAAATTGTCCCGTTGTTAGTAAGTCTGACATTTCACCCATTAATAGTTTAAGTACTGCAGTGGGCATAGTGATAAATGCAGGTCGCGATAACGCCTCGCCTAAGCTTTTACCAAATTGAGCATTGCTTACAGGATTTGGCGCAGTTGCGTTAACAGGGCCAGATATTTCTGGATGCTTAATAATAAAGAGTATTAGCTGAATCATATCGTCGATGTGTATCCACGACATTCCTTGCTC